>CBINNO010000089.1:0-14188 GCA_966252055.1 uncultured Rheinheimera sp. | reverse complement strand
AAAAGATATCAATCAGTCGTCTTCACAGCTGGCGGCAACGTCTGAAGAGCTCAGCACTGTGACCGAACAGTCATCCCGCACTCAGCATCAGCAAAGTCTGGAGCTGGAAATGGCGGCGACGGCAGTGACTGAGCTGACCACCGCCATTGAAGAAGTGGCGCGCAACGCCGCCGCTACCTCGCACAACTCGGAGCAGGCTGACGAAAAAGCCCGACAGGGGCAGCAGCGGGTGGCGCACACCATTGAGTCGATTCAGTCACTCGACAGCGACCTGTTGCAGGCGCGTCAGGGCATTGAGCAGCTGGCCGGCCGGGTGCAGCAGATTGGGTCTGTGCTGGATGTGATCCGGGCTATCGCTGACCAGACCAACCTGCTGGCGCTGAACGCCGCTATTGAAGCGGCGCGGGCCGGCGAAAGCGGCCGCGGTTTTGCCGTGGTCGCCGACGAAGTACGGGCCCTGGCGCACCGTACCCAGGAGTCGACCAAAGAAATTGAGCAGATGATGCGCGCGGTGCAGGCGGAAACGCAAAACACTGTCAGCACTATGAGCCAAAGCAGCGAAAGAGCAGGCCAGACGCTGCAAATCGCCCGTCAGGCCGGCGATGCGCTGCAGCTGATTGCGCAGGCGATTGCGCAAATCAGCGACCAGAACCTGACCATCGCCAGCGCCGCCGAAGAACAAGCAACGGTCGCGCGTGAAGTCGACGGCAATCTGGTTAATATCCGCGATTTGTCCAGCCAGACCGCTGAAGGCGCGCATGAAACCCAGGCCGCCAGTGCTGAACTGGCGCGCCTCGCCGAGCATCTGCACGATTTAGTGGTGCAGTTTAAAGTCTGAACCGGGCTGAACAGCCGGCCATTCGATGGACAAAAGGCGGCCGCAGGGCCGCCTTTTGCTTGCCTGATACCCTCAGTTTCTGTGTTTTTCCCTGCCAGCATGCGCTGCATGTTCCAGCTTTATGATTGTTATTACCACCGGTAGCTTTTGCTTGGTCTGTTTTGCTGCTAAACCGGTTACATCCTGCTATTCGCCGCTGATATCTGCATTTTGCCGCAGATTTTCTGATTATTTGATCAGGTGCTGTTTTCGCCACAAATCGGTCATATTCGCTGTTTAGACTCGGCCGCGTTTTGGTAAAGCGCCGCCGGCAGCCTGATTGGCTGGCTGCCTTTGCTGCCCCGTTTTAACCCTTGGCAACACAACACGAGTCGGACCATGAAAAAAACAGCCACTTTGACGCTTTCCCGTCGTTTTCAACCCACCACGCTTGGTCTTTTGATCGGCGCAGCGCTCGCCGCTCCGGCTTTGCAGGCGCAAACTGCGCCAGGCGCTGCGGCTACGCAGCAGGCGTCTGACAGCCAGCTGGAAGTGATTTCTGTGCGCGGCACTTACAGCAAAAGCCTGGAAAAAGCTGTCGATCTGAAAAGAATGAATCTGGGTTTTTCCGACTCGGTGGTGGCGACCGATATCGCCGACTTCCCGGAGCAAAACCTGGCCGAAGCGCTGCAGCGCATGCCGGGCGTGACTATTGAGCGCAACAAGGGGCTTGGCAGTAAAGTCAATGTGCGCAGCCTGCCGTCTGACTTTACGCATGTGTCGATTAACAATCTGGCGACCGCGTCCGGCAGCGGTGGCCGCGACGTTGAATTTGATATTTTTGCTTCAGAAATCATCCAGAGTGTGACGGTAAAAAAATCACCCACTGCAGCGGATGAAGAGGGCGGCATCGCCGGCTCGGTCGCGATTAGCACGGCGCGGCCTTTTGATTTCAGCGACCGCCAGCTTGTCGTGTCGGCAGAAGGCGCGCACAACTCGATTTCCAAAGAAACCGACCCGAAATTCTCTTTCCTTGCCAGCGATACTTTTGGTGATTTCGGCGCTTTAGTGTCGTTTTCTAAAGCAGAGCGCAGCAACAGAACCGACTCCAACTCCGGTATTAACTTCCGGCCTATGGGCCGTTTTCTCGAAGCGACCGGCACCCGGGCGACCCAGGCCGCAGCGGTACTGGCGCGTGACGCCGGCATTGTGGTGAAAAACCGGCTGGACAAGCAGGAAACCAGCCGGATTATTTTTCAGGACAAAGTCGGTGACCGGCTGTACCTGAACGAGCAGGACAAGTGGGGCGCCACCGCCAGTTTGCAATACAAGCCGGCCAATGATTTCAGCCTGACTTTTGATGCGATGCTGGGCTCTTATCAGAGCAATGAAGATGAATACGACGCCGCGGCTTATTCGGCGTCCAGCCGCAGCACGCTGGAGACTATTCATGCCTATGACAACAAGACGCTGGCGCAATACGGCATTGTGGTGCTGACCGATGTGTCTTACACCGCGACTCAGCATGAAATTTTAAGCAAAGAGCGGTTAAACGACACCGATTTCACCCAGTACAGCCTGAACCTCGACTGGACTTTGGGCGGCTGGCAGCTGACCGGTCTGGTGGGTTTTTCCGGCGCGGAAAAAACGGTGGATTATGCCAACTTAAAACACGTGGCTTATGCGCCGTCGCGCACCCGTTACACCGCGACAGGCGGCGAAACGGTGCCAAGCGCGGCCACAGGCACGCTGGATATGTACAATGCGCCGGGCAAATATCTGTTTGAAGCTTATGAAACTGAGCTTGAAGCCGTCAAAGACGACAAATATGCCGCTGAGCTCAACCTCAAACGCGACCTGCAACTGAGCTTTTTGCCAGCGCTTCGCAGTGTCGAGTTTGGCGCCCGTTACACCGACAAATCAAAAGAGCGCGAATTCGGCGCTATCAAAATTCAAGGCCCGAAAGCCGGTGACGCCAGCTGGGTGAACAAACGCACGCTGGCCGACAGCCCGCTGCAGTGGGTCACCGACATCGTGCCAGGCGGCGCTTATCAGCCGAAAAACCTGAACTGGCAACAAGTGTCTAACGCCGATGCGCGGGCGCTGTTTCGCTACGATGGTTTTGTCACACCGTTTCAGCCAGACCAGTTTTACCGGGTCGATGAAGAAGTGACGGCCTTGTATGCGATGACCAATTTTGATTTCAGCCTGGCCGGCCTGGCCAGTCAGCTCAATGCCGGTGTGCGCGCTGTGGACACCGACGTGTTGTCGTTTGGTTATCACCCTGTGCAAAAACCGGATGGTTCCACCGGTTATACCGACACCCCGGTGTCCAAAGCCGGCAATTACAAAGACTTACTGCCAAGCCTGAACCTGAGCGTCGATATCACTGACGATTTGCTGTGGCGCACCGCCGCGTCTGAGACGCTGATGCGGCCGGCTTTGACTGACATTGCATATAAACGCACCGTCAGCTGGAGTGGCTTTCGCTTTAAAGACGGCAACCCGGACTTGAAACCAACCCAGGCCAAACAATGGGAAACCGGTTTAGAGTATTACCTGGAAGATGGTGGTCTGCTGGCGGCGTCGTATTTCTGGAAACAGATTGACGGTGTGGTGCGCGAAGCGCTGACCGGCGTGGTGAAAAACGTTGAAAAACTCAATGCCAACGGCACGCTCGATGGTTATTACGACTTTGACGTCTATCAGCCGGTGAACGCCGATGGCTCTTACAAAGTCAGTGGCCTGGAACTGATTGCCCAGCTGCCGCTGAGTCTGTTGAGCGAATCGCTGGATGGGTTTGGTATTAATGCCAACTATACCAAGCTCGACAACAGCCTGACCGGCGCTTCAGATTTGGGCATTCCAACGCCGCCGGAAGGGCTGGCCGACAGCACTTATAACGCGACTGTCTATTTTGAACGCGACGGTTTCGACACCCGTCTGTCGTACAACTACAAAGACAAATATGTCGAGTATATCCACCTGAACATGTATCCGGTTTATCGCGACGCTTATGGCCAGCTCGATTTGTCGATGAGTTATCAGCTGAGCGACCAGCTGAAGCTCAGCCTCAAAGCCATTAACCTGACTGACGCACAAACCAAAGGTTATACGCTCAGTAAAGCCTTTCCGACTCAGTATGAGTTTTCCGGCCGGCGCATCAGTTTAGGCCTGCGGGCTGACTTCTGAGGCTGACCGCTCAGCGTAAATGACTGGTCAAAGCCAGCCTGGTTTAGCAGGCTGGCTTTTTTAGCTTTTAGCAAAACAGGAGTGCGCCGATGTGCGATGCAAATTTACTGCGCTGGCGGCGGGTGTTGTTGCGGCAGATGTTGGTGCGGACGGCGCTGTTGCGGCTTGTGTTGTTGCTCGGGGGCTGCGCGGCAGCGGCTGGGGCGGCAACCTCGCAGCCAGCGGCTGACCCCGGCAGGGAGTCACAATCACAACCACAATCGCTGTCGCAATCGCTGTCGCAATCTCAGTCGCAGTTATTGCCGCAGGCACAGCCACAGTCGCAATCGCAGTCGTCACTGAGCAGGGTGCAAATCGCGTTTTTGCCGGATGTGCATTTTCATGATGTGCATGGCGATGTGGATGCGGCTGAACCTCTGCGCGAAGCCGGCTCGCAAGCGGGCACAAACACGAGCTTGCTGAGCGGTGCCGGTGCGCGACCTAAACCCGCGCAGACTCAACCCGGCCAGACTCAACGCGGCCAGAGCCCCCCTGCGCAGACTCGTCCCGGCCAGACCGCTCCAGCGCAGCAATTCACCGGTCCGACTTTGCTGCGCACTATGGCGGCGCAGCTGCAATCGACCCGGCTTTTTAACGAAAACTATTTTGCGCTTAAAGCGGCGCTGGATGATTTAGTGCGCCGGCAAGTCAAGCTGGTGGTGCTGCCCGGCGATTTCAGCGACGACGGTCAGCCGGTGCATGTCGCGGGCCTGGCTGCTTTGCTAAAGCGCTATCAGCTTGTACACGGCATGCGCTTTTTTCTGACTTTTGGCAATCACGACCCGGTGACGCCGTTTGGACAGCCGGCTGGCAAAGCCGATTTTCTCGGCGCACAAGGCCAGCCGCTCGCCATTTACAGTGAAGGCACTACGGCTTGTCCGGCCGGGCGTTTGCCGGCCGACAGCCCGCAGCTGCTGTGCCGTGCCGCTGTACGCGAACTGGGTTATGCCGGTCTTATCGGGCAAATGGGTGCTTTTGGTGTGATGCCGCAACCTGCTGATCTCTATTGGGAAACGCCTTTTAGCCGCGCTTTGGCGCCTTACCACTTTAAAGACGCCAAGGCACAGGCTGCTTTGAACTTACGTCAAAGCGAAATTTGCCAGCTGCCGCTGGTCGCTGCGTCCACAACTCCAGCGTCCACAACCCCAGCGTCAACAACCGCAGCGACAGCACCATCAGCGACAGCACCGGCAGCAGAGCGGCCCACCACAAAACCGCAGCATTCAGACAAGCAGCAGCCAGAAAATCAGCACGCAGACGCGCAGCATTTGGCGCAGCAAAGTGCGACTGCTCAGCCTCTCTGCGCTCAGGTGCCTGACACCAGCTATCTGGTTGAACCGCTGCCGGGTTTATGGCTGCTGGCGCTGGATGCCAATGTCTATCTGCCCAAAGCCGGCGGCGGCTTTAGCGGCTCCGGCAATGCCGGTTATAACGCGCTGCTTGCGCACAAGCCTTATCTGATCGACTGGATAGCCGATGTGGTGGCGCGCGCCAAAGCGCAGCAGAAAACCCTGATTAGTTTCAGTCACTTTCCGATGAGCGCCTTTTATCAGGGCCAGGAGCTGAAACTGGCGCAACTGCTCAGTGACGAACCGGCTGCCGGCAACAGCGGCGCTTTGCCCGGCAAAGCCCAGCTGGCGCGCCTGCCAAGTGCCGACACCAGTCAGACGCTGGCGGCGCTTGGGCTGACACTGCATATCGGCGGCCATATGCACTTAAACAACACCGCCTTTATCCCGGCGCCGCTGGCGGAGCCGCAGGTAAATTGCCAGACGGCCAGTCAGGCAGATTGCCAGGTCATCGGCAAGAATAATGGCCAAAAAGCCGGCACAGGCACGCAACTGGTCAATGTGCAGGCGCCATCGTTGGCCGCCTACCGGCCGGCTTATAAATTGCTGACGCTGGAAAATGCGCGTGAGGCGCAGCTGCAAAGCATCGAGCTGCGAGACGTGCCGGGCTTTGACCAGCAGTTTGGCCGTTATCAGCAGGAGTGGCAGCAACGTGCCAAAGCCGGTTTACCGCTGTGGGACCGCGCGGTGCTGGATGCAAAAAACTATGGTGAGCTGACTGACTGGCATCTGCGCGAACTGGTGCGCAGCCGCTTTTTACCAAAAGACTGGCCGGCGCCGCTACGCGCTTTGTTGCAGCAGCTAAACGGTCAGCAGTTGTTGCTGCTGGCGTTGTCGCCAGATGCTGTACAAGTCCCGGCAGGTCAAATGCCGGCAAATAAAATGCTGAGCAGTGAGATACCGCTGACAGCCCTGGCCGATACAGCCAATCTGAGCGCCATGTTACAGCCGCACTGGCAAAGCCCGGCCGGGCAGGCGCTGGCAGGCCGGCTCGCGGAACAAGCGGAAAAAGCCGGCCTGGACTGGTCAGCACTGGCGCGCTGGCAGGGCGATGCTTTAGTGCTGGATTTGTACCGGTTGCAAAATGCCGGAGCGCTGGCGCTCGCGGACATCAGCCCGGCGCGGCTGGCGCAGTACCGCTTTATGGCGGCGCAGCTGGCGGCTGCACAGTTGGCGGCTGCTAAGTCAACAAGTGCGACGCAGTCGACTGCCGCTGCCACCACGTCTGGACCAAAGATGTCAGCAACAGCGGACACACTGGCCGCCTACAGCCGGCAAAAACTGACGCTGCTGCTGGAGATAGTGACAAACATGGCCGCAGCGCCGGCTTATGACGACTTCCGGCTCGACTTAACCAACGGCGCCTTGTTGAGTTCCGGTAAAGGAGAGAACAGACAAAGCACCGCCGGATAAAAGCGGCGTGATGCTATAGCTGTCGGGCCGGATAACGCGCAAGGGCTGTGCGTCGACAGCCGGTGTTTCAGGCATAAGCGACCCAGCCTTTAAAGCTGAAAGCGGCATAAAACAGGCTGATCCCGCTAAAACCGGCTTCTTTGAGTAACGCTTCTTCTTCAGCGGGGGGCAAGATCGTCAGCCGTGATTGCATGGCGTGGCTGGCGGCTTCAATGGCGGCCGCATCCGCAGCGGCAGAGTCTGGCGCGGCAGCGTCTGCAGGCCCCTGGTGACCAAAGGCGAGGTGGCGTTTGATCCAGCGCGTACGCTCAGGTTCTGTTTGCGCAAAACTGTGGTGGGCGATGACCAGCGGAGCGCCGGGTTTTAAGCGTTGGCGCAGTTGCCTGAGCGTATGCAATCGCTGCGACGCCGGAATAAAGTGAAAGGTCAGCAGGCAAATTGCGCCATCAAAAGGGCCGGCCGGTGCAGCGTCAATATAACCCTGATGCAAACGGATCCGCCCGGCATATGGCGCAGTGGTGTCGCGGGCCAATTGCAGCATGCCAGCTGACGGGTCGACGCCGTCAAACTGCCAGTCCGGCTGCAGCTCTGCCAGGGCGCGCAGTTCCAGTCCGCCGCCGGCGCCCAGTACCAGCACTGAGCCGGTGGGCGGCACCTGTTCGGCCAGTAAAATTGCGCTCATGCGGTGCAGGCTGTGAAAACCTGGCACCTGACGCGGCGGCAGCGCAAGATACGTGTTGGCGGGTGGCTGAATAAACTGATTCATGGCGGTTCCTGCAATTGAGAATGGTGATGACAAAGGCAGTCGCAGGCAGAGGTTGCTGCGCTGTTCGCTTACTTAAGGAACTTATAATGATACATGATATGGCAACACAAAAACCAGCCAGGCCTGCGATGGCACTTTGGATAAGATAGTGCTTTGGATAAGATGGTGCTTTGGATAAGATGGGGCGTGGTGAACGAGGGCGCAGTGTCAAAATGCTGAATGACCTGCTGAGTTTAAGCCTCAGCTCTCTGTGCTTAGCGCCCAGCTGTCAGGGCTTTGCTTTCAGGCTCAGCTGTCTACGTCTGGCTCTTTGCGTTCAGTGCTTAGTGCTCAGCTCTTAGCGCTTCATTCTTCGCGATTCGCTCTGAGCGCAATTGCGCGCAGCACAAGGCCGCAGCAGGAACACTACAAGCTGGCGGGCCAGCCATCTGCTGCATCTTTGCGCCGCATCTCAGGGCAACAACTGCTGGCGCAGCTGTACCAGTTGCGTGCGCAGCGCAGCAATGTCCGGCACTGGCAGGCCGCAGTTCTGGCCAACCTGCAAAAACACTTTGCGGGCCTGTGCTTTTAAGGCGCGACCGGCTTCGGTTAAGCGGATCTCGAGCGTCCGCTCGCTGTGCGCGTTGCGGGCTCTGAGCAACAGCCCCATCTGCTGCATTCTTTTCAGTACCGGCGTCAGGGCGCCCGATTCTGTGAACAGCCGATCGGCAATTTCTTTTAAGGAGCAACCGTCCTGCTCCCACAGGATCAGCATCACAATGTATTGCGAATAGGTCAGGCCAAGCTGGTCGAGCATAGGCCGGTACGACCTGGTCATCGCCAGCGACGCGGAATATAGCGCAAAACACAGCTGATTGTTCAGGGTGAGCGCCGCATCATCAGCTGCCACGCCGCAGGATTGCAGGCTGATGTTGTCAGACGACAAGCTCGTGTCAGACGACAAGCCCGCGTCAAACGGCAGGCTTGCCGGCGTGGCTGGCAAGGTCACAGCGCTTGTTGATGCCTGTCTTGCTGGGGCACGCCTTGCTGGTGCATGCCTTGCTGGTGCATGTACAGTGCGCTCGGTCTGGTGTAAAGATTGTTTAGTCATGATGGCCCCGGTGTGCTGCTGTGATGGATCGCCGCGCAATGTTGCGCCGACGGTTGCTGCTGCAGGGTAAAGCCGCTGTCAGCAGGCCTCTTGGGCAGAAAAGCCGGCTGGCGCCGGCTTTTCGCTCTATTGCTGTGGGCAACAGCTCAGTTCAGATGTTGTTTCAGTGCCTGACCTGCCTGGTCCAGATGGGCCTGCACACCAGGGACTGTGCTCAGCACATTGAGCAGACCAAAGTCGTGGATCATGCCGCTGTAGCGCACAGAAGTCACAGTGACACCCGCCTGGTCGAGCTTACGGGCATAGGCTTCGCCTTCGTCACGCAGCACGTCAAACTCGGCGGTTTGCACCAGCGCCGGTGGTAAACCTTTTAACTGGTCCACGGTGGCACGCAGCGGCGACGCGTAAATCTCATTGCGCTGTGCCGGATTGGTGGTGTAGCTGTCCCAGAACCAGTGCATCATGTTGCGGGTCAGGAAATACCCCTGCTGAAATTGCTGGTACGAGGTATTTTCAAAGTTGGCGTCTGTCACCGGCCACAGCAGCAGCTGGAATTTCAGTTTAGGCGTGCCGGCGGCTTTGGCTTTGAGCGCCACCACAGCCGCCATGTTGCCACCCACGCTGTTACCGGCGACGGCTAATTTGCTGCCATCGACTTGAATGTCGCGACCGTGTTCAGCCACCCATTTGGTTGCGGCATAAGCCTGGTTGATGGCGGTCGGATATTTAGCTTCCGGTGATGGTGTGTAATCAACATACACTGCGGCAGCGCCAGAGCGGACGACCAAATCACGGATTAAACGCTCGTGTGTCGGGAAGTCGCCCAGTACCCAGCCACCGCCGTGGAAGTACATAAAAGCAGGTAACACCCCTTTGCTGCCCGCCGGGCGCACAATGACCAGTTTGA
This sequence comes from uncultured Rheinheimera sp., assembly GCA_966252055.1. Classification (GTDB taxonomy): domain Bacteria; phylum Pseudomonadota; class Gammaproteobacteria; order Enterobacterales; family Alteromonadaceae; genus Pararheinheimera. The sequence continues at coordinate 4,615 of CBINNO010000089.1, read as the reverse complement.
GTTTCTGCCCATCGGCTTCAATCCACTTTTCGCTGACATCTGCCGCCGGTAAAGTGGCGCCAGCCTGTGCTCCGGTCAGCACAGCACGGGCATCTTTGGGGGAGAGCTGCTCCAGCGGTTTACCGCCGCCCTGAGCCAGTACATTTAAGAAAGCTTCGGTTTTGGTTTCGACACCAGGGATTTCATTGGCGGCGACTTGTTGTACTTGCAGCGCCGAGAATAAACCCAGTGCCAGCACAGAGAAACCCAGAGTTTTTTGCATTGCTTTAACGGTGTTCATATTCATCTCCTGATGCGATAACAGTTATCGTGATAAGTATTTGCTTAAAAAAATTCAGTCAAAAACAGTGTGGCAGTACCGCGCTGCCGGAGCCCGCCGGGCGGGCCCCGTCATCGTGGTGACGATTCAGACCAGCGTCAGACGCACGTTCAGTGAGTTGCGGGTCGCATTTGAGTACGGACATACCTGATGGGCTTTTTGCACCAGTTCGTTGGCAACTGTGCTGTCAAGGCCTGGCAGGCTGATGAACAGTTCCACATCCAGACCAAAACCACCTGGGATTTGGCCGATACCGACTTCACCGCGAATGTTGGCATCTGCTGCGATCGCAATTTTTTGCTGACCGGCGACATATTTGATGGCGCTTAAGAAACAGGCTGAGTAACCGGCGGCAAACAGTTGCTCTGGGTTAGTGGCTGCACCACCGGCACCGCCTAACTCTTTGGGCGTAGTCAGTTTTACGTCCAGGTTGCCGTCGTTAGAAACCGCACGACCATCGCGACCAGCAGTTGCAGTAACAGTAGCTTTGTAGATAACTTGCATGATGTATTCTCCAGTTTTAGCGATAACGTTTATCGCGATAATTTATTGGTTAAAAAAATTACAAAAAACAGCTCAACATTCGGTTTCAGCGCAGTCGCCCCTTGGGTCGTGACTGCGATTGACCTGCTGAGGGAGCCGGCACACTGTGCTTGCTGTCAGTCAGTGAGTTAATATTATTGCGATAAGTATTATCGCGCAAGTAATATTTTAAAGTTTTTTGCGGAATAGAATCATCTTGTTGATTTATAAAGAAAAATAGTTTTCCGGCTTTGGCTGAATGCTGTCTGTGTGGATTTTTTGCCGGATCAGGAACAGTGGAACGACATTTGCTCTGTGTTCAGGGTCCATTGGTTTCATGCGTTGAACAGGGAGCAGAGATGTATATCAATCCAATCGCCGGTCAGTCACTGCTGGCCATGGCAGGCGCGAATCACACGGCATTTGACGGCATCAGCAGCCGTTTTGCGCTGGATGCTGACAGTGAAACAGCCGCCGTCAGTCCTTTTGCCAATCCGGCAGCCGGGCAACAACTTGCCGCCAGCGGCAGCGGTGCGGCAAATAACGAGCAGGAAAGTACGCAAAGCAAAGCGGCGGCCAGCTTCGTGGATCAGCTGTTTGAGCAGTTGCTGGCCAACCGGCTTGGGCTTGATAAGAAAAAAATGGACGAAATCAAAGAGAAGATTGAAGAGCTGGAAGCGCAGAAACAAGCGCTGGCGGAAAATGGCGAAGGCAGCGCCGAAGACATCGCGGCCCAGAGCAAAAAAATCGACGAACAGCTGGCGATGCTGCGCGAAGCGCTGGAGCAGCTGGTTAAAGAAGCGATTGAACGGATGAACGGCAGCCCGCTTGGCGGCAACAAAGAAATGGCCGCCAAGGCTGAGCTGTCTGGCCTGATGACGGCGCAGCAAGTCAGTAGCACCAGTCAGGGCAGTGCGCTGAATGTGTCAGCCTGATTTGCAAAGCAAGGCGGCGCGCTGCATATAAAGCTGCAATCACAACAGGGCCGCCACAGCGGCCCGGTTTTCAGCGGGGTCTCAGGACGCCAGCAGCAGCGGGCGCATAATCGCAAAGGTCAGCAAGACCGCGGCCAGCAGGGTCGGGACCATCACGCAGGCGGCCAGTGTCGCTTTGCCGTGGGCGCGCAGCACTAAACGCAGCGCCAGTCCCAGATGGAGCACCAGCGCCAGCACGCCCGTCGTATAGTGGCTGACAAGCCGGACATTCCAGGCGTCTTTCAGCAGCCCTGGCTGATACACCAGCCAGTTCCAGTTGGTATCGACGCCCGTGACCCACCGCCCCAGCACCAGTACCGCCAGCAAATGCGAACTTAAAAATACCGCCAGCATCAGGCCGGTCGCCAGCTGGGCGCTGTGAAAGGCGTCGCCATGGCGGCGCAGATAAGCCGCCGCCATCCGAAGACCCGACACCAGCTGAAATAAACAAAGCCCGACTAACAGACTTTCGGTCAGCGGATGGCGATAGTAATGCCGCAGCTCTTTCATCAGCGCCAGATGGACGTCGCCGCCCAGATTGGCAGCCAGATGATTGAGCAGATGCACGCTGATAAATACCAGCAGCAACAACGCTGAAATGCCATGCGACACCCGCAGCAGCGTCGCGGCTCGCCCCGACAAGCGCACCGCTTGTGAGTCGCTTTGACGATAACCTTGCCACAACAGCAGGACCGCGACAGCCGCATAATACAGCGGCAACTCCAATGCGCTGGCCTTCAACAGATACAAGGTGACACCCAGCAGGCAATAAGCCGAAGGCAACACACAGAGCAGCATCAGATAGCGGCTTTGCCTGAGCTGCGCGGCGCTGGCGCCGTCCTGGCGCAGCCGGCTTGCGGCCAGCAAACCATACCAGGGCGTCAGCAGCGCCAGTGCAAAAGCGCTGTAGCCTGCTGCCAGCGGTAACACACCGGTGTTACCGAGAAAAAACAGCTGGAGCAGCGCCGGATAACCGAGCGCCAGCACCAGCGCAATCAATGAGATCAGCCTTGGGCGGGCGCTTTGTCCGGCGGCGGGCTGTGACGGGTTAAAAAGGGGGGGGACGGTATTCATCTGCGGCTCCTCAAGCTGTGTGGCAGGCTGATGGGGCCGATCCTAACGATTTATGACATATTCAAAAGATACAAAAAATGTGTATTTAGGTAGGACAAAACAGGCTTCAGGCAGCGCTGAGCTGCCGCACCAGGCTGATAAAGGCACGCAGGGCAGCATTGGGCTTTTGATGCTGTTGATGCTTTGGCGCATCAAAAGCGCTGCTTCCCGGTCCGGCCAACTTGCGGTGCCGGACCCTGCCGCTGACCAAGAAAAATCCAAGCGCATGCAAATGACGATCAAAGCACAAGCCAATGGTGAGAAATGCGCTGCCCGCGTGCCATCCAAATGCTCAAGCCCGCGGGACACTGCAGCAACTGGCCTGTCAATGACCGGCCAGTTGTTGCTGCACTTGCGCGATGCTGCTGAAATCGCTGATGCGCGCCACCACTTTGCCGTCGTGCAGTTTCAGCAGCAGCGGGATGCTGCGCACCTCAAAGTGCTCAAACAATGCACCGGCTTTATCAATCTGAAACGGCATCGTCAGCTGATACTGTTGGCTGAAGTCTTTCAGCGCTTTGTCGTCGGTCCACAAGTGGTTCACCACGCCGGTCCAGCGCGCTTGCGGCAAGGTTTTTTGCAGGTTTTGTTGCAGGCTGTTGAGCTGACTTTGCACCCTTTTGCATTGCTGCGACATCGCCGGCCTGCTGTCGGCCAGATACCAGTCACACCAGGTGGCGCTGAAAAACACCAGCTGTTCGCCTTTTGCAAAAGGGGCCAGCAATGCGGTTTTTTCGGCGCTGCTTAACAGTTGCGGCGTCACGGGCGGCAAGTTCTGACCGGCCGCCAGCCGCTTGACCATGCCATCCAGCGCGCTGTCAGATTCATGGCTGCTATACACCTGCTGGCCTTGTGGGTTGAGCAGCACTGAATACGGTGTGCCTTGCAGGCCGAGCGCGCTGGCGAGCTGGCCTTGCTGATCGAGCAGCACCGGCATGCTGAGCTTAAAGCGGGCAATGACGTTGCTGATGTCGGTGCGGCTTTCATTGATATTGATGTTGACCGCGACGATGTTCACCTTGTCGCCAAACTGTTGCTGCAACTGTTCAAAGTGCGGCATTTGTTCGAGGCAGGGCTTGCACCAGCTGGCCCACAGCTTGATGTAGGTCGGTTTTTGCGGGTCCAGGCTTGCCAGCGTGACCGGTTTTAACAGCGGAAACTGGCTGAGCTGGATGTGGCGCCAGGACTGTGCCGTGGCTTTATCAGAAACGTTTGTGTGAGCCGAGCTTGGGTCAGAAACCTTTGTGTCAGCCGGCTGATTGACGGCGAGTGCGCCGAAGCTGGCCGCCAGCAACAGCCAGGCAGCGAAATGTCGGACAGTGAACATGATGATCTCCGGAAATTGAACACACCTGAGTCTGGCAGATGCCGCGACCGCAGTTTTGTAAATTTGCGACAAGCCGGCGCCAACCACCGGCTTAACGACTGATTTTCTTGCGCTGCCGGTAAGCAGCCGGCGTTTCGCCAACAAAGCGGGCAAAGGCATGGCTGAAATGCGCCTGATCATAAAAACCACATTGCAGCGCCACATCCACCAGTGCCAGCTCAGTGCCGGCCAGCTGCTGACGGGCGTTTTTCATGCGCTGGCACAGTTGGTAATAGCGGGGGCTGAAGCCGACTTGCAGCGCCAGCTGACGCTCCAGTGTGCGGCTGCTGATGCCAAGTGCCTGCGCGGTGGCGCTGACGT
>CBINNO010000088.1:0-14410 GCA_966252055.1 uncultured Rheinheimera sp. | reverse complement strand
GCGCCGGGGCCTGAGGTGACGAGCACCACGCCGGCTTTTCCGCTGGCACGGGCATAGGCATCCGCCATGTGAGTGGCGGCTTGCTCATGACGGACCAGCACATGTTTTACCTCGGACTGCTGAAACAGCGCATCGTAGATATGTAACACGGCGCCGCCCGGGTACCCATAAACAAATTCGACCCCTTCATCGCGAAGGGCCCGAACCAGCATGGCACCGCCGGACAGCAGTTCTGGTTGGTGTTGTTGGCTCATTTTTACTCAGGTCTCATAGTTTGCGTAGGCAAAAGTATTCCGGCCTGTCAAAAAGACCGGCCGGTGGCTTGCTTGTCGGCTGACAAGGAATTCTGCTTACGTGGACAATTCACAGGGGTAAGGCTGTGAAAAAACAAACTACGGCCTTTGTCGTTGTGATCTGCTCAGCGCTTAAACAGCTGCTGGCATTCTGAATTTTAGGCAGGCTCGCTATGAGGTACTTTACGGGATCGCCTGCGGTCTTACCAGCTCTTTTTCTCGGCATCCGGTCGCCAAAGCAAGGCAGAAGCGGGCGCTTCGCCTTGCAAATCCGCGGGCGCAGCCACATAGTAGGCGAAGGTCATCAGATCAGGATCAAGTCCGTGTTAATCAATCAGGTCGACGTCAGTTTTCAGAACGTCCGCGAGCTGTTAGAGCTGTCGCAACAAAAACTTATTATGTTTGGCTTCTGGGCACAGTGGGATGAACCCAGTGTGCAGCTGTTGCCGGTATTGGAAAAAATCGCCGGCGATTACCCGGAACATCTGGTGCTGGCGAAGGTCAACTGCGACACCGAGCAACAGCTGGCGATGCAGTTTGGTGTGCGCTCGCTGCCCACCGTCTTATTCATCCAGAATGGCCAGCCGATTGACGGCTTTGCCGGTGTTGAAACAGACGCGCAAATTCGTGCCCGGTTGGCCCCTTTGCTGCCAAAACCGGAAGATTTATTGCTGCAACAGGCGGCGCCTCTGTTAGAAGCGCAGCAGTGGCAGGAAGCTTATCCTTTGTTAAAACAAGCTTTTACGCTGGACCCGACACATATCGACGCGCGTTTACAGCTGGCCTATTGCGCCGCCTCGCTCGGTCAGATTGAACAGGCACAAAGCTTAATCAGCGAAGTGCGGCTGGCTGATCAGAACGGCTTATATCAGCAGGTCAAAGCGCTGATCGAACTGGCGCAGCAGGCGGCTGACAGCCCGGAGATCCGTGCGCTGGAGCAGCAACTGGCCGCCAGTCCGGACGACTTGCAGCTCAAACAGCAGCTGGCCATTCAGTATCAGCAGGTGCAACGGTTCAGCGAAGCACTGGCGCTGTTATTCAGTATTCTGAAGCAGGACCTGAACTTTGGTGACAGCCGTAAACTGATGTTAGATATGCTGGCGTTGTTGCCCAAAGGGGACCCGCTGGCCGGCGAATATCGCCGTAAGCTCTATAGTTTGTTGTACTGAATTGTTGGTTGCACTGATCGTCGCGCCAGCGGCGACAGTCCGCACGCGACGGCCTGAGTGCCGTCGCCCGAATTTCTAATCAGAAGGAATCCTGATGCCTGTACTGAAGCTGTTCTGGTCAGCACTGACCATCCTGATGCTGTGCGGCAGCGGTGCTGTCCGGGCCGAATCTGCCGAACAACTGTTTGCCCGTTTTGAACCTGCCTTGCTGCAAATTCGTGTATTAGACCAGGCCTCCGGCGCCAAGGCCGCGATAGGCACCGGCTTTTTGCTGGCGGAACCTGCGCTGTTGGTCACCAATTATCACGTGATTTCTGAAGCCGTGTTGTATCCGGCCAAACACAGGCTGGAATATCTGAATTCGGCGCAGCAAAAAGGCGAACTGAAAGTGCTGGCGGTGGATGTGATCAACGATCTGGCGTTGCTGAGCACTGATTATCGTGCTGACTATGCCTTTCAGATCCAGCCGGAAAAGCCGGTGCAGGGCGCCACTATTTAGTCGCTGGGGAATCCGCACGACCTCGGCATGATCCTGGTGCCCGGGACTTACAACGGCCTGCAAAAATACAGTTATTATCCGCGCATCCATTTTACCGGCTCTGTTAACGCGGGGATGAGTGGTGGTCCTGCCGTGGATGCATCCGGTCAGGTGGTGGGCGTCAATGTGGCCTCAGGCGGCAATCAACTGGGCTTTCTGGTTCCGGTCGATGCCCTGCAGGCCTTGCTTGAACGGCAGCGCAAACAAACTGAACCTGTTGATTTAAAAGCAGACATTGAGCGGCAGTTATTAGCCAGCCAGCAGTCGATGTTCAGCGAAATGCTGCAAAACGACTGGCAGCTGAAAGAGTTTGGCGCCGGTAAAGTACCGGATGAAGTGGCACCTTTTGTCCGTTGCTGGGGCGAGTCGAATGTGGAGAAAGACGAGAACCGGCTGAAAAAAGTGGCAGCGTTCTGCAGTCAGAGCGAAGAGATCTTTTTATCGCAGAACTTTACCACCGGCCGTGTCGAGATGCAGTTTGAGTGGCTGGAAGCCAAAGATCTGCATCCGCTGCAGTTTTTTAACCTGTACGAACAGAATATCAGCCGCGCCCGCGCTGACAATCAGGCGACCAAGCAGGATGTAACGCCGTTTGAGTGTCAGCATCAGGTGGTGCGGCAGGACAGCGGCCATCATGCCAAAACGATTTATTGTGTGCGGGCCTATCGCCAGTACGCTGGCCTGTTCGACGTGCTCTACATGTCGGCATCACTGGACCGGCAGCAGCAGGGGCTGATCAGCCATTACACTTTGTCCGGGGTCAGTCAGCCGACGGCCAAAGCCTTTAACGACAAATTCAGTGGGGCTGTACAATGGCGCTGATCATCGAAGTCCTCAGTAAGCAGCATAAAGTGCTGGAGCGGCATCGCTTCAGTGAGCCACGTATCCGGCTGGGCCGGGCTTTTAATAATGACCTGATTTTGTACGACAAACATGTCAGCCCGCATCATGCCGAGCTGGTGCAGGATGAGCAGGGCAACTGGCAGTTGCAGGATCTGGCGTCTTTGAACGGCAGTTTCACCAGACCGGACGTACGGGTCGCTCAGCAAGCGGAAGTACAAAGCGGCCAGCTGTGCTGGCTCGGTGAACAGGCGCTGCGGTTGTACGATGAACACCATCCGGTGCCGCCGGCGCAGCCGTTTAACCGGGTTGAACAACAGCTGCGGCTGTTTGGCCATCCGGCACTGTTGGTGCTGCTGGCGTTGTTGTTGCTGGGTGAGGAGTTGTTTGGCTTCTGGCTCAATGTGCCTTCTGAAGGGCAGCAGCAGTGGTCCCGCAGCCTGGTGAATATGCCGCTGATGCTGATGGGGCTGGCGTTGTGGCCGGCATTGCTGGCGATTTGGGCCCGCATCAATCAGCATGAAGCGCGTTTTCTGCCGCAGCTTGGCATCACCTTTTTTGTGTTGGTGTTGATGGCGTTGTGGCAAGGGCTGATGAGCGTGGTGAATTTCAGTCTGGACGGCGCCACTGCGGTGGTTTGGCTGGGGGAGTTTGGTCAGTTTGCGCTTATTAGTGCGTTACTGACGGCAAACTTCTATCTGGCTTTGCAGATTTCCGCCTTGAAACGCATGTTGCTGGCGACGGCGCTGGCGTTGGTGATCAGCCTGCAAGGGGTTGCCGTCAACCTGCTGCTGGATGAGCAGCGTTCATTACAACCCGCGTTTGACAACAGTCTGCTGCCGCTGACCTTTTATCTGAACAAACCCACCAGTCTGGCGGAGTTTAATGCAGAAAGCGAGGCGTTGTTCCGTCAGACAACGGAAGCCAGAGCGGAAAAAACCAGCGATTAACCAACCGGTTACGTCAGGTCTGCTGACGTAACCAAATCTCATGGATTTGACGGGACAAGGTCATAGGGTCAAACGGTTTGACGACCACGTCGCTGGCCCCCAGCGCGATGTAAGACTCGATCTCGCTGGATTGCACCTTGGCGGTCATAAACACCACCGGGACTTTGGATAAATCGAATTGTTGTTGCAGTTGTTTCAGCGTACTTGGGCCGTCCATGCCTGGCATCATCACGTCGAGCAGGATCAATTGCGGCAAAAACAGCGGATATTGTTCCAGTGCCTGCGCACCGCCGCTGCAGGTTACGACTTCAAAGCCGCCAACGGCTTCCAGCGCGACGCGGGCTACCATTTGAATCGAAGGGTCATCCTCCACATGCATGATTTTTTTCAGTTCTGTCATCCTGAGTCCCTGTCGGCCGGCGGTGTTTGCAGTCTGTCACAAGGCCGGCCTGTTTGCCAGTCTGAGTGGTGCCACTGATGCTTGCAGATTGGTTTCATCAGCTTGATCAACAGCTTGCTCAGTATCAAGGCTGGTGGCAACTGCAGCCGATGCAGGCCGGCTGGCCGGCGGACCTGCCGGCTGAGCTGACCCAGCGACTGCGGGCGCTGACGTTGCAACAATGTGCTGACATTGACCGCGACCCGCAGTTGCAGGCAGAGCTGTGCGGCGATTTTTTCGCCGGATTATGGGCAGCGCTGCCGCCTTTGGCACAGCTGCCAGTCGCAACAGCGGCACTGCCGTTCTGGCTCAGTACTGATATCGGCGGCCGCAAATGGCAGCAAATCTGCCAGCTGGTGCAGGCGGCGACCGACTGGCAGCAACCGGCGCTGCCTGCGCTCGAGTGGTGTGCTGGTAAAGGCCATCTGGGCTTGTTGTACAGCTACCGCAGCCAACAGCCGGTGTTGAGCCTCGAATGGCAACAGGCGTTGTGTCAGCAGGGCGAGCAGAAAGCGCAGCGGCTGAACCTGCCCCAGCGTTTTGTCTGTGTGGATGTCCTGCAGCAACCGACCACGGCCCATTTTCAGCACGCGCAGCATTTACTGGCGCTGCATGCCTGCGGTGATTTGCACCGCCAGGCGATCAAACAAGCCGCTGAGGCCCGCTTACCGGCGCTGTCGGTGGTGCCTTGTTGTTACCATCTGCAGCAGGCCACTGTGTATCAGCCCTGGTCGGTCCCGGGCAGAGCCAGCAGGCTCAGGCTGGATAAACCGGCGCTGCGGCTGGCGGTACAGCAAAGTTGTACCGGTGGCGCCCGCGTGCAGCGGTTGTCGCAGACGGAGATGTTATGGCGCCAGCTCTGGTGGCAGTGGCGCAGACAACAAGGGTTGCCTTATCAGCCGCTGCGCTCGGTCGGCAAACACTGGTTCAGTGCGGAGTTGCCGGTAACCGAAGCACTGCGGCAATTTATCGATTTTGCTGCGGCCGAACATCAGCTGGCGGCACCTGGCGCGGCGCAATTGCCAGCCTTAATGGCACAGGCAGAGCAGGCATTGTTACAACAGCGTCAGCTGGAAGTGCTGCAGCATCTGTTTCGCCGGCCGCTGGAGTTATGGCTGGTACTGGATTTGGCGTTGTATCTGCAAGAGCAGGGTTATCAGGTTGCTCTGCAGCAACTTTGCGAGCAGGCGCTGACTCCACGCAATCTGCTGTTGCAGGCGCGTTTGCCTGCAGAAACTCAGGACACCTGATCCTGTGGCCGGATCTGCGTCAGCAGTTGCGGATTGTGCGCGGCCAGATATTGCTCAATCCGTTGGTCTTTTTGCACCCACAGCTCATTGAGCCACAGCTGAAAATTATGGCGGAAGGCTTCGTCATTAAAATAATCGCCGATGATGGCGGCGTCCACTGGCAGCTGTTGCACCTGCAGCACCACCCGTTTCAGCCGGCCGGTTAACATCGCCGGCAGTACATGTTGTGGATTGTCCGGATACAGAATGGTGACGTCCAGCACTGTATCAAACAGCTCGCCCATGCTGGCCAGCGTAAAAGCAATGCCGCCGGCCTTGGGCGGTAACAAATGCCGGAATGGGCTGTGTTTCTGCTGATGTTTGGCTGCAGTGAAGCGGGTGCCCTCAACAAAATTGATCATCGTGGTGGGTATGCTGCGGAATTTTTCACAAGACTGGCGGGTGGTTTCGATGTCCTTGCCCTTCAGCGCCGGGTTTTTGCGGATTTGCGCCTGGCTGTAACGCTTCATAAACGGCATGTCGAGCGCCCAGGAACCGGAACCGATAAAAGGCACGTATTTCAGCTCTTCTTTTAAAAAGAACTTTGGTTCCGGGATGCGTTCCAGCGCAAACTGGCCCAGCACCGGAATGTCCAGCCAGCTTTTGTGATTGGCGATGAGCAGATACCAGCGTTCGCGACTGAGCTCGCGGCTGTCGCCAATCACTTCCCACTCGACTTTGTTAAACAGATTGATCAACTGGCGGTTACGCAGCAGCCACTGGCGATAACCCCAGTGCGCCACTTTGCTGATCACCGGATTGAGTGCGTTGATTTGCAATAGTTTCAGCAGGCCACACAAGGTGACCAGCATACCGCACAAGGTCAGATTCAGCGTGAAAAGCAGCAGCGACAGCGGCAGGATCAAAAACCAAGGCAGTATTGATAACATCAGCGGCGCTCCTGTGCCAGTTGTTGCAGCTCGGCATCTTTGGCGGCCCACAGCTGATTGACCCATTGCTGAAAACGGGCCCGGTATTCGGCGTCGTCATAATCGCCGATCCAGTGTTTTTCAATCGGCAGCACCCGCACCCGCACTGTGATGTCATGCACTTTGCCGCTGATATAGTCCCAAAAACTGGGTGAGCCTTTGGGGTAATGAATGGTGACATCCAGCAGCTTGTGCAGATGTTCGCCCATCGCGTTCAGCACAAACGAAATGCCACCGGCTTTGGGTTTCAGCAAATGCTGAAACGGCGATTGCTGTTTGTCGTGTTTTTCCGGTGTAAAACGGGTGCCTTCGAGAAAATTCATCACCGACACCGGCTTATAGCGGAATTTTTCACAGGCTTTGCGGGTGGTGGCAACGTCTTTGCCTTTCAGCTCCGGGTGTTTTGCCAGCAAGGCTGCGCTGTAGCGTTTCATAAAAGGGAAATCCAGCGCCCACCAGCAAATGCCAATGACCGGCACATAAATCAGCTCTTTTTTCAGGAAAAACTTCAGAAACGGCACTTTGCGGTTAAACACTTTTTGCAGCACCAGAATGTCGACCCAGCTCTGATGGTTGGCCACCACCAGATACCAGTCTTTCAGCGACACCTGTTCCAGCCCTTTGATATCCCAGCGAATGCGGGTAAACAGCGCCGTGGTGCAATTGTTGACTGAGATCCAGGCACTGGCGCAGTGGTCGAGCAGGATGGTCATCCATTTCTGCCAGCGCTGCACCGGTGGCAGTTTCAGCAGGGCCAATAATATGATCGGCACAAACCAGAACAAGGTGTTGCCGACATACAACAAAAAAGAAAGAGTGCCAATCAAAGGCTTAGGCAAAAAATGCAGCATCAGGACAGCTCCGCAGCTTTGGTCGGGCGAAAAAAAAGCAGGACAACCTGCTTTTTTATACGTCAGGGCCGGAGCCAGACTGCTCCGACCTGTGCAGTGTACCTTAATCTTCGAAGTAGGTGTATCCGTAGACGCCGGCTTTCAGTTCATCCAGCATCGCCGCCTGTTGCGCGTCACTGAAACCGCGGCCGGCCAGCTGGCCGGCGTAGGATGCGATCAGCTTTTCAGCGTCAAAAGCGACATAACGCAGCACATCGGCCACAGTGTCGCCTTTGAGCGCATTGGTCAGCTGATAGCTGCCGTCGCTGTTCAGTTCGACATGGACAGAGTCGGTGTCGCCAAACAGGTTGTGCAGGTCACCGAGGATTTCCTGATAAGCGCCAACCATAAACATACCGATCAGATACTGCTCGTCATCTTTGTAAACCGGCAGTGGCAGGCTGCTCTCGATGCCGTTGCCATCGGCATAACTCTTCAGCGCGCCGTCGGAGTCACAGGTGATGTCCTGAATGATGGCGCGGTGGTCCAGCGGTTCATCCATCCGCTCGAGCGGCATCACCGGGAACAGCTGGTCAATCCCCCAGGCATCCGGCATCGACTGGAACAACGAGAAGTTGACGAACAGTTTGTCGGCCAGCTTTTCGTTCAGGTCGTCGTGGATTTCCCGATGTGAGCGGGAGCTCAAATCCAGCATGTCCTTCACTTTGTTGAGGGTGGCAAAGTAGATTTGCTCCAGCAGCGACCAGTCTTTCAGTGTCAGCAGGCCGTGGACGTACTGCGCATGCGCGTCGTTGAAGTAATGTACGGCGTCGTGATACGCCTCCACTGCCGAGCGTGGCGTGACATTCTGGTAAGAATCCCACAGCGCCCACACCACTTGTGGTGAATCTTCTGAAGGTTCCGGCAGATAACGCAGGCCTGGCGCGCGTTCGACGTCGATCGCATCGGTCACCAGCACGGCGTGGTGCGCAGTCATGGCGCGGCCGGATTCGGTGATAATGTTTGGATGTGGCAGGTCGTATTCGTCACAGACTTCTTTTAAGCCGTACACCACGTTACGGGCATATTCGTACATGGTGTAGTTCATCGAACAGGCTGAACGTGATTTGGAGCCTTCGTAGTCCACGCCGAGGCCACCGCCGACGTCGACCGTTTCAATCGGCACGCCGAGCGTGCGCAGTTCGGCGTAGTGACGGGCACATTCCCGGATGGCATTGTGAATATCGCGGATATTGGCAATTTGCGAGCCGATATGGAAATGCACCAGTTGCAGTAAATCTAACCGGCCGGCTTCTTTCAGCACATCAATGGCCTGCAGCACTTGGGTGGCGGTCAGACCAAATTTGCCTTTTTCGCCGCCGGTGTTCTGCCATTTGCCTTTACCAACCGAGTTCAGCTTGATGCGGATCCCAATGCGTGGCGCCGCTCCCAAGTTGTCGATTTCGCGCAGCAGGGTTTTCAGCTCAGACAGCTTTTCAACCACCACATAAACGGTGTGGCCCATCATCTGGCCAATAGTGGCTAGGCGGAGGAATTCACTGTCTTTGTAGCCGTTACAGACGATACGCAGCGGTTTGTCGGTGACGCCCAGAATAGCCATCAGTTCCGGCTTGGAACCGGCTTCCAGGCCAACTTTACCGCTTGGGTGGCTGACCAGCTTCTTCACCACGGAATACTGCTGGTTCACTTTGATGGGGTAGACGGCGGTAAATTCGCCCTGATAATCGCGTTCCGCCTTGGCTTTGGCGAAAGACTCAATCAGGGTGCCGACGCGATGCTGCAGAATGTCGGTGAAGCGCAACAACACAGGTAACGTCAGACCTTCTTCTTTAAAACGTGCCGTCAGCTCCGGCATATTGATGCCTGGTTTGCTGTGGTCCTGATCCGGATAAGCAATCAGATCGCCATTGGCGTTGACGTCAAAGTAGCCCTCGCTCCAGACCGCAACGTTATAGATAGATCTTGCTTTGTCGATACCCCATTCTGCCATTGTCGTACCCTTCAAAAAAATAGGCCGCTATTTTATCGGTAACAGCCGCAAAAAACACGAAAAGTTTGTCTGAAACCGGCCACACTGGCAAAATATCGGCCCCCTGATTCAGACCCCGGAATTGGCCCTGGAGCACAGCAATGTCAGAACTTAATTCAAAGCAATGGTTTACCGAAATTTTCGCGCCAAGCGGCAGTGCGTTTTCGCTGCGGATCAGCGACAAACTGGCCGAAGTGCAGTCACCGTTTCAGCATATTGAAATGTACCAGACCACTGATTTTGGCAAGCTGATGGTGATTGATGGTGTCATTATGCTGAGCAGCCGTGACAATTTTTTGTACCACGAAATGCTGAGCCATCCGGTGCTGTTTACCCATCCTAAACCCGAACAGGTGGTGATCATCGGTGGCGGCGACTGCGGCACCCTGCGTGAAGTGTTAAAACACCCTACTGTGCAACAGGTGACCCAAATCGACATCGACGAGCAGGTGACCCGGATGGCCGAGCAGTATTTCCCGGAGCTGTGCGCGTCAAACAACGACCCGCGGGCCCGTTTGTTGTTTGATGACGGTATCAAATACATGCGTGAAGCCGCCCCGCAAAGCCTTGACGTGGTGATTGTTGATTCGACCGACCCTATTGGGCCAGGCGAAGGCTTGTTTAATCGCGCCTTTTATCAGAGCTGCTTTGCGGCGCTGCGCCCGGGCGGTATTCTGGTACAACAAAGTGAGTCGCCGCTCATTCACCTGCAACTGCTGAACGACATGCGCCAGGCAATGAAAGACGCCGGCTTTGCCGCGCTGCAGACGTTGCAGTTCCCGCAGATGGTCTATCCGAGTGGCTGGTGGACCTGCACACTGGCGCGCAAAGAACAGGGTTTTGACGGCTTCCGCCGCGAAGACGCTGAACAGGCTGGTTTTGCCACTGAGTATTACAACGCCGATGTGCATCAGGCGGCGATGGCACTGCCCAACTTTATGCGCCGGCAATTAGTGGCGCAATAAGCCCGCTGGCAACTGATGAACAGGCAGCTTCGGCTGCCGTTTTTTTGCATAAAAAAGGGTAGTTCAAAACAACTGGAACTACCCTGGGGACAAAAACGGCCGGCAGGGAAGGCTGCCGGGGTTTTGGTTTATTGGGTCAGCGGTTCAATCTGAATTTCGACGCGGCGGTTTTGCGCGCGGTTTGCCTCTGAAGTATTGGCGACCAGCGGCTGATCCGGGCCGACCCCTTGAGTGACCAAACGGCGCTGATCGATCCGCTGGGCGGTCAGGTAGTTTTTCACCTGGTCGGCGCGCGACTGTGACAGCCGCATATTCAGCTCACG
The DNA here is from genome assembly GCA_966252055.1 of uncultured Rheinheimera sp. GTDB lineage: Bacteria > Pseudomonadota > Gammaproteobacteria > Enterobacterales > Alteromonadaceae > Pararheinheimera. The sequence goes on along the minus strand of CBINNO010000088.1, from coordinate 3,795 downwards.
ACCGCCGGTGTCGTCGGTGTGGCCGGTGATCACCAGCAAGGTTTTGTCATATTCAGCCAGTACTTTGGCGATGTCGTTCAGCACCGGATACAAATCGGCGCGGATGTCGCTGCGACCTACTGCAAAAGTGATTTGAGACGGGATTTGCAGCTTCAGGATGTCACCTTCCCGCACCACCTGCACGCCGGAGCCTGCCAGTTGTTCCTGCAGTGCCTGCTCCTGATTGTCCATGTAACGGCCAATGGCGGCGCCGCTGAGCGCGCCGAGTACAGCGCCTAAGGCAATGCGTTTGTTTTTGTGATTGCCGGTGGCTTTGCCGGCGACTCCGCCAACCACAGCACCGATGGCGGCGCCTTTGGCAGTATTGTTTTGCGGAAACTGGGCACAACCGGCCAGCGTCAGGCTGGCGGCAGCGGCAAGTGCGGTCAGTCTGGTTAATTTCATTGGTGTCATCCTGTCTGAGTCAGTGGGGAACTGCTGCGAAAACCCGAGCTTAGGCAGCGCTAACTGAATTATGACTGAATTCACCCCCGGCTGCAGCCCGCCAGCCAGCGCGGCGCGACGAGTGCTGCACGCTGGCGGCTGGTCGGGGCAGCCGACTTAATTCTGGACATATATACGGCCAAACCGGTAAGCTTTTGCGGATTTATCCTACAACGGAGTCGCAAAACATGGCGGTGCAACATTGGAAGCGGATTGTGATCAAAGTTGGCAGTGCTTTGATTGCGCCAGCCGGTAAAGGGACTTCCACCCGCTATTTGCTGGCGATTGCCCGCTTTATCAGTGAGTGCAAATTGCGTGGCATTGAAGTGGTGCTGGTGTCGAGTGGCAGCGTGGCGGCCGGGCGCAGCGCCATAGAATTTACTCACCAGCCGTTACCGATTAATGTCAAACAGGCGCTGGCCGCCATTGGCCAGACGCAGATGATGGCGATCTGGAGCCAGCTGCTGGACTGGCCTTGTGCGCAAATCTTACTGACCCACGCCGATTTAGCCGATCGGCGCCGTTATCTCAACATCGACAATACGCTGCGCACGCTGCTCAGTTACGGCGCGCTGCCGATCGTCAATGAAAATGACACTGTGGCGACTAAAGAACTGCGGGTCGGCGACAATGACAATCTGGCGGCGATGGTGGCTTCAGTGGTGGAAGCCGACGCGCTGATTATCTGTTCAGATGTCGAAGGTTTGTATACCGCCAATCCGCGCACCGACAGCAGCGCCACGCTGATCCCGGTCGTCAGCGCGCTGACACCGGACATTTATGCCATGGCCGGTGGCAGTCATCACAGTACCGGCACCGGTGGTATGGTGACCAAGCTGCAGGCGGCCGACAAAGCCACGGCCGTGGGTATCGATACGCTGATCATCAACGGCCAGCGCGCCGCCAGTTTTGAAGCTTTATTGGCCGGTGACGCCGTCGGCACGCTGTTTCAGGCCCGTCAGCAAACCCAAAGCGCGAAAAAACACTGGTTACTGCATACCAGCAAGGCCAGCGCCGAGATCCGGCTGGATCAAGGCGCGGCCGATGCGCTGCGCTATAAAGGCGCGTCCTTGCTGGCCAAAGGCGTGACGGCGCTGAGCGGCGAATTCGACAAAGGTGATGCGGTCTGGCTGCTGGCGCCGGACGGCAGCCGGCTTGGCAAAGGTGTCAGTCAGTACAGCGCGGCTGAACTCAATAAAATCAAAGGTATACACAGCGATCAAATCGCTCAGGTGCTGGGTTATTGCCCCAGCGAAGTGGCGATCCACCGGGACGACCTGGTGCTGGTGACAGGATAAACAGATGGAACAACAAGCAGACAAAGCACGGGCAGCGGGCAGCGGTTTTGACGTGGTGGCGATGTGCCAACAGGCAAGGCTGGCCAGCCGTCAGCTGGCGCAATTATCAGAAGCGGCAAAGAACCAACTGCTGCAGGCGCTGGCCGATGGTCTGGAAGCCGGCTGTGAAGATATTCTGGCCGCCAATGCGCTGGATATGGCCGCCGCGCGTGAACGCCAATTGGCGCCTGCGATGCAGGACCGGCTGCTGCTGACGGTCGATCGCATCGTCGCTTTGGCCAACGCGGTGCGTTACATTGCCGCTTTGCCCGATCCGGTCGGCCAAATCCGCCAACTGGCGCCAAGACCTAACGGCATCCAGGTGGGCCGCATGCGCATTCCGCTTGGTGTGATTGCGATGATTTACGAAGCAAGGCCCAATGTCACCGCCGATGCCGGCGCTTTGTGTCTGAAATCCGGCAATGCAGTGATTTTGCGTGGCGGCCGCGAAGCGCTGCATTCGAGTCTGGCGATTGCGGCGGTGATGCAGCAGGTGTTACAGCAGGCGGGCATTCATCCGGCGGCGATTTCGGTGCTGCCCGATCCGGACCGCGCTTTGTTGCTTGAACTGCTACAACAAAAAGAGTGGGTCGATTTGGTGATCCCGCGCGGGGGCGAAGGGCTGATTCATTTTGTCAGCGAGCACAGCAAAATCCCGGTGATCCAGCATTACAAAGGCATTTGCCATTTGTTTGTCGACAAGGCGGCCGATTTCAGCAAAGCGCTGGCGCTGCTTTTGAATGGCAAAACGCAGCGCCCCGGCGTTTGTAATGCGCTGGAAACTTTGTTGGTGCATCAGGCGGTGGCTGCGACGTTTTTACCCCAGGCCGCGGCTGCACTTGAGCAACACGGCGTGACGCTGTTTGGTTGTGAGCGCACTTGTGCCTTAGTGCCGGCGGCTCAGCCGGCCTCAAGCGACCAGTTTGATACCGAATATCTCGCGCTGGCGATGTCGGTGCGGGTGGTCGACAGTTTTGCCGGCGCGGTGGCGCATATCGAACAGCACAGCTCTGGTCATACCGAAGTGATTTGCACGCAGGACATCAGCCGGGCGCAGTTGTTCTTGCGTCAGATTCATTCAGCGGTGGTGATGGTGAATGCCTCGTCGCGTTTCTCGGATGGCGGCGAGCTTGGGCTTGGCGCTGAAATTGGCATTTCGACCAGTAAGTTACACGCGTATGGGCCTATGGGGCTGGAGTCGCTGACCACCGAAAAATACATTGTGATTGGTGACGGGCAAATCCGCAGCTGAGCCTTGCCTGGCGGTGTTTCGCAGCAAATGGCTGCAGTGTCTTGCAGCTGAATGCTCCGCCTAACCCAATTTGACTCAGGAGCCGGCAACTGCCGGCTTTGTTGTTTTCCACACCAGTGCCCGGATGTGCCGCGCTTCGGGTGATGTTTCAGTTACGGATAGTGTCGTTACGGTTCCATAAGTTCTGATTTTTCAGATAGCTGAAAAACTCGTCCGGATACCAGCACTTGGGGATCAAATCCATACTGATGCGCTCTTCAAAATTGGACACCAGCTTGCTTAAAATTTCCCGTAGCCGCTCTTCACTGATTTTTTCCAGTTTTTGCTGGGCAATCGGAAAATACAGGTTATTTTCGGCGCTGATCACCAGATTGATGCCAAAGGTATTGAAGGTCAGATTGCGGGTGACCTGGCGGCAAATCGGTTGTTCCGGCTCCGGCGGATACAGGCCATTGACGATGGCGTACTCGTAACGGTCCAGATCCCTTTTGTCAGAATCTTTTGGAATGTAGGTAATGCCATAGCCTTGCGGAAAATAACCGGTGACGGTCAGCAGGCTTTGCACTATTTCTGCCGGATACCAGCCTTTGTCGACGCCGGCTTTAAGCAAAGGCCCCACTTTGGGCAGGCTGTCGTAACTGTAATTTTGTTTGGACGGTAACACCACTGAGGTATAAACCTGCGGAATTTTCAGCAGGTTGCCGATGCCGTCTTCCGGTTTGA
>CBINNO010000087.1:0-14439 GCA_966252055.1 uncultured Rheinheimera sp. | reverse complement strand
AACCGGCGATACCGTTAGCAGTCAGCTGATTGCCGCTGTTATCAAACAAATCCAGCATCGCCGGATTGTCACCGCTGAGCTCTGAATAGGTTTTGTTGGTGTGCCAGTCCATTGCAATATCCTGATCCATCAGGAAATAACCGGCCCGTACCGTCAGACTGTTGCCATCAAGGGCAAATTCACGCGACAACGCCAGATCGTTGACGAAGCTGCCGACATCCCGAATGTTGGTGTGCACATTGGTGTTGTTGTTCAAGTATTGGCTGCTGTAAAGCTGACCTGCTTTTGGTCCGTTGGCGTAACGGATGGCCGCAACAGTGCCGCCATTGACCACAGAGCCCAGCACCGAGCTGGTCGTCCCCACATTCAGAAACGGTGAAGTAAAGCCGCCGCTGATATCGCTCCAGCGCATTTTGTTGTCCAGAATGATATCGTTGCCAAATTCGTAATGCAGTTCGTTGCCAAGTGCCAGTTGCTCAGTGGTGATCCCGGTCATGCCGATACGCTCCAGGTCACCGTCGCGATTGACTATCATAAACTCCTGATTATGAATGGAATAGTTAGACTGACTACGACCGTCAAAGCCCGGGAATGGCTTTAAGTTGCTGAAAGTTTTGCCATCATAGTTGGCGAGAGCCGGCGCACCGGTGTAGTTCGGCTCCTGAGTGTCCGCGACTTTCAGTAAAAAGCGGATGTAGTTGGTGTCACCAGCCAGGTATTTGGTTAGGTTTGCTTTGACCTGCGCGCTGTCGCTGACGACAAAACCAGCGTCCAGTGGGCCACGGCCACGCTTGATAAAACCACCGACATGGTAGTTGACGCTGTCACTGGCCGCGCCGCCATAGCGGAAATCCACTTTATGTTCGTTGTGACCGACGCCGCTGTTAAAACGCAGGAAGCCGCCTTCCATCTCACCATAGTTGCTGATGTAGTTGATGATGGCGCCCGGTGCCTGCGAGGTAAAAGTGCCGGCCGTACCACCACGCACCCCTTCGACCCGATCCACGCTGGCGTCAAATTTGGTCCAATAGTCGTTGTTACCGAAATTCATGTCGCCAAACAACACGGTCGGCAAACCATCTTCCTGAATTTGGACAAAAGGCGAGCCGCCGGTCGCCACCGGCAAACCACGCACCGCAATATTGGAGTTACCACCGGGGCCAGCTGTCCCCGCGACCTGAATGCCGGGGATCATGCGGAAAATTTCTGACTCGGAGCTCGGACGAAATTCCTTAATCATGTCAGCGTCGACCGTAGTAACCGCAATGGCAGACTCAATTTGTGTTTTACGGGCGGCTGTCCCCGTCACGACAATAGTTTCAAATGCCTGTTTTTCTGCCGCTGGTTCAGCGGCAGCCGGTTGAGCCTGCTGCGCCAGTGCCGGCCCGGCGGCCAGCACGGATGATGCCAGCAGCACGCGCCGCACCGCTGTTGCCACCTGATGTTGTCTGAACATGTTGTACTCCTCGTCTGGATTATATTGTTATACGCAGCAGTTCGCTGCGGTCATGCTTTGGTTGTGCATGCTGTTGCTGTGCATTGTCACGTCTCGCTTTTACCGCCAATAAACTTAATCGTTTAAGTATTTAAGTGATAAAAAAGCAACAGACTGCGATTTCCTGTTGCCAGCGAAAGTTCAACACACAGATGAAATTTCTTAATCGTTTTAGATCACATTTTTTCAGCCGTCAAGCCTGCATAGAAAATAATCAGCCTGAAACAGCTGCTGACACTTTTGCCGGGCAGTTTTGGCACTATTTCTGCGCTGACCTGCTGCACAGTCAGCCGTCGCTGGCACATACTGAGCCTTCGCCTCAAGACAAGGAGCCCAACCATGGCCAGCCATCAAATCGACTACAAAATTATCGGCAACAGCATGCAAATGGTCGAGATTGAACTCGACCCACAAGAAACCGTCATCGCCGAAGCCGGCGCGATGAATTACATGGAGCAGGACATCCGTTTTGAAACGCGGATGGGCGATGGCTCTGAAGCTGACCAGAGTTTATTTGGCAAGCTGCTCGGCGCTGGCAAACGGGTGCTGACCGGCGAGTCGTTGTTTATGACGCATTTCACCAACGAAGGCCGCGGCAAAAGCCGGGTCACTTTTGCCGCCCCCTTCCCCGGCAGCATTATTCCGTTGGATCTGGCCGCCTTGGGCGGTGAAATCATTTGTCAGAAAGATGCCTTCTTGTGTGCCGCCAAAGGCACCAAAGTCGACATCGCCTTTAACCGTAAACTCGGCGCCGGCTTTTTTGGCGGTGAAGGTTTTATCCTCGAGCGGCTGTCCGGCGACGGCCTGGCTTTTGTCCATGCCGGCGGCACTGTGATTGAACGCGAACTCAACGGCGAAACGCTGCGGCTGGACACCGGCTGTCTGGTGGCGATGGCCGGTGATATTGATTACGACATCGAGATGAGCAAAGGCCTCAAATCCATCCTGTTTGGCGGTGAAGGCTTATTTTTGGCAACAGTGCGTGGCCATGGCAAAGTCTGGATCCAGAGCCTGCCGTTTTCGCGCCTCGCCGATCGCATCATCAGTCATGCCCCTTCGATGGGCGGCAGCAGTCAGGGCGAAGGCTCGGTGCTGGGTGGGCTCGGCCGTTTGCTGGACGGCCGTTAAACGCCAGGCTGCCTGCTGCCAGGCGCCGGCTATCGGCGGCTGGCAGTCCGCGACAGGCAGTCCGCGGCGGGCGCCTGAGCTGCGCCAGCTCAGTCGGTCAGCAGGCTCAGTCAGCGAGCAAACTTAGTCAGCGAGCAAACTCAGTCGGCCAACAGACCAAGTTCCGGCGGCACAAAAGGCCGCCCTTGCGGATTAAGCGCGGTACCAGTGACCAGCGCATCCAGCATCAGCTTGTCGTCCCGGCTGCGAATGACCTGCTGGCGAAAACCAAAGCGCAGCTTTGACACCGGCTGATAGGCCACAGTGACATAAAAAGCATCACCACTGCCAAGCGAAGCCTTGTAGTCCATTTCACTGCGCACCACCACCAGATTGACGCCCTGACGCGCCAGCGCCGCAAAATCGATGCCGCGCGCATGCAAAAACTCATGGCGGGCATGTTCGAGGTAATTAAAATACACCGCATTATTGACGATGCCCTGCATATCGCACTCGTAATCACGCACTTTAAAATCCAGCCGGAATAATGCTGACATCCGTTGTACTCCTTTATTTTCAATAACTTCTGGGGGCAAAAGCGCATGCTTCAACATTCACCCGCACGGCCGTCAGCCCGCAGCTGATGTCTGTGTATTTAACAGCCGCTCCAGACAATGATGCTCAATGCCATAAAACTGTTTTAACTGCGTAATTTGCGTTGCAATGGCCGGCCGGTCCACTGCTTTGTTGTGCTTCACCGCCAGGATCATTTTGTTTTTGCTGGTGTGCTCAAGCGCAATAAATTCAAAGACCTGCGTGTCATAACCCTGAGCCTGCAGCAGCAAAGCCCGCAACGAGTCCGTCAACATTTCGGCCTGCTGGCCCTGATGAATACCGTGTTGCAACAAACCGGCTAACACCGGTGGGCTTTTCAGTTGTGGCCGCAGTTCTTTGTGACAACAGGGCGAGCACATGATGATGCCGGCACCGGCCCGAATGCCCATATGAATGGCGTGGTCGGTGGCGGTGTCACAGGCGTGCAGCGCAATCATCACATCAAGGCCAGTGCTTTGATAATGCTGCACGTCACCCTGCTCAAAACGGATGCCGGCGAGGCCGAGCCGCGCCACTGTGGTGTTGCACAAATCGACCAGACTCTGACGCAGCTCCACACCAATCACGTCGCTGTCGATACCGGCCGCCTGCAGATAATGCTGCAAGGCAAAAGTAAGATAGGCTTTGCCGGAGCCAAAATCAGCCACCGTCAGCCGCGCCTGGCTGCTGAGCCTGCTCTGGCCGAGCGCCTTGGCAAACACTTCAATAAACTTATTGATTTGTTTCCATTTTTTTTGCATCGACGGCACCAGCTGACCCTGACGGTCTGTGATGCCAAGTTCCTGCAGGAAAGGTGCAGACTGTGCCACAACGCGTTGTTTTTCTCTGTTGTGCGCCAAAGCGACCGGCGCCGCCTGCGGCTCTGTGCGTTTTTTGCTGACCAGCGCTTTGCCTTTTTTCGACATCGTCAGTTGCCAGACAAACCCATTGCCTTCCAACAGTGCGGCTTTGAAGTCTTGCGCCAGCCACTGCTGCAACAAAGGTTTGAGTTCATCGGCGCTGAAATTTTTAGTCTGATCAAAGGTTTTGTTTTCAAACAACACGCTAAGCGCAGTGCCGCTTTTGAGCATGATCGGTCTGATTTGCAGGCGCTGCAGCTCTGGCGAATCGCCCTGATAACGTGACAGCAGCAGGCGCTGTAATTGCTGCCCGGCAGCGGCCTGCAAAAAACGCTGGATAAATTCATCAGATGCCGGATCGGCGGGCAACACATTCATCGGTGGAGTCTCGTCGCAAAGAAGCTCAGCAGTATACCAGAGCAGCCCCGCGTGCCACAGATCCGGCGGTTACTGCGCGCTCGCAGGTAACAGTGGCACCTGATGCTGGTGCGCGGTGGCAGGAAACGCCAGCCAATACGCTGGCACGTTCAGCGGGGTCTCGGCCGGTAACAGCGGATTCTGCAGATGAAACACCCTTGACCTGGCGTATTGGCTGAGCGGAAATACCTGATGAGCGATCGGGTGTTGTTGTAAAAACTGCTGCAGCTGGCCGCTTCTGGCCAGCCGGTCCAGCCCCAGCTGCAGTCGTTTGGCCAGCGCCGGATTGTCTTTGCGGACAAAAAAGTACATCGGAAACGGATAATGCAGCAGCACCTGAGTATCAAACGTCAGTTGCGGGTAAGTCGTCCTGAAAGTACGCGCTTCCGCCGGCCCTTCAAACAAACTGCGCGGGAAATAGTCACAGCGGCCGCGCACCAACAACTCCAGCATCTGGTCGTAACGCTCACCGGTAATAAGCGCCATGCCAGACGCGCGCAGCACTTCGCTGTCAGGCCAGAGCGCGCCCTGACAGGCCCGCAAACGCTTCAGTTCAGTAAAAGATTCAATCTGACCAAAAGCCACTCGGTCGGCTTTGCGAATGACAAAGCCACGCCAGCCGAGCAGGCCCGCCAGCAAAGGCACCCGCACCGGCAGTAAATCCTGTTCCAGTTCAATGCTGGTACCAAAATGATGCACATCAATCAGATCCTGTCGCATCAGCAGGTAACGATAATCCCCCAGCGGCGGCGGCGGGATCACCTGAATACGGGCCGGACCAAACTCATTGCTGGTTTCGTCCAGCACCCGCTGCAACAAGTCATGGTAATAACTGACACTGGCTTCACCTTGTGATTGCACGCCCAAAATACGGATCTGCTGCAATGCGGCGGCTTCTGCGCCAAAGCACAACAGCAATAAGCAACAAAGCAGCAAGGCCTTCATCAGTGGCGTTTCTCCATAGCATGGCCGTTCAATATAGAAGACAGCAGGCTTTGCCAGCAAGTCATTCAGACCTGCATGCTGTGACTGGTCAACAGCCAGTTTGCTTGCTACTTTTTGCTGATAAGTCTTTGTACGTCAAGGCCCTTTATGTCTGACCTCTCCACCGACCTCGCCCGCCAGATCGCTGATTTTGTGCCACTGAGCAATGACGGTTATGCCGTCTTTGCCGCCAGCGACCACATCATGGCCTGCAACGATGCTTTTGCGCAGCTGTTCGCCCATCAAGCCCACGAGATCCTGCGGATGAGTTTTGCTGATCTGGCGCGGGACGCCTTTTACCGCCAGCAGGGCATCCGCATCGAACACACCGATATTGAGCAGTGGCTGGCGCAGGCCGCCACGAAAAGACGCCAGCGCGACTACCGCATTTTTGAAGTGGATTTAGTGGACGGTCGCTGGTTTTTGTTCTCGGAGCAAATGCTGCCCGACGGCCGTTTGCTGATCCAGACCAAAGAAATTACCGCGCAAAAGCTGCTGCAACGCGACCTGACCGACGGCCTGCACTCGCTGCGCCAGCTTGCGCTGACTGACGAGCTGACCCAAATCGCCAACCGGCGCTGTTTTGTCGACTCGGTCAACACTGAGCTCAAAAGAGCACTGCGACAACATTTTGCCGTCGCGCTGCTGGTGCTGGACCTGGATTTTTTTAAAAGTATCAACGACCGCTTCGGCCATCAGGCCGGCGATCAGGTGCTGCGCCAGGTCGCCGCAGCTATCCGGCAAACCTTACGTGAGTACGATATTTTCGGCCGTATTGGCGGTGAAGAATTCGCGATTTTCCTGTCAGAAACCGACCCAGAGACCGCGCAGCAGGTCGCAGAGCGGGTTCGCCTGGTGGTGGCGTCACAACAGATTGACTTTGGCCGGCAACAGCTGCAGGTGACAGTATCGGCCGGGCTTTGTTGTCAGCAGCCACCCGCCAGCTTTGAGCACATGTACGATCTGGCCGATCAGGCGCTGTATCAGGCCAAACGCCAGGGCCGCAACCAGATCTGTCTGGCACCAGCCAACTGACTTTACTTCAGCGCCAACAACACATAGCATGCGCGACCAGAGCCCTCTTCTCAGGCGCATCTCAGTCGACTGGCAGACTGGAAGGGCCTGGCACAGAGCAATGGAGACTTCAATAATGCTCAGAATCACCCTGTGGCTGGCCGCCGCTATGCTTTTTTTGCTGGCAAGTGGTTGCGCCAGCATCAGCAAAGACGAATGCCTGCAAGGCGACTGGTACAGCCTCGGCGTCAATGACGGCAAAGCCGGCGAGCTGCCTGCCAAGTTTCATCAGTATAAAAAGGATTGCGGTGCTCACGGCGTGACGCCGGATTTCGCCAAATATGAGCAAGGCCATCGTCAGGGGTTGGTGTTTTTCTGTGATTTCCTGCATGGCGAAGCCTGGGGACGCAGTGGCAAAGCATACAACACCGCCTGTACCGGCACGCTGGAACCGTCATTTCGTGCCGGTTTTCAGCAAGGGCAACGCTGGTATCAGGCAAAAAGCGCTGTCGATGAAGTGGCTTTTGCCATTGCCGATCTGCAAAACCAAAATGCGCTGATACGTGACGACATTTACCGGCTCAATGAACAAATCGCGCTGGAGCAAAATCCGCAGCGCCGCGCGGCGTTACTGCGTCGCACTGACGAACTGCGGTATCAGCTGGAGCTGCACAATCAGCAGATTGGCCGGCTGCAAATCCGGCTGGCAGATGCCGAAGCCCGTTTTGCCCCGCTCAACCGCTGAGTGTCACTGCCCGGCCCCGCCTGCGAGCGGGTGCTCTGACGCTGATACAACACCGACTGCTGATAGCGTAACCAGCCCCACTGCTTGATCATCGTGCGGGCCCGTTGCTGATGGGCTGCACTGAGCTCATTAAAATCCAGCCAGCGGCCATCCAGTAAAAAGTGCTGCTGGCGAAAATCATACAGCAAGCGTCCGTTGTGGTCGGTCAGTGCCAGTTGCTGTGGCGAGCGCACTAACCCAACCAGTTGCAGCACAAAAGACGGGAACCTGGGCAATGGCTCCTGCAACGCACCTGCCAGCAACACAGGCCCCAGCACAGTATGCCCCCAGACCGGCGGAAAGCTCATCGGCTGGTTGCTGACCGCCAGCACCCGGGTCTGGGTGTCGTTCAGCTGGTGGCCATGGCCAAGAAAACCATCGTCGAACAGCGATTCGCCGTGATCGGAAGTCACCAGCAGCTGGATGTCGGACAAAGGCCGCTGTTGCTGCAACAACTGCAGCAACTGGCCGACCGCCTGATCCGCATGTGCGACCGCGTTGACGTAGCTGCGCCAGATCTGCGGCCGATTCGCCGGTGTCATCTCACTGCGGCGCACCGGCTGGTCACTGAACACCGCCGGCATCTCGCGGTGATGATACGGATAATGCGCCGCCTGAATATTGACGTAGAAAAACTGCGGCCGCCGCCAGTCCACCTCGTTGAAGCGCTGTTGCAACTGGCGTAGCAGCCGTTGCTCACTAAGCCGCAGGGCGCCTGGATTCAGGCTGTGCTCCAGCCGGTCGGCCAGCGCCGATTCGGCATCAAAATAATAAAGACCGGGCCTTTTCAAGCGGGCTGCTGAGGCCACATCGCCAAAGCGCTCAGCCTGCGCGGACAGCACATTGAGCTGATAACCGCGCTGCTCCAGCGCGTCCAGCAAATTCTGACCTGGCGGGTGGTTGCTCAGCGAACCATTAAAGATGGCTTTGAGCGAGCTGGTGGTAAAACCGGTATGGCTGTAAGCGTGCTCACTGTAACTGCCCTGCCGGGCCAGCGCCGCCAGCGTTGGCATCACCGCCCTGCCATCTTCTCTGGCAAACAGCATGTCAGCCCTGACACTTTCCAGCACCACCAGCACGATATGCCGGCCGGCGCGTAGCGGCAGCATCTTTAGCGGGTCCGCTATCCGCGCGGGCAGTGGCGCCAAATCGCCGGCCAAATCATCTTCATCGACGCCATTGGCAGGAATATCCATCGCGCCCGGATACAAAGCGGCATCCCAGGGCGCCGGGTCAGCGGTGCCAAAAGCGCCAAAGCCATCCAAATCAACATCAGTCGCTTTGTTGAGCAGCGCACTCAGCAGCTGTTGTGACAATTTGTGCTGCAAGCCAAATTGGTAGGGCTGCTGGCTGGCGATAAAACTCAACTGGACAGGCAGCAACAGCAACACAACCGCTGTGGGCCACAACCAGCTGCGCCCATCTGCGACAGGTCTGCGCCAACGACGAAACTGACGATGCAACCCGTACAACAGCAACACAACCAGCAGCAAAGCGAGCAGCAGCGGGACGAATTGCTGGCCAATTTCTTCGAGCACGAGCTGCAAAGCCTGCCAGGCACTGCCACCGCCGAGATTGGCCAGCACCTGCCAGTCGAGATTGTCACCAAAATAATCATAAAGCCGGGCATTGCTCCAGCAATACAAGGTCCAGCAGCCCGCCAGAATCAGACCAAACCACAGATGACTCTGCTCGCTGGTGCGAAACTTCAGCAGCAGGTTATAGAGCAGGAACAGCAGCAACAGCAGACACAGATCGGCGTACCAGGCCGCCATCAGGAACACAGCCCGTTGGCTGAAGCTCTGATAACTATGGGGTTGCAGGAAGCCGCCACCGCTCAGCAACTGATACTTGTGCTGCAACAGCCAGAGTTCAGCCAGACCAATCAACAGGCTAAGACACAGGATGAGCCAAACGGAACGGCGATGGACTGACAAAGACAACTCCGGCGCTAACTTGTTGACCGTTCAGCTCGCCAGAACCCTGCCTCAGACATCGCATCCGTCAGCGGACGCTGGCTGAGGTGGCCGCCGGCTAGATGGCGCGATAGATCAACTCCACTTCACTGATCGCAGCATCGTCCGCATCTGAGGAAAATTCAATCAGTAATTCAACATGATCACGATAAAGTTCGAAGCGGTCGCCATAATCCTGCATATCCGGAAACGATTGCCGCAAACCGGCTTTATTGGCCGGGATCTGCAACGCTTTCAGTAAAGCAGGCAGCTGACTGGGCCTGCCCTTACGCAGCAGCGACGCGCTGATTTTCAGTCGACGAATTACATTTTTGCTGGCCAGGACCTGTAACTCGTCAGTCAACAACCACCACTGAACATTTCGTCGTTGCACTATCTGGTGTAATTTCAGCTCTGGCAGTAACAACGAAGCAGGCCGGGGTTGCAGACTGTTTCGTACACTGACCGCTTCGAGAAAACTCAGTAACTGAGTCATGTCCGGCTGCTGCAAGGTCAGTGGACCTTTGTAGTCCGGCACTGCACTTAAACGAAATCCGGTCAGTTTGGTTTGAATATGATCGGCTGATTGCGGGTTATAGTCATCAAACAGCAACTGCAACTTTTGATTGCGCTGCTGACGATGCCAGACGCGGGCAGAGCTCTTGTCAAAAGAGCTCAGCTGCGCCGCAGCCAACGACTGTTCCGCTTTGTAAGCCACTTTGCCGTCTGCCAGCCAGGCTTTATCATCAAACTCAGGGTGGAATTCCAGCAAATTGCGGCCTTCACCGCTGAGAACTTCGCTGTCGGTGTAAACCGCTTTCACTTCAGGGGCCAGTAACACCCACAAACGGCGACCATATCCCAACAGACGTCCGCCTTTTTCCAGCGTCAAATCGACCGAAGGCGAACCCCACAACTGAAATACCGTTTCCGCCGTCATCCCCGGTTTAACGCCCATGGCACCATGCTCCAGCGACACCGACATATCATCAATCGGGACTGTTTTGTACAGCTGCTCTGGCCTGACAGGAATTTGAAACGTCATCTCACTGCCGATCCGGACAGAGCTCAATTCGTCGACCTTGGCGACCAAGATTTTGCCAACCATATCCGGTGTCGGCGTCTGGCTGAATTCGCGGTTGTCATCACAAAACCGGAACATCTCCAGCAACACCGCTTGTTGCCTGCGGTTAACCTGGCCTGCCAGATTGTTCTGCTTTTGATCAAGAATTATGATGCCATCATACTTTTGGTCAGCGGCAACTTGTTGCTGTGCCTTTAACATTACGCTGACTTCGGGGATATCCCGCACCCGCGTGGGCTGCGCAGAATAACGATCTTTGATAATCACGCTGCGCCATTCCTGTACGCTGTCTTTCTTACACTCAGGCAGCAGTTGTACCACTGGCACCTCAGCCTGCGCCGCAGTGCTTAGCAACAGCGCACTGAGCAGGAAAGTGATTGTCTGCATTATTCACCAGAAAACTTTTTTATATGTTCAGTTAACATATTACTAATTATTTTATTCTGCAAGCATTTGGACCTGCAATTAACACAGTCAGCCGGATTGCTTTGGTGCCTGACTGAAGCGGTCCTTGCATTTATTAGTAAAACAGCAATTACAAAACCACTCTAATGGTGAAATGCCGGCAGGTAAAGTATCAACGACGTTAATTAATGTTAAAGAGCCGGCACTGACTGCGCTGAAGAGGGTTCATTGTCCTGTGGCCAGCTGGCCAGTTGGCGGTCGGAGCGGAACTGGCGCGGCTGCGCGCTGAGCGGATCGATAAAGTTCAGCTGCCAGGCCAGCAGTTGCAGCGGTTGCAACGGTGCCAGTTGCTTGGGCAGGAGGAGCGGATAATAGGGGTCATGCAAAATCGGGCAACCAATCGCCAGCATATGCAGCCGCAGCTGATGAGTTTTGCCGGTATGAGGCGTCAGCTGAAATAATCCCAAAGCCTCACGGCGCTGCACCAGTTGCAAGGTCGAAAATGCATTGATGCCCGCCTCGCCCGGTTCCACCGCCTGCATCAGAAAGCGCGGTTCGCTTTTCTCCAGCCGGTTGCGTATTTGCTGTTGCCAGGGTAATTCCACCTGACTGAGCGCGGGCGGCAACAGCGCCACCGCCTGATATTGTTTGTGAATTTGCGCCGTGGCAAACAGCGCTGAATAAGCGGCTCTGCTCTTCGGATTGACCGAAAACAGCACCAGCCCGGCGGTATCGCGGTCTAACCGGTGCAAAGGCGCGATGTCGTCCAGCCCGGTGTCACGGCGCAGTCGTGCCAGCAGGCATTCGTTGACAAAATCGCCACCGGGCGTCACCGGCAGCCCATGCGGTTTACAGGCGACCAGCAGATGCTCATCCAGCGCTAAAATCTGATGCGATTCGTTGATGACCGGCTCTGCCGCGACTTCGCGGTAATAACAGAGCCGGTGGCCGGCCCGGTATGGCGTCTCCATCAAAACCGGTTCCCCACCAAACCAATGCAGTTTGCCGTTGGCGAAACGCTCAGCCCAGATCTGCGGCGCAATGCGCGGAAACCGTTCACAGAGAAAATCAAACAGGCTGTGCCACTGCGGCTGGCGCGGTGGCAAGGTGATTTCGGACGCTCGCTCAGCTTTGGACATCAGCGCTCCTCGCGCGGCTGCAGATATTGGCGCGGTTTGCGCGGTGAAAGGCGCGCATTCTAGCCTGCTACAAAGCCCACAACAACAGTGCGCCGACCACTGCAATGGCAGCAGAGCCCGGCACAATGCGCCGGCGCAGCGCCTGACTGCCAAGCGAAGCCACCAGTAAAGTTTTCACCAGCGTATTACTCAGCACGGCCACCACCACCGCGACAGCCGCCAGCGTATCCCGGCCAGCCTGCTGCGCATACTGCGCCATCGACAGCGTAATGGCATCAACATCGGTGGTGCCCGCCACAGCTGCCACCAGATAAAGCCCTTCGGCCGGCGCGAAATGTTCGGTCAGTTTGACGACAAACAACACCAGCGCAAACAACAAACCAAACTGCGTGGCAGCCCATAAGCTGAACGGGTTGCTGACCGCGGTCTGGCTGGCCGGCGACTGCGCTGGCGAACGACGGAAAAAGAACCAGGCCAGCAGCAAGGTGAGCAACGACACCGCCCCGAGCAGCGGCCACAGCGCGCTGAATAAAGGCCGCCAGACAATCAGCGTCATCACCAGCACCCGCAAGCCCATCACGGCCCAGGCCAGTAAAATGCCACAAGCCAGCGCATCCTGCTGGCTGGCGTCGTCCTGTTGCTGGCGGCTCAGGCGGGCAAAACTCAGACTGACCGCCGTGGAAGACGCC
Organism: uncultured Rheinheimera sp.; assembly: GCA_966252055.1. GTDB lineage: Bacteria > Pseudomonadota > Gammaproteobacteria > Enterobacterales > Alteromonadaceae > Pararheinheimera. The sequence continues at coordinate 1,912 of CBINNO010000087.1, read as the reverse complement.
AGCCCGCCGGCAAGACCTGCCACCGCAGTGCCACGCGCCGGCCCCAGCAGGCGGGTGGCGACATAACCGGTCAGTGACAAGGCGGAGATCAGGATCACCAGCAGCCAGATTTTGTAAGGATTAAAAGCCTGCCAGGGGTCAATCGGCTGGTCTGGCAACAGCGGCAACACAATAAAAGTGGCGATCAGCAGCTTCAGACCGGCATACAAATCCTCGTTGCCGATTTTTTCCACCAGCCCGTGCAGCGGCTGCTTGAAGGCCAGCACGGCCGACGTCAGGATAGCCAATGACACCGCAAGCTCGGCATAGCCATACATCACAGCACCACCAAGCAGAAACACCAGCATGGCCGACAACTCAGTGGTCAGGCCCGTTTGTGCTTGCGGGCGCTGGCTTTGCAGCACATAAGCCGTTAACACCACCAGCGCCACCACCAGCAGCACCAGCAGAAACAGCCCCGGCAATTGCAGCTGTTGACCGAGCCAGCTGCTGACCGCGCCCAGCTGCGCCAGCAGCATAAAAGTGCGCAGACCACCAAAATGACTGTTGTGTGTCAGCTTGTTTTTTTCCCGCTCGATGCCGACCAAAGCACCAATCGCCAGCGCCGTGGCAAAATGTTGTACCAGCGTTAAGTCAAACTGCATCTGTCAAAGCCCCGTCACTTTTCGCTGATTTTGTCGTACTACTGTGGCTAACGCCATGAGATAACGCAAAAAAATGCTAAAAGGAGCGGATGCTCGCCGCTCACAACGCCTGTGGTGTTCAGCATAAAAAAGCCCCGCCATCTGGCAGGGCTTTGACGAGGGCTCAGTCTTTGCGATGCAGTTTAAACCAGGCCAGCGTATGCTCGATTTTCGCCACCATCCGGCTCGGCCGGTTGGAAATACCATGCGGCGAGCCCGGCACCCGTACCAGTGCGGTCGGCACATGTTGCAGTTTCAGCGCCTGATACAGCTGCTCGGATTCGCTGATCGGCGTGCGCCGGTCTGCTTCACCGGTCATGATCAGCGTCGGAGTCTTGATTTTGCCGACATTGGCAATTGGCGAGCGTTGCCAGTAATGCTCCAGATGCTCCCAAGGCACACCCGGGAACTGGTGATAGGTCTGATACAGGTAGCTGTCGCCGGTCAGCACTTTACTGACCCAGTTGATAATCGGCTTGATCACCGCCGCCGCCCGGTAACGGTCCGTCAGACCGATGGCATAAGCAGTGGCAATGCCCCCTGCCGAACCGCCGGCAATGTAGACATTGTCCGCGTCGATAAAGCCTTTGGCGATCATCGCATTCACGCCGGCGTCATGGTCAGCGTAATCTTCCGGGGAGCTGTATTTGTTGTGCAGTAACAAGGCAAAACGTTCGCCATAGCCGGTGCTGCCACGGTGGTTGTCATAAAACACCACATAACCTTCGCGGGCAAACCGCTGCATTTCGGCGCTGAAATGTGGACCATAAGCCAAATGAGGCCCGCCATGGATCTCCAGCATCAGCGGATATTTTTTTGCCGGGTCAAAATCCGGCGGTGTGATGTACCAGCCCTGGATAGGTTCACCGTCAAACGACGATTTGTAGTTGATTTCATGCACCTGACCCAGCTTTTTATGGCCCAGCAAATCTTCGTTCAGTGCAGTCAGTTGGCGAACTTTGCCGTTTTGCCAAAGCGCCACGTCGGCCGGGCGCTGCGACGTGCCGCGGGTAAACACCAGCTTGCCGGCACTTTGCTGATACTCACCGCTTAAATACGGTTGCGGCAAGCCGGTACCGGACAGCTCCGCCGTCAGCTCGGTCAACTTGCCACTGAGGTTGACTTTGCCGACCTTGCGCAGGCCTTTTTCGTCATACGACACCGTCAGCTCATCATCGCTCAGCCAGTCCGGCGCATTTAAATCCAGATCAAGCTTTGCAGCGACGTCA
>CBINNO010000086.1:0-14472 GCA_966252055.1 uncultured Rheinheimera sp. | reverse complement strand
TAACAATGGCTGAATTAAACAAATCAGCACCGACCAGTCCGGCCGGCGGCGGCCTCTTCATCATCCGCACCACGGCAAGAGCGGTAAAAAAACAGACCGGCGCGGGTGGCCGGTCTGTATTGCGATGGGCGCTAAGGCACAGCAGCGCTTAAATCCAACGTTCAGCGCCTGAGTCAGCACCCAACGTCAGAACCTGACATCCGCGCCCAACGTCAAAACCTGACATCAAAGCGGTCCAGCATCATCACTTTGTCCCAGGCTTTGACAAAATCCTGCACAAACTGCTGCTGACCATCCTGCGCCGCGTAGACTTCAGCCAAAGCTCTGAGCTCGGAGTGTGAACCAAACACCAAATCCACCGGCGTGGCGGTCCATTTCAGCTGACCGCTTTTTCGGTCCACCCCTTCGTACAGACCTGCAGTACCGGCTTTGCGCCAGGCGGTTGACATATCCAGCAGATTGACAAAAAAGTCATTGCTGAGTGTGCCGGGCTTAGTCGTCAGGACGCCATGGCGACTGCCGCCGCTGTTGGCATCCAGCGCGCGCAGCCCGCCGACCAGCACCGTCATCTGCGGCACAGTTAAGGTCAGCATGTTGGCGCGGTCAACCAGCGCTTCGGCCGGCGATAAGCGGGCCTCTTTGCTATAAAAATTACGAAAGCCGTCAGCACTGGGTTCCAGCACGGCGAAGGACGCTACATCGGTCTGCGCCTGGCTGGCGTCGGTGCGGCCTGGCCTGAACGGCACTTCGACCGTCACACCGGCTTGTTTTGCCGCCTGCTCAACGGCCGCGTTGCCCCCCAGCACAATCAGGTCGGCCAGTGACACTTTTTTGCCACCGCTTTGCGCTTTATTGAAGTCCTGCTGAATTTTGCCAAGGCTGGCCAGCACTTTTTTCAGCTCGTCCGGATTGTTGACGGGCCAGTCTTTTTGCGGCGCTAACGCCAGCCGGCCGCCATTGGCGCCACCGCGTAAGTCCGTGCCACGGAAACTGGCTGCCGCCGCCCAGGCGGTGCGCACCAGTTGCGGCACCGTCAGACCCGAACTGAGAATGCTGGCTTTGAGCGTCGCGATGTCGCTGTGGTCGATCAACGGATGGCCGGCTTTGGGCACCGCGTCCTGCCAGATCAGATCTTCCTGCGGTACTTCAGCCCCCAGATAACGCACTTTGGGCCCCATGTCGCGGTGGGTCAGCTTAAACCAGGCTTTGGCGAAGGCCAGCTCAAATTCTTTCGGGTTTTCCTTAAAGCGCAGCGTGATTTTGCGATAAGCCGGATCTTCACGCAGCGCTAAATCCGTGGTGAACATAATAGGGGCATGCCGTTTGGATTTATCGTGTGCATCCGGCACCAGGCCCGCGCCTTTGCCATCTTTGGGAACCCACTGCGTGGCGCCGGCCGGGCTTTTGGTTTTCACCCAGTCAAAGGCGTACAAATTGTCCAGATACTGAGTGGTCCAGGCGATGGGATTGACCGACCAGGCGCCTTCCAGCCCGCTGGTGACGGTGTCTTCAGAATGGCCTTTGCCGCATTTGTTTTTCCAGCCAAAGCCCTGTTCTTCCAGCCCCGCTGCCGCCGGCTCTTTGCCGACGCAATCCTCTGGTTTATGGGCGCCATGCGCTTTACCAAAGGTATGGCCGCCGGCGATCAGCGCCACCGTTTCTTCGTCATTCATCGCCATCCGGCCAAAAGTGTCGCGGATATCTTTGGCGGCAAGCAAAGGGTCCGGGTTGCCATTTGGCCCTTCCGGATTGACATAAATCAGCCCCATCTGCACGGCGGCCAGCGGTTTTTGCAGCTTACGATCCCCCTGGTATCTTTTGTCTTCCAGCCACTTCTGCTCAGGCCCCCAGTAGACAATGTCGGCTTCCCAGTCGTCGGTGCGCCCGCCGGCAAAACCAAAAGTCTTAAAGCCCATCGATTCGAGCGCCACGTTGCCGGTCAGCACCATCAAATCAGCCCAGGAAATTTGTTTGCCGTATTTTTGTTTAATCGGCCACAGCAAGCGGCGCGCTTTATCAAGGCTGACATTGTCCGGCCAGCTGTTGAGCGGTTCAAACCTTTGCTGACCGCCACCGGCGCCGCCGCGCCCGTCATAAATGCGGTAAGTGCCGGCGCTGTGCCAGGCCATCCGGATGAAAAACGGCCCGTAATGGCCATAGTCAGCCGGCCACCAGTCCTGCGATTGGGTCATCAGCGCCTTGATGTCGGCTTTAACCGCGGCCAGGTCCAGTTTTTGAAAAGCGGCGGCATAATCAAAATCACCGCCAAAAGGGTCAGATTCAGCCCCGTGCTGACGCAGCGGCGCCAGACTGAGCTGCTCAGGCCACCAAAAACTGTTGTCTTTGGCCATCTGTGGACCTGCAGCCGCAGCATGCGGGCCCCAAAGGGCCAGACTGACCGCAAGCGCGAGGGTATTCAGATACTGCTTTCTTCGTTGAAGCATCTTGGCTTCCTCCATGGTTGAAAGTTCACCTGCACCGGCAAAAACCATAGAAGCCACAGAACAAAAATACCTATCCTAATCTATTTTTCTGATAAAACCCTATATCAGGTAAACGTAAAGTAATCGCTCCAGCGCAAACAAAACCGCCAGCAATAAGCTGGTAAGTGGTTGATCATCAACAGCATCAATAGCAATAACAGCAGAAGGCGCGCACGGATAATCCCAAGAAGCAGCCTTCTGGCCGCCGCTTTGTATCGAAAAAATATCGGCTTCAGAGGTCCGTTTGCTGCAAGACAGCGGCACGCGAGAGCGGCAATTGGCGCCACAGCAGCGGCAGCACAGTCCCGGGTAACACTTGTTGCCGGCGATTGATCGCCAGAAATATCGGCTGGCGGTAAAAGTACGGGCTGAGTTTTTTTACGCCTTTGATATGCTGCTGGGCGAGCATCCGATCGCCCACTTCCTCGGACAGCACCACGCCGTCCAGCCGGCCGTTGGCCAGCAGTTGCACACCGGCATCAATGCCGACATCCAGCTGCTGCAGCACGCCGTGACGGCGCAGCAATTCTTCGACCAGATAACCTTTGGGCGCCGTCAGGCCATGGCGGACCGCGCTAAAGTGCGCGCCGTCCCACTGCAGCGGGCTGTCAGCGCTGGCGTAAATCGGATAATTGACGTAATAAAGCCGCAGCGATTCGTCAATGTCGTTGCCATCTGTCAGCGGGAAGGCAAACTGCTGCGAGCGCTCTTTGCTCCAGCCAAGGCCAATCACGCCGTCGAATTTGCCGTTACCGGCCTCTTGCAGGCAACGTCGCCATGGCAGCCGCGCAATGCTGAATTCAATGCCAAGCCGCAGCAAAGCGTGCGACACAATAGCCGCATGGTTGCCAAACACCTGACGATTGTTAATGGTGAATTCTTTTAAGAAGGGATCTTCCTGCACCGACTCCTGACAGAGTCGCAGGGGTTTGGCTTGTACGCAGCCAGACAGCAGCAGCAATACCAGCATGCATCTTTTCATCAGGTCCATGACTCAGGGTCTTTGTTATTTATGCTGTGATGGTGTGGCGCCGGTCTGGCCGGTGCTTCATCTTCACGCCGGCAGCGCCGTCGGTCTGCCCGACGCAAGCAGCATAAAGGATTGGCGGATAAATTCAAAGGCCCTGTTTTCGGAAAAGAACAGCCTGCCGCAGCAGGCTGTGATCACTTTAAATAGGCACTCAGAGCGACAACAGGAAATGGTGCAGCGCCTGACGCTCGTCAGCGGAAAACGCCTCATAACGTTGCCGGCTGGCGCGCGCTTCGCCGTCATGCCACAAAATGGCTTCGTCCAGCGTACTGGCGCGGCCATCATGCAGATAACGCACTTTATCGGCACCACCCTGCACGGCCGCCAGACTGCCAAGCCCCCACAAAGGCGCGGTGCGCCATTGCTGACCATTCGCCTGGCCTTGTGGCAGGTTGTCGGCAAGTCCCGGCCCCATGTCATGCAGCAACAAGTCGGAGTATGGCTGAATGCGCTGGTTACGCAGCTCCGCCAGCGGGTGACGCACCCCGGTGGTGAATGACGGCGTATGACAGCCGCTGCAGTTGGCGCTCATGAACAGTTGCTGGCCCTTGGCAATCAGCGCCGGATCGACGTCATGCTCGGCCGACACCCGGATACCGGCCGGATAACCACTGCGCAGATTACGCTGGGCCGGTACCGCCAGCAGGCCCAGATACTGGCTGAAACGGTCAAGTTCTTCGGCCGAAACCGCCGTGTTTGCCAGCGGCGCCTGACACAGCAGGGTTTTCTGGCAGCTGGTGTCCGGGTAGAGCGGGCTGCTCAGCCCCATGTCCAGCAGCAAGGCTTCCGCACTTTGCTGACGCAGGCTGATCTTGGCTGCTTTCCAGCCAAACCGGCCCAACCGGATCTCGCCGCTGTGCTCGTCGGTGATCCAGTTCGGTACGCCGCGAATGCCGTCACCATCGAGATCCTGCGGATCGGCATTGGCCAGAATGTCCTGCTCGGCGATAGCTTCGAGCAACCCCAGACCAATCAGCTGCGGCGCCTGACGCACCGAATACAGCGCCGGTTCCCCACTGCCAAACTGGTATTGCGGCCGGCGCAAGGTCACTTCAGTGCCGTCGGCCAGCAGCCGTGTCTCGGTCTGATAAGCCGTTAACCAGACCGGGTGCTGCAGCGGGCTTTCCACATCAGCAGTCTGTCGCTGACGGCTTTGGATATTCCAGCCATACAGCGGGTCCGGCAACAGGCTGTTGCCGGCTTGCCGGGCGGTCAGCACTGTGTAGCCGTCCAGCAAGTCGCCGGCTGCGGGCGCCGGGCTGCGGCCATTCATCAGGTGACAGCTGATACAACGTTCCTGATTATAACCGCCCTGGATTTGCTGCTGATGGGCGCTGAACACCGGATTGCTTTGCGGCGACTCCGAATGCTTTCCGCTGATAAAAGAGGTGTGGAACAAACGCCGCCCCTGCAGGAAGCGCATGGTATTGCCGATGCCGATGTTGTTGGCCATCTGCTGGAACACCCGGTGCGGTTCTTCTGAATAGTTGTAGCTGAGGCTGGTGTCGCCGCCGAGCAGGCTGCTGTCAGGCAAAGGTTCAGAATCCAGATTCGGCGTGATGCCGTACCAGGGTTTGAGGCCCACGCCGACAATATACAGCTGCTCAAACGAATAATAACGTTCGCCGCCGCCGTCCAGTACCGGCGTCAGCAAACGCGGCGCCGGTGCCAGCTCAATCTTGTCGCCAATCTTCAGCGGGCTGTGCGGTGCCGTGCGCCAGTTCGAGCTGAAACTCATCATACATTCACGCTTGCCGGCATGGCACAGCGGCTGTCCGCCTTCTGCCGGGTTGTTGAAGCCGTAGTTCAGCGACCAGCCAAAATCGCGCACATTGGGGTCCAGCACATTGCGAAACAGGCTGAACGTGGTGCCGCGGAAGCTGCCTTCGTTGACATGCAGCCAGACTTCGACGGTATTGCCGCCGGCCGGAATGCTGTCGCGGATCTCCAGACCAAAGCTGCGGTTCTGGAAATAAAACGGCGGATAGGTCAGATAACGCCCCGGCGCCTGATCCGGCGCATCCCAGGGCTCACCCCGCTCACGGGCGTGGCGCTCGGTGGGCCGCATGCCCATCAGGGTCACCAAAGTCCCGTCGGCTTCGCGGTACTGGATCTGTTCGGTCAGCGGCTGATCCTTGGCGAACAGTGGTAAAGCGCCACCTGGCAAGGGTTCGCTGTGGGCTGGTGGCTCTTTGACCGGCGGGCCTGGCGGTTGAGGAGGTTCTACTGGCGGATTCACCGGTGGTGTTGGCGGCTCGACCGGCGGATTCACTGGCGGGGTTGGCGGTTCGACCGGCGGTGTTGGCGGGGTGTCGCTGTCGTCAGCCGGGCCAAAAATCTCCAGCTCACGCACCGAATAACCCCATGCATTGCCACTGCTGGGTTCGATGGCCAGCAAGCGCAGATATTGCAGCTGTGTCGCGATAGCAAAACGGTCGGTCCGTTCGCCAAACTGATTATGGCGGTGTTCGGTCAGCAGCTGCCATTGCAGGCCATCACGCGAGCCTTCCAGCCGGTAATGCGCCGCATTGGCATTTTCCCAATGCACCGCCACTTGCTCAATGGCGCGCACGGCACCGATATCAACCGTCAGCCAGGACGGCGAGACTTTGTGGGTGGATTCCCAGCGACTGTCTTTATTGCCATCGACAGCCCGGCTGGCCGGTTGCAGCTGGGTGCTGGCGCTTGCTTTTTTATTCAGCGCCAGATTGATACTGCCAGCTGGCGGCGCCGTCACCGGTGGTGCCACCTGTTCCAGCGCCTCGCCGTTGACCCGCAGTTCGCGCACCGAAAAACCGTAACCATTGTGTTCACTGTGTGCAGTGGCAAACAGCCGCAAATAGCGATACTGACCCGTCAAGGCCAGCCGGTCGGTGCGGTCGCCTATTTTGCCCCCGCTGAAACTGCTGATCTCCTGCCATAACTGATTGTCCAGCGAGCCTTCAATCCGGTAGCTGGCGGCGTTGGCACGCTCCCAGTCAATCTCGATACTCTCCAGCGCGCTGCGCCCGCCTAAATCCACCACCAGCCAGGATGGCGCCACGCGGTGCACCGATTCCCAGCGGCTGTTGCTGTCACCATCAAAGGCCAGCCGGGCCGGCTGTAACTCCGAACTGGCCCATGCCTGCTTACCCCGCGCCAGCTCCGCAGCCGACACAGTCTGTGCGGCCACTGCCAGCAAAGCGCAGCTCAGCCAGCGCGATTTCATCCTTTCTCTCAACATCATCAGTACAAACTCCTTACGTCATGTGGAAACTGATTGAGCAGATGGCAGCTGAAGCGCGTCGCTGATGCCCCAGCCAAAGCAGCAGTTCGCCGCGATGGAGTACGAACCATCCTTTTGTACCCAAAGCAAGCATAGACTGGCAGCGCTTACAGCACAGAGCGGACCTGTGACCGCCCTCTTGCTGGAAAAACGATAACTACTTGAATTTTATAAATTATTTAAAGTGCGAAGAGATGTATGATCAGAAAAGTTTCATCTGTCTGTCGTGATAAAACGGCGCGCTGACGATTTTTCGACGAAATTTTCCGTCCTTTTATTGACCGGCGCGGTATTTCCAAATACGCTTTGTAAGCGCTTTCAGTAAAGCGCTTACATTGGGAAACGCGCAAAGACAGCGTTCCTTGCTGGGCCAGCTCTGATGGTCAGCGATACAACACAATACAGCAACAGGACAAGCGAGATGATCAAACGAACACCAGGCAGCGGAGCCTTGTGCGCCGGGCTTTTCACTGCAGCTTTAGCAGGCTGTGGCGGTGGCGCCGAGACAAGCACCAATCTCAACAGCGTCGACCCGACTCTACCTGCCACTGGCTGGAAACTGGTCTGGAGCGACGAATTCAGCAGCACCAGCATCGACAGCACCAAATGGAACTTTGAAGTTAACTGCACCGGCGGTGGCAACAACGAAAAACAATGTTATACCGCCAGCAACGAAAATGCCTTTATCAGCAATGGCATGCTCAATATTGTGGCCAAACCGGCACCAGCCGGCGCAGAAAAGCCTTACACCTCTGCGCGGCTGACCACCAAAAACAAAGGCGATTTTAAATACGGCCGCTTTGAAATGCGCGCCAAACTGCCATCAGGCCAGGGCAGCTGGCCGGCATTCTGGATGATGCCAACCGATTCTGTGTATGGCGACTGGCCGCGTTCCGGCGAAATCGACATTATGGAAGCGGTCAACCTGAAAGTGACAGATGCCGACGGTAAAGTCGAAAACAACGTACATGGCACCCTGCACTACGGAAAAGCCTGGCCGAACAACGCCAGCTCTGGGAAAGCTTACCCCTTTGCAACCGGCAAAAATCCGGCCGACGATTTCCACACTTATGCGGTGGAATGGCAACAAGGCGAAATTCGCTGGTATGTCGATGATTATCTGTACGCTACCCAGCGTCAGTCCGACGTGCGCTTTAACAGCAAAGGTCAGGCGGTGGGCCTGAAACATCGCGGCTGGTTCAGCGAATATTACGACCAGGTCACCGGCAAACTGACCACATTCTGGAACAGTTCACCTTATGACCAGAAATTCTTCCTGATTTTAAACCATGCAGTGGGTGGCAACTGGCCGGAAAACGTCAACAACAAAGGCATTGACGCCGCCGCTTTTGCCAAAGGCAATGCCTATGTGGTGGATTATGTCCGCGTGTATCAGTGCGAAGCCAATCCGTCGACCGGTAAAGGCTGTGAAACCATTCGCGCGGGCTATGACAAGCCAACCGATGCCTTGGTGGAAGGCAAAGCGCCGGTGCCGGTGCCGCCTTCTGACGGCGTCGCCCGTAACCTGACCATTTTTGACAACGCCGAAAATCCAAGCTGGCCGGGCTGGGACTGCTGCGGTGGCAGCACACCGACCGTGGTCAACGACACCCAGCGTGGTGGCGTGATGGAATTTAAAGTCGGTGCCGCGCCGACCGTCAATGGCTTTATCAGCCGCGCTGAGTTTATTACCGACCCAGCCGGTGTGCCCTCGCCTTTTGACGCCTCGCCGCTCGCCAACACCGGCTCGCTGAGCTTTGTGATGAAAGCCGTCTCGCTGCCCAATACAGCCGGTGCGGCCTGGAAACTGAAAGTCGAAAGCAACAACGCCGCCAGTGCAGTTGAACTGGATTTGTCAGCCAGTACTGAAGGCAAAGCTCCGGCCGCCGGAGTCTGGCAAACCTACACCTTCCCGCTCAAACAACTGGCGGATGCTGGCCTCGATTTATCTGCTATCGACGTGGTGATGATTTTCCCGGTCTGGGGTTCAGGTGAAGGCGCGGTCTATCAGGTCGATGATGTCAAAATCGCCGGGCCGGCCAGCAACAGCCCTGAGCTGGTGCTGTTCAAAGATGGCAAAAACCTCGACTGGCCGATGTGGGATTGTTGTGGTGGCAGCACACCGACCGAAGAAATGGACGATGCGCAGCATGGCATGACCGCAGAGTTCAAAATTGGCGCCACGCCAACCGTGATGGGCTTTATCAGCAAAGCGGCCAATGGTGGCGCTGACAAACCTTTTGATGCCTCTGCCCTGATGAACGCCGGTGTATTCCAGTTTGAAATGAAAGTCGTCAACGCGCCTTCCACCGCCGGTGCCGCCTGGAAATTCAAAATTGAATCCAACAACGCCGCCGAGGCGGTCGAGCTTGATCTGAGCGCCAGCACCGAAGGCAAAGCCCCGGTAACCGGTCAGTGGCAAACCTACACCTTCCGTATTGCTGACTTAGCCGCCAAAGGGCTGGATCTGTCCGCGATTGACGTGGTGATGATTTTCCCGGCCTGGGGTTCAGGTGAAGGCGCCGTGTACCGGGTCGACAACGCCCGTTTCTACGACCCAACCAACCAACCGGTATCCGGCCTGACGCTGTTTGCTGATGCGGCCGCTGCCCAATGGAAAATCTGGGACTGCTGTGGTGGTTCAACGCCAACGGTTGAAGATGACGACGCCGCCCATGGCAAAACTGCGCAGTTCATCATTGGCGCCGCGCCAACCGTGATGGGCATCATGGCAGACGATGACGTTTACTTCGATGCGTCTGAGCTGCTGGCTGACGGCGTAGTGAAATTTGAGATGAAAGTGATCACGCCGCCGCAAAACAGCAGCGCCGAGTGGTTGTTCAAAATTGAAGGGTTTGATGCGGCAAGCGCCGTTGAGCTGAAACTGAGTGAAAGCCTGGAGGGTAAAGCACCGGTCACTGGCCAGTGGCAGACCTATACCTACCGGCTGCAGGATTTGGCCGACAAAGGGCTGGATGTCAGCGCCATTGACGTGGTGATGGTGTTCCCGGCCTGGGGTGCAGGCAATGGTGCCGTCTACCGGCTGGACAATGTCCGGATCGGCCGGCCTTGAGTCACCCGAATTTCAGCAGGCTTGCCGGCCAGGCAAGCCACAGCTCCTAACGCATCAAACAGGTTTTAGTTATGAAGAACAGACATTTTACTCCAAGCCGGCTGACCACAGCGCTGGCGCTGGCTCTGACCAGCATGACGGCCACTCAGGCCACAGCCCAACAGGCTGAGGTTGCGGCCAAAGACAAGCAAGACAATATCGAAGTGATTCAGGTCAAAGGGATCCGCGGCAGTCTGATCCGTTCGATGGACATCAAGCGCGACGCCAGCGGCGTGGTCGATGCGATTTCTGCCGAAGAAATGGGTAAATTCCCCGACACCAACCTGGCAGAATCGCTGCAACGCATCACCGGCGTGTCGGTCAGCCGCTCCAACGGTGAAGGCAGCCAGATCACCGTGCGCGGTTTTGGCCCTGAATTTAACCTGATCACGCTCAATGGCCGGCAAATGCCGGGGACCGGTTACACCCGCTCTTACAGCCTGGAAAATTTATCGTCCGAAGGCGTCAGCGCGCTGGAGGTCTATAAAACGGCCCGTGCAGAAAACCCGAGCGGCGGTCTGGGTGCCACCGTTAACATCATCACCACCAAGCCACTGAACAATCCGGGCACCCACGCCTCCTTTATGGCCAAAGGCATCTACGACAGCTCCAATGAAAAAGGCGACGACGTCACGCCTGAGCTCGCGACGGTGATCAGTGACACCTTTTTTGATGACAAATTTGGCGTGGCGCTGTCATTGTCGCATCAGGAACGCGACTTCCAACGCCAGCAAGCCAATATTCAGGGCTGGCAGGCCAATGTCGCGCTGCCCAATAATCTGGCCGCTGACAAAATCAAAGACGCCAGACCAACCGACGCCAGCGGTCAAAAAGTGGGCAACTACTTTTTCCCGAAAGACATGAACTACAGCATTGAAGATTTCGAGCGCGAGCGCAGCAATGGTCAACTGACCTTACAGTTTGCCCCGACCGACAACTTCACTGCCACTGTGGATTACACCGCCACCCGCGCCATGACCGGCGCCCAGAGTATCGGCTGGGGGATCTGGAACGAATACGGCGGCAACATCAATGCCTATGAGCTGGATGCCAACGGCACCGCCATTTATGCCGACATCGGTGGCAACGACGGCTCTTTTACCGCCAACAAAGGCAGCACTGAAGTCAAAGCAGATTCGATTGGCCTGAATTTCGACTGGCAGGTCTACGACGACCTCAACCTGAGCCTGGATTACCACGACTCCGACAACAAAGTCGACAACGGCGCTGACAAAGGACTGGGCAGCCAGGCCCAGATCATCCTCGGTTCTGACCAGCTGGTCACGAAAGTCTACGACTTCCGTACCGGTGAGATCCCGCATGCCATGGTGTTGTGGCGTAATGGCAGCAACGAGCTGCTGCCAGGCGAAATTGACTCCAACTTCAGCCAGTTTATCCATTCACCGGGTGAAACCAATATCAAGCAGCTGCAGTTAGACGGCAGCTGGGATAACAATGTGTTTAAGCTGCCGCTGACCAAAGTGGATTTTGGTGTGGCGCGCACGGAACAAACTATGGGTGGCCATGACGGCTGGAGTGGTCTGCGTGGCGGCCCGGGTTTTAATCCGGCTTATCCGCAGATTTTCCCGGATGCGATGTTTGTCAAACACAGCACGGCCGGCTTTCTGGACAAATTTGCCGGCGGTGGCAGCGACTTGCGCCCGCATTATTACTACACCTATGACTTTGATGAAGCCCTGGCCCGCCAGCTGGCATTCCTGACCGCGGATGTGATGGGCAGCGATGTCTACTCGATTGACCCGTATTTTGACGGTGTCGACAGTCAGAGCTCCGTCGAGGAAGTCACCGACAGTATCTATCTGCAATCGCGCTGGGACCTCGACCTTTGGAAAACGCCGGTGCAATTTAATATCGGCGTGCGTTATGAACAGACGGACGTCACCAGCTTAGTGCGCCAGCGTGTCGAAACACAGGTCAACTGGGAAAGTGCTTCAGAATGGATCACCCAATACCAGCAAGGCGGTACGGCCAACTTCCTTGAACAGACCGGTAAGCATGACGTGGTGTTACCGATGTTTGATGTCAAAGCCGAGCTGACCGACGACCTGATAGGCCGTTTTTCCTGGGGCAAGAGCATCACCCGTGCGCCGCTTGGCCTGCTCGCCGGTGGCCGCGCGTTAAGCGGCAGCCCAAAACCAGGTTCGCGCAGCGGCAGTCAGGGCAATACCAACCTGTTGCCTTTTGAATCGACCAACCTCGATTTAACGCTGGAATATTATTACGGTGAAGGCAGTTATGCCGCAGTCGGTTATTTCCGCAAGGATGTGGATAACTTTATCCAGACCACCATCACCGAAACCACCATTGAAGGACTGCGTGACATCCTCAATGGCCCGCGTTACTTAAAAGCGGTGGCCGATATCCAGGCACGCGGCGAACAGCCAACCAGCACGGCGATTTTTGAGCAGATGCTGGCCAATGGCAACGGCAATGCAGAAGGGAAAATCACCCCGGCCGCCGACGACCCGTTGATGGTGTGGAACATCAGTCAACCGACCAATACCGACAAAAAATCGGTCGATGGTTTTGAAGTCGCAGTGCAGCATCTGTTCTGGGATACCGGTTTTGGTGCCGGCGCCAACGCCACTTTTGTGCAGGGCGATGTGGAATTCGACGTGATGAGCCTGCAACAGCAAGCGCCATTAAGTGGTCTCAGCGACTCTGCCAACCTGCAGCTGTTCTATGAAAAAGATGGCCTGTCCATCAAAGCCACTTACGCCTGGCGGGATGAATACCTGATTGGTGTTGGTCAGGCGCAGGGTTCCAGTGACGCGCCGCCGCAGTTTTCCGAAACTTACGGCCAGTGGGACCTGAGCGTCAACTATGACGTCAACCCGAACCTGACGGTGTTCTTTGAAGGCATTAACCTCAACGACGAAACAGAGCGGGGTTACGGCCGCTTTAAAGAGCAGTTCCTGTTCGCCCGTCAATACGGCCCGCGTTACACCATCGGTGTGCGTTACCGGCTGGATTAAGCCGCCACACAGCAGGTTAACCCCTGTGGGTCAGCAGCAGTGCTGTAGGCCCACAGCGGCGGGACACCGACTGAACAGCGTAAAAAAGCCGGGGCAACCCGGCTTTTTGTTTACTGAACGGCGGCTCTTTTCAGCACGGCCCGCTTCAGCAGAAGCCCGCTTCACAGCACGCTGGTTTCAGAGTGCTCTGGCACCTGCGGTTATTTCAGATCAAAACGATCCGCGTTCATCACTTTGACCCAGGCCGCCACAAAGTCGCGGACAAATTTTTCGCGATTGTCGTCCTGCGCATACACCTCGGCATAAGCACGCAGCACCGAATTGGAGCCAAACACCAGATCGACCCGGGTCGCAGTCCATTTTTGCTTGCCACTGCTGCGCTCAACGATGTGATACAGGTTGCGGCCAGCCGGCTGCCAGCTGTACGCCATATCGGTCAGGTTGACAAAAAAGTCGTTGCTGAGCACTCCCGGTTTATCGGTAAAGACACCATGCGCACTGCCACCATGGTTGGTACCCAGTACCCGCATGCCACCGACCAGCACTGTCATCTCTTTGGCGCTGAGGCCGAGCAGCTGCGCTTTGTCGAGTAACATCTCTTCCGGCTGTACCTGATAATGCTGCTTCTGCCAGTTGCGGAAACCATCATGCAGCGGCTCCAGCACTTCAAAAGAGGCCACATCGGTTTGTTGCTGTGTTGCATCGCCACGGCCCGGCGCAAAAGGCACCTCGATGGTCACACCCGCCGCTTTGGCGGCTTGCTCCAGCGCTGCGCTGCCAGCCAGCACAATTAAATCCGCCAGACTTACGGGCTTGCCAAATTGATTGCGGATGCCCTCCAGCACTGCCAGCACTTTACTAAGACGGGCCGGTTCATTGCCCGCCCAGTCTTTTTGCGGCGCCAGCCGGATGCGGGCACCGTTGGCGCCACCACGATAGTCTGAACCACGGAAAGTGCGGGCGCTGTCCCAGGCGGTGGCGACCAGCTCAGCAACGCTGAGGCCACTGGCCAGGATCAGCTGTTTAAGGCTGCTCACTTCAGCGGCTGTCGGCGTGTAAGCCGGCGCCGGAATGGGGTCTTGCCAGATCAGGTCTTCTGATGGTACTTCTGGGCCAAGGTAACGGCTTTTCGGTCCCATATCACGGTGGGTCAGCTTGAACCAGGCGCGGGCAAAAACGTCGCTGAAATAAGCCTGATCAGCGGCAAAACGTTCGGTAATTTTGCGGTATTCCGGGTCCACTTTCAGCGCCATATCGGCGTCTGTCATCACCGGCATCGTGCGCAGGCTGCGGTCTTCCACATCGGCAGGTTTGTCTTCTTCGCGGATGCTGACGGGCTTCCATTGCCAGGCTCCAGCCGGGCTTTTGGTCAGTTCCCAGTCATGGCCCAGCAACATGGTGAAATAGCCATTGTCCCACTGGGTCGGATTTGTGGTCCAGGCGCCTTCTACACCACTGGTCACCGTATCGCGGCCCACACCACGACTTTGTTTATTCAGCCAGCCCAGACCCTGTGCATCGACATCCTCGCCTTCCGGCGCAGCCCCAAGGTTAGCCGCATTGCCGTTGCCATGTGCTTTACCGAC
>CBINNO010000085.1:0-14643 GCA_966252055.1 uncultured Rheinheimera sp. | reverse complement strand
TGTTAAAGGGAGAGGCAGGCATGCATTTGCGCAAATAGTTGCTGGATACATGGGCTGCTTTGGCATGCTGTCAGACAAGACCTGCCCAGCCGTCTTTTGCTTTCAGCTCCGGATAAAAAATTGCTATTTTGCTGATCCGGCGCAGCTTTTTATCCGCTGACTTGCGTAGAATAGCCGGCCATCAACAGTGCAGTTTTGGGTGCTCCCGATGCAAAACATGTCATCCGCTTCGACCATTCACGCTGAACCAACGCCGCAGGCCGCTGCGGCATCTTCCTTTGATGTGGCCGTTGTGGGCGGCGGTATGGTCGGCGCCGCGCTGGCATTGGCGCTCGGCCGGGCGGGGCTGAAGGTTGCGCTGCTGGAGCGTCAGACACCTGTCGCGGTGACGACAGAGAGTGAATTTGACCTGCGGGTCAGTGCCATCAACCGCAAAAGCGAGGCCTGGCTGTCGCAGCTGACGGCCTGGCAGGCTTTGTTACCATCAAGACTGGCGTCCTATCAGACTTTACGGGCTTTTGAAGGTGAAGGGCGGCCACTTGATTTTACTGCGGCTGAGCTTGGCGAAAGCCATCTGGGCCATATGGTGGAAAACAATCACTTGCAACAGGCGTTGTGGCAACAGTTGCCGGCGCAGGTGCAGCGGTTTTGCCCGGTTCGTATTTTTGGCATGCGCCAGTTAGCGGATGCGGCCGTGCTCGACACCGATCAGGGTGAGATCCGGGCACAAGTGCTGGTGGCGGCTGACGGTGCGCAGTCGCAGTTAAAGCAATTGGCCGGGATCGGCTCACAAGGCTGGCAATATCAGCAGGCCTGCATGCTGGTGCATGTGGAAACGGCATACGACAGCCTGCCCATGACCTGGCAGCAGTTTACTGAACAAGGGCCACGGGCTTATCTGCCATTGCCTGGCCGACAGGCGTCGCTGGTTTGGTATGACGACCAGTTAAACATTCAGCAACTGGTCAAACTGGCGCCGGCGGAGCTGCAAAAGCAGCTGCAACAACACTTTCCGTCACAGCTCGGCGTGGTGAAGGTACAAAAACAAGCGGCGTTCCCGCTGACCCGCAGCCATGCCAATCAATATGTTAAAGGCCGGCTGGTGCTGATAGGCGATGCGGCGCATACCATCAACCCGCTGGCCGGCCAGGGCGTCAACCTCGGTTTTGCGGATGCAGAGTTGCTGGCGCAGTTGCTGGTAAGCCAACATCAGGCGGGCGGTCCTTTGGCTGATGCAACGCTGTTGCTGTCATATCAGCAGCAACGCCGGCGGGCCAATTTGCTGATGATGTCTGCAATGGATATGTTTTATCAGGTGTTTAAGCAGCCATTGCCGCCGCTGCGTTTGTTACGCCGTGTTGGTCTGCAGGTGGCCGGGCACAGTGGGCCATTAAAAAGCTGGGTGGGACGCTACGCTGCCGGCCTCTGAGGCTGGCTGCTGTATACGATATTGCAGAATAGGTTACAGCAACATGCCGGCAAGTGTATTGCTGCAAGAAACACCAATAAAAAACCCGGCACGAGGCCGGGTTCAGAAGGATGGCAGGGGTGCAGGGATTCGAACCCCAGAATGGCGGGATCAAAACCCGCTGCCTTACCGCTTGGCTACACCCCTGCAGCAAACTGCAGAAATCTTACTTGCTTTGGTGCGGAAGAAGAGACTCGAACTCTTACACCTTGCGGCGCTGGAACCTAAATCCAGTGCGTCTACCAATTTCGCCACTTCCGCATCGGCTTATTGGACTCTGTGAGAGTGGTGGCTACAGCGGGAATCGAACCTGCGACCCCAGCATTATGAGTGCTGTGCTCTAACCAGCTGAGCTATGTAGCCACGTTGTCTTAGTTGTCCTAAGCAAGTGGCGCGTATTATGCGCATCAGCCTTTTTTGCGTCAACCGTTTTTTTGCCACAAATCCATGCATTTGAATCGTTTGCTGATTTTCTGTTCGGCTTGTCGAAGTTGTCAGCATAATTCGGCTGATTCGTCGCCATTGGCGCTGAATTGGGTTCGGTTCCGCCGGCTTTTCAGTTAGCATGACCGGGAACCCGAAAATTAATACGCAACCAACGACAGATTGGATTTACTTATGACAACCAGTACCACCGCGCGCTGGCCGCGCTCTGTTCCTTTTATTATTGCCAATGAAGCCTGTGAGCGTTTCAGCTTCTATGGCATGCGCAATATCCTGACGCCTTTTTTGATGACTGCCTTGCTGTTGTCAATTCCCGAACACTTAAGAGCTGGTGAAGCCAAGGATGTGTTTCACTCTTTTGTCATCGGCGTGTATTTCTTTCCTTTATTAGGCGGCTGGCTGGCCGACCGTTTACTTGGTAAATACCGCACGATTTTATACCTCAGCATTATCTATGTGATTGGGCACCTGTTTTTGGCGCTGTTTGAGCACAGTAAAGAGGGCTTCTATACCGGCCTGTTTCTGATAGCGCTGGGCTCCGGCGGCATCAAACCGCTGGTTTCAGCTTTTATGGGCGACCAGTTTGATCAAAGTAATAAACAGCTGGCGCAAAAAGCTTTTGATATTTTTTACTTCACGATTAACTTCGGGTCGTTTTTTGCGTCTTTACTGATGCCGCTGACGCTCAAATACTTAGGCGCGGCCTGGGCTTTTGGCATTCCGGGCATTCTGATGGCGCTCGCGGTGTTTTTCTTCTGGCTGGGTCGCCATCGTTATGTGCATGTCCCGCCTGAGCCCAAAGATCCGCACAGCTTCTTAAAAGTGGTGAAAACAGCGCTGCTGGCTAAACAAGCCGGTGCCGCCAATGGGGGCTTGTATCTGGCGCTGGTGGGCGTCGCGCTGGCGCTGTTCAGTTTAAGCCAGACACCGTCGCTTGGTTTTGTCGCGGCCTTTTGTCTGGCTTTAGTGCTGGTGATGGGCTTTGGTGGGGCGGGCGCTGCGCTGCAGCTGGAGCGGGCGCGCGGTCAGCACCCGGATGCGGCGGTCGACGGTGTGCGCTCGGTGCTCAGAATTCTGATCCTGTTTGCGTTAGTCACGCCATTCTGGTCGCTGTTCGACCAAAAAGCCTCCACCTGGATTTTGCAGGCCAACGACATGGCCAAGCCTGAGTGGTTTGAACCGGCCATGATGCAGGCGCTAAACCCCTTGCTGGTGATGCTGCTGATTCCTTTTAATCATCTGGTGTTGTTTCCGCTACTGGAGCGGGCCGGGATGAAAATCACAGCGCTGCGCCGGATGGGAGCAGGCATTGCCTTTGCGGGTCTTGCCTGGATTGTGATTGGCTCCGTCCAGTTGATGATGGATGGCGGCACTGTGATGTCGATTGTCTGGCAGGTACTGCCTTATGCTTTACTGACCTTTGGTGAAGTACTGGTATCCGCCACCGGCCTTGAATTTGCCTACAGCCAGGCGCCGGCCGCGATGAAAGGCACTATCACCAGCTTCTGGCAGTTATCCGTCACCGTGGGTAACTTATGGGTGCTTTTGGCCAATAACAGTATCCGCAGCGAAACGGTGCTGTCGCATGTCGCCAGCACCGGTTTGTCGCAAACGGCGTTTTTAATGTTCTTCTTTGCAGGTTTTGCCTTGCTCGCTGCGGCGGTGTTTGCGCTTTATGCCCGCAGTTATACCATGCTGGATAATTACAGAGCGGCGGCTTAAGTTTGCGGTCCGGCGGCCTTTCTCGTGTGTACTGCGGGAAGGCCGCCTGGCAGTGCGCTGGATTAATCTGAGCGGTGGCCTGCTGTACTGATCGGATGATCCGCCCTTGCATTCGCCGGCGCTGTGGCCATCTTCTCCACCAGATAGTCAACAAATACCCGGACTCTGGCCGGCATGCTTTGACCGCCAATAAAGACCGCATGAATGGCTTCACGGTCTTGCGGGTTGTAGTCTTCTAATAATTCAACCAACTGGCCAGTGGCCAGTGCCTGTTGCACATGAAATCTGCCGACCCGGGTAATGCCCATGCCCTGCAGCGCAAGCTCCACCAGCGTTTCGCCATTGTTGGCCAGCACATTGCCTTTGACGGCCAGCAGGTAGTTCCGGCCTTGTTCCCGAAAAGGCCAGCCGGGTTCCAGCCGACGGAAACTGAAATCCAGACAATTGTGGTGGGCTAAATCGGCTGGCGTTTGCGGTACGCCGGCTCTGGCCAGGTATTCCGGTGATGCCAGCACCACCCGGCCGGTCTCGCCGAGGCGACGGGCGTGCAGACCGCTGTCGGGTAAAGGGCCAAAACGGATCGCGACGTCGACCTGACCGGCATGCACATCGCGGATTTGGTCAGACACATCAATATCCAGCTGAATATCCGGGTAGCGTTGCAGAAATTCTTTCAGCAGCGGCACTATGGTCAGACGACTATGCGCGGTCGCGGTGCTGATTTTGACTGTGCCACTGGGGCTGCCTCTGCTGGCGATGCTGCTTTCGGTGTCGTCCAGATCTTTTAAAATTCGCCGGGCTGCCAATGCATAGGCTTCGCCTTCGCTGGTCAGTCGCAATTTTCTGGTGCTGCGCACAATCAGCCGCACGCCCAGTCGTTTTTCCAGCCGGGTCATCATCCGGCTGACGGCGGAAGGGGTCAGGTCCAGTTCACGGGCGGCTGCACTTAAACTTCCCGTGCATGCCACCGACAAAAAGGTTTGCATTTCTGCCGTCTTATCGGTCTTGCCAAGGCTCATACCTGACTCCATTTGTGATTTAAATGCAAAGCTGAATGTACCTGGTATCGCTTTTTCAAAGGTTATGGATTGTTTATATTCCACAGCGTCACAAATTATCGAGACTTTGTATGAAAATTAACGTTCCTTTGCTGGCCCTTGCACTAGGGGCCTTTGGTATCGGCGTCACTGAGTTTTCTCCAATGGGGATGCTGACCGTGATTGCCGACGACCTGGCTGTATCTATTCCCACTGCGGGGATGCTGATCAGCGCTTATGCCTTCGGTGTGCTGCTTGGTGCGCCGCTGATGACGCTGCTGTTTGCCAATATGAGTCGGCGCAACCTGCTGCTGTTGTCGATGGGGATCTTTACTGTCGGCAATTTAATATCTGCGCTGGCGGACAGCTATGACCTGCTGTTAATGGGCCGGATAGTCACCTCCTTTAATCACGGTGCTTTTTTTGGTGTCGGTTCTGTGGTGGCCATGAGCATAGTACCGCCGGAAAAACGCTCAGGCGCCGTCGCTGCGATGTTCTCAGGCCTGACCATTGCCACTATCGGCGGTGTGCCGCTGGCGACTTATGTGGGGGAGATGATTGGCTGGCGTCCGGCCTTTTTTGCCATGGCGCTGATAGGCGTGGTGACCATGCTGGCGCTGCGGTTGTCGTTACCGCCACTGGCCAATGAAAGCAAAGCCAATGTAAAGCAGGAACTGAAAGTACTGAGTAAAGGCCCGGTGCTGGCGGCGCTGTTGCTGACCGTGGTGAGTTCCAGTTCGATGTTTACCGTGTTTACCTACATAGTGCCCATTTTGCAGGATGAAACCCAGGCATCAACCGCTTTTGTTACCACCATGCTGGTGCTGTATGGCGCAGGGCTGACTTTGGGCAATGTACTGGGCGGCCGTTTTGCTGACAGATCACTGGCAGCGACGCTGATTGTGTCCTTAGTGGCGGTAACCCTGTTATTAGCGCTGTTTTCCGTGGTGAGCTCGTCCATCTGGCTGGTCGCGCCGGTGATTTTCTGTTGGGGTATTGCCAGTTTTGCTCTGGTGCCACCACTGCAGTCTTTGGTGGTGCAGGAAGCCAAAGAAGCACCAAATCTGGCTGCCTCGATGAATATCGGTGCCTTTAACCTCGGCAATGCACTGGGAGCTGTGTTGGGCGCCGCGATTATCAAAGCCGGCCTGAGCCTGAATTATGTGCCGCTGGCTGGTGCTGCCACCGCTCTGCTGGGTTTGCTGATGGTGTTGTGGTTTGTGCGCAGTCGCCAGCAGCGCAGTGCTGCCGCCAGCATGGCGCTGGGCTAGACCCCAGTTCGTTGGCCTTGTTCACAGGCGCCCATAAAAAACCGGACCTTGAGTCCGGTTTTTTTGGTAAAGATAACAGCTTAAACGTTAAACAACTCAGAGGTTAAACAACTCAGACGTTAAACAAGAAATGCATCACGTCGCCGTCTTTACAGACATAGCCTTTGCCTTCAACGCGCAGTTTACCGGCATCTTTGGCGCCGGCTTCGCCGTTGCAAGCGATAAAGTCGTCAAAAGATACGACCTGAGCGCGGATAAAGCCTTTTTCAAAGTCGGTATGAATAACGCCTGCCGCTTGTGGGGCGGTCGCGCCAACCGGAATAGTCCAGGCACGTACTTCTTTGACACCGGCAGTGAAATAAGTGTGCAGGTTCAACAGCGAATAACCACCGCGGATCACGCGGTTCAGGCCCGGCTCGCTTAAGCCCATTGATTCTAAGAACTCCGCTTTTTCGTCATCTTCCAATTCAGAAATTTCTGATTCAATGGCTGCGCAGACCGGCACAACGATCGCGCCTTCTTTGGCGGCGATTTCGCGAACGACATCTAAATGCGGGTTATTTTCAAAACCATCTTCCAACACGTTGGCGATATACATGGTTGGTTTGATGGTCAGGAAATTCATGTAAGAAACCAGCGCCTTTTGCTCTGGCGATAATTCCAGCTGGCGCAGTGTTAAACCTTGCTCCAGATGCGCTTTGACCTTTTCCAGCACGTCGATTTCGGCTTTGGCATCTTTATCTCCGGCTTTGGCTTTTTTGCTGACGCGGAAAATGGCTTTTTCTGCGCTGTCCATATCGGCCAGTACTAATTCCATATTGATAGTGTCGATGTCGTCAGCCGGGTCAACTTTGTTCGCCACGTGAATGACGTTTTCGTCTTCAAAACAACGTACAACGTGACCGATAGCGTCGGTTTCACGAATATTGGCCAGAAACTTATTACCCAGGCCTTCGCCTTTTGATGCGCCTTTGACCAGACCTGCAATATCAACGAATTCCATCGTCGTCGGCAGGATGCGCTGTGGATTGACGATAGCAGCCAGCTGATTCAGCCGTGGATCCGGCACCGGGACTACGCCGGTATTTGGTTCAATGGTACAAAACGGGAAGTTCGCCGCTTCGATACCCGCTTTAGTCAAAGCGTTAAACAGTGTAGATTTACCGACGTTGGGTAAACCAACGATGCCACATTTAAAACCCATGGAAGTATCCTCAGTGCTGAGCTGGCGCCAGGGTTGCGCAGCCGCGGTTACCAGACCCTCAGGTCGTGGCGATAAAACTGTGTAATCGGTGCTGGGCTTTGACGAGTCCGTCTTTTTGCCACAGCTCAAGGCAACGCAGCGACTCGTCGAGCGCGTCCTCAATTAATTTTTGCTCTGCTTGCGGAGCTTTGCCCAGCACATAACCGGTCACCAAATCTTTGTGACCCGGATGGCCTATCCCTAAGCGCAGGCGGTAAAAATTGGCATTATTGCCCAATTTGCTGGTGATGTCTTTTAAACCATTGTGACCGGCATGGCCGCCACCCAGTTTAAACTTGGCAACGCCAGGGGCTATTGCCATTTCATCATGCGCCACCAAAATTTGCTCTGGTGCGACTTTAAAAAACTGCGCCATAGCGGCAACCGCTTTCCCACTTAAATTCATATAAGTAGTGGGGATCAACAACTTGATTTCGTGTCCGTTTAACAAGAATTTGCCGGTCAGGCCAAAGTATTTGGGGTCGGCTTTTAACGGGACGTTGTAGCGGCGGGCCAGTTGTTCGACAAACCATTGGCCGGCATTGTGGCGGGTCTTCTCATATTCGGGGCCTGGATTACCCAGGCCCACGATTAGCTGAACAAAGTCAGACATTACTCAGCAGTTTCTTCCGCTTTACCAGCTGGTTTGTTTACAGAAACAACCGCCTGGTCATGGCCAGCGCCTTTAGCCAGTTCAGCGATAGTTACGCCGGCTGGAACTTTCAGGTCTGACAGGTGCAGAGTTTGACCTACTTCAACGTTTGCCAGGTCAACTTCGATGAATTCTGGCAGGTTCGCTGGCAGCACAGTGATAGCGATTTCGTTGATGTGGTGAGCAACGATACCACCTTTCTTCGCAGCAGCAGCTTCGTTGACGAAGTGTACTGGAACAACAGTGTGCAGTTCGTGGCCAGCTTCAACGCGTTGGAAGTCAACGTGCATTACTTTTGGCTTGAACGGGTGACGTTGCATTGCTTTAACGATGGCTTTTACTTCTTCACCGCCGACGTTGATAGTCAGGATGTGCGTGTAGAAACCTTCGTTGGCTTGCGCCTGGATCAGTTTGTTGTGTTCCAGGGTCACAGACAGAGGCGCTTGGTGGCCACCGTAAATGATTGCAGGAACTTTATCCGCGTGACGCAGGCGGCGGCTCGCACCTTTCCCCAGGTCTGTACGGACTTCGGCATTTAACACGTAAATGGCTTCAGACATTTGAATCTCCAAAAATTAAGAATGCTGGTTTCCGCGACCAGAAAACCAGCTCAGATTTTCTTTACCAGCCAGGCTGGCAAAAAAAGCGCGCCATAGTATCACTGGCGGCGGGCACAGGCAAACAAAAAAGCCGCTCGTGGAGCGGCTTTTATCGGCATCAGTGGCCTTAATCGAACATCGAAGAAATCGATTCTTCGTTGCTGATGCGGCGGATACACTCGGCCATCATTTCACTCAGCGTCAGCTGTTTGACTTTGCTGACCGCCTGCATCGCTGGCGAAAGCGGGATAGTGTCGGTGATGATCAGTTCATCAATCACTGAATTGGCGATATTTTCTGCGGCGTTACCTGAGAACACCGGGTGGGTGGCGTAAGCAAACACCCGACGGGCGCCTTGCTCTTTTAACGCTTCTGCGGCTTTACACAGCGTACCGCCAGTGTCGATCATGTCGTCGACGATGATACAGTCGCGGTCTTTCACGTCGCCGATGATGTGCATCACTTGCGCCACGTTAGCTTTTGGCCGGCGTTTGTCGATGATGGCAAGGTCGGCATCGTTCAGCAGTTTAGCAATAGCGCGGGCACGCACCACACCACCGATATCCGGTGATACCACCACAGGCGCCTGGAATTCACGCTTACGCATGTCATCGAGCAGCACTGGTGAGGCGAATACGTTGTCTACAGGAACGTCGAAGAAACCCTGGATCTGTTCGGCATGCAGGTCAACCGTTAAGACGCGGTCAACACCGACGCTGGACAGGAAATCTGCCACTACTTTGGCCGTGATAGGCACCCGGGCTGAACGCACGCGGCGGTCCTGGCGGGCATAACCAAAATATGGGATCACGGCCGTGATACGGCCGGCAGAAGCGCGACGCAGTGCATCAACCATCACGATCAGTTCAATCAGGTTGTCATTGGTCGGGGCGCAGGTGGACTGGATAATAAAAACGTCCGAACCACGGACGTTTTCATTGATCTGTACGCTGACTTCTCCATCGCTGAAACGGCCAACCTCGGCGTCGCCGAGCTTGATATACAGGCGGCTGGCGATTTTTTTGGCGAGTTCTGGTACGGCGTTACCAGCGAATATCTTCATGTCGGGCACGGTAGGATCCTCAGGGATTGCTCCGGTTAAAATCTGAGATCAGGCCGGCTGCCTGATCTCTCGTCATACGGCATGTCTTAACGCAGTCAGCAGCGGTGACTGGTTGAGGCCCTGGGCGACAAAACTGCGGCAATGAGCCGGCAAATTCGCCTGGGCGCGACGAGCACTGAGTTCATCCGGGAATTCAGCAAAAACACTGGCGCCAGTACCCGTCATTCGAGACGGCGCGTATTCTACCAACGCCTGTAAGGTTATTGCAACAATAGGGTAGAGACGTTCAACCAGTGGCTGACAGTCGTTGCGCCAAGGCGAACCGAGCAGATTTTCCAGCGACATTGGCGCACTGTCACGGATCAGATCCGGGTGGCTAAATACGGCAGCGGTTGACACATGCACATCCGGTGTCGCCACCAGATACCAGCGTTCGGGTAATTCCACCGGTTGCAAGGCTTCCCCCACGCCTTGTGCAAAAGCCGTGCGGCCTTTGACAAAAACCGGCACGTCGGCGCCGAGTGTCAGGCCAAGCGCACACAGCTCCGCTTCAGACAGCTGCAAATGCCACAGCAGGTTTAACGCATGAAGCGTGGTGGCGGCATCAGAAGAACCGCCACCGAGGCCACCCCCCATTGGCGTGCGCTTGTCCAGATAAATGTCCACGCCGGCGGCTGGGCTTGCTCTTTTTTTCAGCAGTTGGGCTGCCCGCACCACCAGGTTATCTGGTCCGCTGATGCTGGCGTCGGAACAGCTGAAGCGGATCTCACCGCTGTGATTGGCAGTAAAGTGCAGTTCATCGCCAACATTGAGCATTTGGAACAGGGTCTGCAGCAAATGATAACCATCAGGCCGGCGGCCAGTGATGTGTAAAAACAGATTGAGTTTGGCCGGCGCCGGTAAAATCAGCGTCGCGCTTTGGTTGTTGGCAGGCTGCTGACTCATGACTGCCACCCTTTGATCACCAGTTTGAGCCGGGTGTCGCCGGATTGCAGCTGCATCTTGCGCGGCAGCGAGCGGGCATCCGGGAAAAAGTCGGTGTATTCGACCTGCCATTGCCGTTGCTGGCTGTCAATCAATGTGAAACGAACCAGCCGGCCCAGGCCATCCCGTTGCAGGTTTTCACTGCTCGGGCCCGGTAAACCTTTGAGCCACAGCTGCATTTCTTCAATCGGCAAAGACCAGCCAGACAGATAATCCAGCAGGGCGCTCGCTGACAGCGCCTGATGGGTTTTGCCATCGACTTTGACGGTGGCGCCTTGCTGGTGGGTTTCCAGTTCAAACACGGTCAGGCCGAGAAAATTAGTCATATTGGCCTGATAATAAACGCCTTTTTGTTGCCAGTTCAGCGTGCCACTGACATTGTCACCGGGCGATTTCACCCCCAGTGCAGCCACCACCTGAAATTCGGTCATGGCATCGAGCGCCTGTTCGCGCTCTGCCGCCGGCAAAGGCCGGCTGGCGACAGGCGCTGGCTTGCTGGCACAACCGGCCAGCAGACACAGCGCCAGACCGCACCAAAACGGCATGTTCAACGGATTGTTCAGAAAGAGACTTGATGACGCCATGTCGGCTTTGTTTGCCATATCGGGCAGATTTCCTGTCTGGTGGCAGTGTCCTGTTGGCGGCTTGCTGTAACGCCTCGATTGTCGATACAGCAGGCAGCAGGCTTTTCAGGCACTGCGGATTTTCGTACAATTCAGCCTTTGTCATCCGCGGACAAGCGCCGATGGCTGGCACATTCTCATTTATTTTCAGGTGAACCGCTATTTTTGCACTTGGCATCAATCACAAAACAGCTCCGGTCGCCCTGCGCGAACAGCTGGCCTTTGCGCCAGAACAAGTCGCCGAAGCGTTGCTGGATCTGACGGCCAAAACGGCCGTGACCGATGCGGTCATTGTGTCCACCTGCAACAGAACCGAGCTGTATTTTAGCGGCAGTCTGGAGCAATCGGAACAAGTGATTGACTGGCTGGCGCAGTTTCATCAGCTCAACAAAGTGGAAGTGGCGCCGCATTTGTATCTGCATGCCGATGATGCCGCTTCGGCGCACCTGATGCGGGTGGCTTGCGGGCTTGACTCGCTGGTGCTCGGCGAGCCGCAAATTCTCGGTCAGGTGAAACAGGCCTATAGCCAGTCGCGTCAGCTCGGTGCCATTCAGCCGGTGTTTGAACGATTGTTCCAGAAAACCTTCGCGGTGGCCAAACAAGTCCGCACCGAAACCGAGATTGGCGCCAGTGCGGTGTCGGTGGCCTTTGCGGCGGTGACGCTGGCAAAGCAGATTTTCGGCAAGCTCGCTGACGTACGGGTGTTGCTGATTGGTGCCGGTGAAACCATTGAGCTGGTGGCCAAACATTTGCTGGAGCAGGGCGCGGCCCATCTGACGGTGGCGAACCGCTCTTATGACAGAGCCGCCGCGCTTGCCGGGCAGTTTAATGGTCAGGCGATTAGCCTGGCACAGGTGCCGCAGGCATTGACCGATGCTGATGTCGTGATCAGTTCCACCGCCAGTACTTTGCCGATCGTTGGTAAAGGCATGGTGGAGCAGGCCTTAAAAAAACGCCGTCACAAGCCGATGTTTCTGGTCGACTTAGCGGTGCCGCGCGACATTGAAGCGCAGGTGGCTGAGCTGGAAGACGCTTATCTGTACACGGTCGATGACCTGCAGAATATCGTCGCGCAGAATCAGCAGTCCCGCCTGCAGGCGGCTGAACAGGCTGAACAAATGATCGCCAGCGGCGTCGCGGAGTTCAGTCAATGGCTGCAGATGCAGGGCAACATCGACTGGGTGCGGGCGTATCGCGAACGTTGTGACGCTGTGCGGCAGGAATTGCTGCAGCGTGCGCTGAACCAGCTGGCGAGCGGTCAGGACGCCGAAAAAGTCATGACCGAATTAGCAACTAAACTCAGCAACAGGCTGATGCATGCACCTACCCGGACTATCCGGCAGTTGCTGCAGGATGAATCCTCCCAACCCCAAACATTACTCAACAATTTGTTGGATGTTTAAGCAGGTATTGATTGTTTCATGAAAGAATCGGTTTATCGGAAACTCGAAGGTCTGGTCGAGCGTTACGAAGAAGTGCAGGCGCTGCTCAGCGACGCCGGCGTGATTGCAGATCAGAGTAAATTCCGCGAGTTATCGAAGGAATACAGCCAGTTAGAGCCGATTGCCGAGGCATTTGCCCGCTATCAGCAGGCGCATGAAGATTTAAAAAGCGCCGAAGACATGCTGAAAGATTCCGATCCGGACATGCGGGAAATGGCGCAGGAAGAATTTAAAGCCAGCAAAGAGCGCATCGAGCAGCTCGACGCTGAGCTGCAGATTTTGTTGCTGCCCAAAGATCCAAACGACAACAACAACTGTTTCCTCGAGATTAGGGCCGGTGCCGGTGGTGATGAAGCGGCGATTTTTGCCGGAGATTTATTCCGCATGTACAGCCGTTACTGCGAAAAACGCCGTTTCCGCGTCGAAATCGTCAGCTGCAATGACGGTGAACATGGCGGTTATAAAGAAGTGATCGCCAGCGTGCAGGGCGAAGGCGCTTACGGTGTGCTGAAGTTTGAATCCGGTGGCCATCGTGTGCAGCGTATTCCGGCGACCGAATCGCAGGGCCGGGTGCATACTTCGGCCTGTACTGTGGCGATTATGCCGGAAATTCCGGAAAGCGAAGCCATTGAAATCAACCCGGCGGATTTGCGGGTTGACACCTACCGCGCGTCTGGCGCCGGTGGTCAGCACGTTAACCGGACTGATTCGGCCATTCGGATCACCCACATTCCGACCGGCATCGTGGTGGAATGTCAGGATGAGCGTTCGCAGCACAAAAACCGCGCCCGCGCCATGTCGGTGCTGCAATCGCGTATTCAGGCGGCCGAAGATGAAAAACGCCGGCTGGCGGAAGAATCAACCCGCCGCAGCCTGGTCGGTTCGGGTGACCGCTCTGAGCGCATCCGCACTTACAACTTCCCGCAGGGCCGTCTCACTGACCACCGTATCAACCTGACCATCTACAAACTGCTGGATGTGATGGAAGGCGACCTCGATGCCGTGCTGGAACCGCTCAGTCACGAGCATCAGGCTGACCAGCTGGCGGCGCTTGCCGAGGAAAACCGCTGATGCAGCTCAGTCAGTGGCTGAGCGCTGCGCAAGTGGCGCTGGCGCCGCTGGCTGCGAGCGACCCACAGGCGACTGATTTGGCGTTTGAAGCACAGCGGCTGTGGGCGGATGTGCTGGATAAAAGCCCGGCCAGCCTGCCGCTGTATTTGCAACAACCTTTAAATGATGCCGACTTGCAGCTGCTGGACGGCGCTTTAAAGCGCCGCGCGCTCGGCGAGCCTTTGGCTTATATCACGGGCCGCTGGTGGTTTTGGGACCTGGAGCTCGAAGTGGCTCCTTGTACCTTAATTCCCCGGCCGGATACTGAGCTGTTGGTCGAGCAGGCGCTGGAGTTGTCGTTACCCACCGGGCCTGCCGGGCGTGTCGTTCTGGATTTAGGCACGGGTACTGGCGCCATTGCGCTGACGCTGGCAAAGCAGCGACCAGGCTGGCAAGTCACTGCGTTGGATGTGCAGCCCGAGGCAGTTGCACTGGCTGAGCGTAACCGTCAACGGCTGCAGATTGACAACTGCCGGGTACTGCGCAGCGACTGGTACAATGCGGTCGCCGGGCAACGTTTTTCGCTGATAGTCTCTAACCCGCCTTATATTGACGCTACCGATCCACATCTGCAGCAAGGTGATGTGCGCTTTGAGCCGGCTTCCGCCCTGGTGGCCGCAGACGCTGGTCTGGCGGATATCCAACAAATAGTACAGGGCGCGACTTTACACCTGCTGCCAGATGGCTGGCTCTGGCTGGAACACGGCCATCAGCAACATGATGCGGTGCAACAGCTGTTGCAACAGGCCGGTTTTGCTGAGGTTCGCTCGCGCCGTGACTATGGCGGCAACTGGCGGATCAGCGGTGGCCGCTGGCCCGGCTGAGGTTCAGCGTTGCCGCGGCGCGACCAGTCCGCACTTTAATCCGACCAACTCCACCACTATTTGCCTGCTTTGTTTTGACCGAACCGGCTTTAGCGCATATAAATAGCTAGGATGTTTTGAGAAATAGTTAATTCATCTCAATTACTTAAGCTGATGCAGCC
>CBINNO010000084.1:0-14672 GCA_966252055.1 uncultured Rheinheimera sp. | reverse complement strand
GGGCCAACGCTGCGCGTTGTCCAATATGCCTTCGGGCAATTTTTATCCATAAACACGGTTTTACGGGTTCTTGTCATCGTATTGAAAGCCGTCACACAAACCATAGGCAAGGCAGTTGGGATCGCGTATAATTCGCGACCGCCAAATTTTAAACCAATCTTTAAGGGAGTCTGACATGGCTTTAGAACGTACTTTCTCGATCATCAAACCAGATGCAGTGGCTAAAAACGTGATCGGTGCTATCTACAACCGTTTTGAATCTGCTGGCCTGCGTATCGTTGCTGCCAAAATGCTGCACCTGAGCCGTGAACAGGCGGAAGGTTTCTACGCTGAGCACAAAGAGCGTCCATTCTTCAATGCCTGGGTTTCTTTCATGACTTCAGGCCCGGTGATGATCCAGGTACTGGAAGGCGAAGATGCCGTGCGTAAAAACCGCGAAATCATGGGTGCAACCAACCCGAAAGATGCAACAGCCGGTACTCTGCGTGCTGACTACGCTGCCAGCATCGACGAAAACGCGGTGCACGGTTCTGATGCTGCTGCTTCAGCTGCCCGTGAAATCGCATACTTCTTCAGCGATGCAGAGCTGTGCAGCCGCACTCGTTAATTGCTGATGTTGCCGGCTGAACGGAATGTCAGCCGCGATGCTATAAAGGAAGGGGCTTTGGCCCCTTTCTGTTAGAACCTGAGACGGTTTTGTCTGTCATATTAAACGCAGTACTTCGCAGTTTGCGGATGAGATCACAGACAACACCGCCGCTTCCATCTGGATAAAAGCGCTGCCGCTGCCGGAGACCACCTGAATGAACAGCCCTGAACAAAAAGTCAATTTACTGGATTTGACCCGTGACCAGATGAAAGAATTTCTGGTGTCACTGGGAGAAAAGGCCTTCCGCGCCGACCAGCTGATGAAATGGATTTACCATTTCTGTATTGATGATTTCGACAAAATGACGAATATCAACAAGGACTTGCGGGCCAAGCTGAAACAGCATGCGGTGATTGAAGCGCCGCAGGTGGTGACCCGGCAGGACAGCGCCGACGGCACAATCAAGTTCGTGATGGGCCTGGCCGGTGGTCAGGAAGTAGAAACGGTCTGGATCCCGGAAAAAGACCGCCGCACTTTGTGTGTCTCTTCGCAGGTCGGTTGTGCGCTGGATTGTTCATTTTGCTCAACCGCCCAGCAAGGCTTTAACCGCAACCTGACGGTTTCCGAAATTATCGGTCAGGTCTGGCGGGTCGGCCAAATCATCGGCAGTTATGGCGACACCGGCGAAAAACCAGTGACCAACGTGGTGATGATGGGGATGGGCGAGCCGCTGCTGAACCTCAACAACGTGGTGCCGGCGATGGAACTGATGATGGAAGATTATGGCTTTGGGCTGTCCAAACGTCGTGTCACCTTATCGACTTCTGGTGTGGTGCCCGCCTTGGATCTGCTGAAAGACAAAATCGACGTCGCGCTGGCGATTTCGCTGCATGCGCCCAACAATCAGCTGCGTGATGAGCTGGTGCCAGTCAACAAAAAGTACCCGATGGAAGAATTCCTTGCCGCGGCCAAGCGTTATGTCACCGATTCCAGAGCCAACGACAAAGTCACTGTCGAATATGTCATGCTGGAAGGCATCAATGACAGCATGGAACAAGCTCATGAGCTGGCTGCTGCGCTGAAAAATACGCCGTCGAAAATCAACCTCATTCCGTTTAACCCTTACCCAGGCTCTCCCTATAAGCGCTCCAGTAATTCGCGGATTGACCGCTTCAATAAGATTCTGCAGGAATACGGCTTTACGGTGATTGTCCGTAAGACGCGCGGCGACGATATTGATGCGGCCTGTGGTCAATTGGTAGGCGATGTGATAGACCGAACCAAACGTCTTTATAAAAAACAGATGAAAGGTGAGGAAATTTCAGTAAAAATGGTCTGAAAAGACAAGGACAGGCAATAGGTTATGCGTTTGAACTGGCTGCTCGTTTCAGGATTGTGCAGCACGCTGCTGTTAGGCTGCGTGTCTGAATCCACTATTGTCGACAGCAATCGCCAGCCTGAGCGTAAAATCGATAACAAACAAGTCGCCAGGACGCGTTTGTCGTTAGGCCTGAATTACCTGCAGCGCGGCGAAACGGCGCAGGCCCGCTTTAATCTTGAAAAAGCCAAAGAACTGGCGCCTGAGCTACCCGAAATCGCCAATGCGCTGGCTTATTATTATCAGCAGGTCGGTGAATTTGATCAGGCCGAGGCGGCGTACCGGGAAGCCCTCAGAAAAGACAGCAACAACCCGGACACCTACAATAACTTTGGCGCTTTTCTTTGTCAGATCAATAAGTTCGAACAAGCTGAAGAGCTGCTGCTGGCCGCTGTCAAACGGCCTGGCTATATCCGTGTGGCCGAAAGTTATGAAAACCTGGCTTTGTGCGCCTTATCGCAGAAAAATTTCAGCAAGTATGAGCAGTACCTGCAGCAGGCAATTCGGCATAACGGCCTGAAACAATCAATTGTGTATGCGATGGCGGTGCTAAAATACGCCACTGGCGATTTGCAGCAGGCTAAGGTCTGGCAACAAAGGCTACAGGATGTTGGCGCAGTATCGCCGCAAGTGAGCTTGCTGCGTTACATCATTGCTTACCAGCTCAAAGACGAAGCAGAGCGACAAAAAATCGAAAAATTTATGCTGTCTGTCTACCCAACTGCCGCTGAAACTGCCTGGGTGCTGTCAGCGGATTTCAGTGAATCCGAACCGGAAAAGATGCGGCGGGATTACAAACAAAGTCTGATAGGCAGCACTGATGACAACGCACAGTCTGGCAGCAGTCGCCATTCACCCAAAATAAAAGTGGTCAAAAGAAAAACAGGTGTGCAGCCGGAGTCTCAGGCGTACGCACTGACTACCGACAATACGCCTCAGGTGGAATTGGCTGCACCGGCACAGCCCGCCGTTGTTGCAGCGCCTGCTTCAAACCCATCACCAGACGCTCAAATCGCCGCAGCGGCGGCAAATACGCCTGAGCAGTCGCATAGCACTGCAGCCACTGCTGAGCAAACACAGCCAGCTCAAACACAGCCAGCGCAAACACATAAGGTGCAGTACGGCGAAACCTTGTACCGCATCGCCAGCAA
Organism: uncultured Rheinheimera sp.; assembly: GCA_966252055.1. Taxonomy (GTDB): domain Bacteria; phylum Pseudomonadota; class Gammaproteobacteria; order Enterobacterales; family Alteromonadaceae; genus Pararheinheimera. Next base: position 11,554 of record CBINNO010000084.1, on the reverse strand, counting down.
GTACCGCCTGAGCGTTTCCGAATTGCAGCAACTCAATGGTCTGCGGGACCCGGCAGATATCAAAGCCGGCCAACTGCTGCAGCTACGGGCAACGACAACGCTTCCTGAACAATATCTGGCACAGGATGGCGATACGTTGTTCAGCATTGCCTATAAATTCGGCCTGACATTGCAGCAACTGGCGCAGTGGAACCAGCTGTCAGCAGATGCAGTGCTGACCAGCGGGCAACAGATCCTGCTGAAGGACCCAACACTATGAGCGCCATGCACTGGCTGGAATCCGGGCCTGGCGCCAGCCTGGCCAAAAGACGTGAGGAACTTGGACTTTCGGCGCAAGAGGCCGCTGCGCAGCTGAAAGTGAAGCCTGAAGTGATCCGTCAGTTGGAACAACAAAGCTGGGATCCGAAGACTGCCGCGACTTTTATCCGCGGTTACCTGCGTAACTATGCCCGTTTGCTGAAAATCGATGAGCAGGACGTGCTGAGCCAGTTTGAGCCTTTGTTGGGTCAGTTACCCCACCAAAGCTCTATGCAGAGTTTTTCCCGCAAAACCACCCGTGACGCCGCTGAAAGTCGTTTTATGCTGGCTTCTTATTTTTTGCTGGTGGTGTTGATCGGCTTGTTTGTAGTCTGGTTCTGGCAGACGCACATGCTGGATGCCGAGCCGGTCTCGGTATTGCCCGAGCTTGAACAAACGCAGTCTGTACCTGCTGAAACACCAGCGCTGCGGCTGGAAAGCACGCAGCAGCCTGTCGACGGGTTGGCTGCCACTGAGGTGGCTGCCGGGCAAACGCACGAACAAGACAACCATGCCAGTTCAGTACAAACGCCATCAGACATCACCACCACCGGCACTGAGCCTGTGCCGGCAGATCTGACTGCAGCGACCGCGTCGTCGCAGTCCGGCACGCAGCCCTCAACAGCAGCGCCGGTGGTGACGGATACGACGGCCGGGTCTGCGGCTCAGCAGCAGACCCGGCCGCCAACCGCTGCGGAGCAGTCAGCAGGGCAGCCAGCGACAAGCCCGCAAGCCGAAGTTATTCCATCTCAGACGCCAGTAGCGGCGGGCACAGGCTCGCAGGCAACCGCAGAGTCACCCGGTACCCCCGCGGTGAGCGGAGCTGAACCGACAGCGGGTATGGCGCAGTTGCAGCTCAGCTTTAGTGCGTCCTGCTGGGTGGCGGTCATTGACGCAGATCAGCAGCGCTTGTTTTACAACATGCGAAGTGCCGGCCAACAGCTCAATGTCAGCGGTAAAGCGCCGCTGCAACTGACCTTAGGTGACCCGGCAGCAGTGCAAGGTCAAGTGAATGGTAAACCTCTTGATTTATCAGCATTTAAACAGGGCCAGGTTGCCCGCCTGACTATTACCGGATCTGAATAAGATGTTTGCAGAAAGCCCAATAATCCGTCGTAAATCGAAACAAATTCGTGTCGGCTCTGTGCTGATCGGCGGGGACGCGCCTATTGCGGTGCAGTCGATGACTAATACCCGAACCACAGATGTGGATGCCACCGTGGCGCAGATCCGTGCTATTGCGGCGGCTGGCGCTGATTTGGTCAGAGTTTCCGTGCCGACCATGGAAGCTGCGGAAGCCTTCCGGCTGATTAAACAGCAATCACCGGTCCCACTGGTCGCTGATATTCACTTTGACTATCGGATCGCGCTCAAAGTGGCCGAATACGGCGTGGATTGCCTGCGGATTAACCCGGGCAACATCGGTCGGGAAGACCGCATCCGGGCGGTGGTCGACTCGGCGCGCGATCACAATATTCCGATCCGGATTGGCGTGAACGGCGGCTCGCTTGAAGCCGATTTGCAGGAAAAATATGGGGAACCGACGCCGGAGGCTTTGGTCGAATCGGCACTTCGCCATGTGGAAATTCTGGACCGGCTCAATTTCGACCAGTTTAAAGTCAGCGTAAAAGCTTCTGATGTTTTTCTGGCTGTCGGTGCTTATCGCCTGCTGGCCAAACAGATTGAGCAACCGCTGCATTTGGGGATCACCGAGGCCGGTGGCGCTCGTGCCGGCGCGGTCAAATCAGCGATTGGCCTGGGCATGTTATTGGCTGAAGGGATTGGTGACACGCTGCGGATCTCACTGGCGGCCGATCCGGTTGAAGAGGTCAAAGTGGGTTTTGATATCCTCAAATCGCTGCGTATCCGGTCCAGAGGTATAAACTTTATTGCGTGTCCCAGCTGTTCCCGCCAGGAGTTTGATGTCATTAAAACGATGAACGAGCTGGAACAGCGGCTTGAGGATGTTGTCGACCCGCTGACCGTATCTGTGATAGGGTGCGTGGTCAACGGGCCCGGCGAGGCGCTGATCTCCGACCTGGGGGTGGCGGGCGCCAACAAAATGAGCGGCTTTTACATCAAAGGTGAACGGCAAAAGCTGCGCATCAGTAATGAGTCGGTCGCTGAGCAACTCGAACAGCAGGTGCGGCAATATCTGGCAGCACAGAAGCAGTTGATCGGTGTGAAAAACATAGAATAATTTTATTGTATTCAGGTATTTAAGTGTCTAAAGATATCCAGGCCATTCGCGGCATGAACGACTGCCTGCCGCAGGAAACTCCGATTTGGCAATATGTGGAACGACTGATCCGCCAGACTGTCAGCAGTTATGGCTATGATGAGATCCGTTTTCCCATCGTCGAAATGACCGAACTGTTTAAACGTTCCATCGGCGAAGTGACCGACATCGTCGAAAAAGAAATGTATACCTTTGCAGATCGCAATGGCGACAGCCTGACGCTCAGACCCGAAGGGACTGCTTGCTGCGTGCGCGCTGGCATCCAGCATGGTTTGTTGTACAACCAGGAACAACGGTTGTGGTACATGGGACCGATGTTTCGCCACGAACGCCCGCAAAAAGGCCGCTACCGTCAATTCCACCAGTTGGGTGTCGAAGTGTTTGGCATGCAGGGGCCGGATATTGATGCAGAAGTCATTCTGCTGTCCGCGCGCCTGTGGCAGCAGCTGGGGCTGACACCATATGTGCGGCTGGAGCTCAATTCACTGGGCTCTAATGAGGCTCGCGCTGCTTATCGCGACAAGCTGGTGGCTTATCTCGAACAGCATAAAGAACTGCTCGATGAAGACAGCCAACGGCGTTTGTACAGCAATCCGCTGCGGGTGCTGGACAGTAAAAATCCGGCGATGGCTGACATGCTGGCCAAAGCGCCGCAGTTGCTCGACCACCTCGATGACGAATCCAGACAACATTTTGCCGGTTTGCAGGCACGTTTACAGGCGGCGGGTATTGAATTTACCATCAATCCGCGCTTGGTTCGTGGCCTGGATTATTACAACAAAACTGTGTTCGAGTGGGTGACCACCAACTTAGGATCGCAAGGCACTGTCTGTGCCGGTGGTCGCTACGACGGCCTGGTCGAACAGCTCGGTGGTAAAGCAACGCCTGCAGTTGGTTTTGGTCTTGGCCTCGAGCGACTGGTGTTGTTGTTACAAACGCTGGAATTATTACCCGCCGTAAGCCAAGGCGCTGATATCTATCTGATGCCACTGGGCGAGGCGGCGGAACTTGCTGCAGTTTCGGTTGCCGAACAGCTTCGCCACGCGCTGCCTGGCAAGCGGGTGATGCTGCACTGTGGCGGCGGCAATCTGAAAAAACAAATGAAACGCGCGGATAAATCCGGCGCCGCTTTAGGTTTGTTGTTAGGTGACACTGAACTGGCTAATGGCCAGATCACGCTGAAGTGGCTGCGACAAGAATTGCCACAACAAACGGTCTTAATCAAAGATCTGGCCGCAGTATTGGCCCAGATGTAACGGAGTCTCTGATGGAAATTTATAATACCGAAGAACAACAGGTCGAGGCGATAAAACGTTTTTGGAAAGAACACGGGACTTCAATTATTGCAGGTGTCGTGATCGGCCTTGGTGGCTTGTATGGCTTTCGTTATTACCAGGGCCAACAGCTGGAAGCTCAGCAACAGCTGTCGTCTCAGTACAGCACTTTATTGCAAAAAGCAGATGCCGAAGGCACAGATAAAAAAGTCTGGCTGACCGAAGCGCAGAAGTTTATTGACGCGGACAAGACCACAAACTACGCGCAGCTGACTGCGCTGGTTGCCGCGAAAGAAGCTGTGGCGCAAAAAGATTACACGACAGCCGAGCAACAGCTGAATCTGGTTGCCAGCGCCAGCAAAGTACCTGAAATCAAAGCGGTCGCCCAATTGCGACTGGCACGGGTACAGGCTGAACAGGCGAAGTATACCGAAGCGCTGGCCACCCTGGCTGCCACCATGCCAGCGGCTTTCCAGTCGCAGCAAAATGAACTGAAAGGCGATATTTTGCTGAAGTCAGGCGATGAAGCGGGCGCTTTGTCTGCTTATAAAGCAGCGGAAGCGGGCGCAGAGGCGGGTAAAAATCCGCTTTTGAAAGTGAAACTGAATGAACTGGCTCACGTAGCAGGTTAAGAGGTGGCTGTGAAGTTATCGATCCGTACTCTGCTATTGCCGGCGCTGTTCGCTGTCGTGTTGGCAGGTTGTTCTTCCAATGATGAAGAAGAACTGGTGCTGCCGGAAATTGACAACAAAGTTGAACCTGAATACGTCTGGAGCAGTTCTGTTGGCGATGGTATTGAACATTACGATTCAAGCATCAGACCGGCAGTCGCCGGGGATAAACTGTTTGTTGCCAGCCGTAAAGGCGAAGTGGTTGCATTTAACCTCCACAACGGCGAGAAGCTGTGGCATTACGATTTACGCGATGGTGACGATGCCCCGTTGTTCGGCTCTTTGAGTCACTGGTGGAATAACCGTAACGCGCGGTTGGCCGGTGGTGTCACTGTCGGTTTTGACAAAGTGCTGGTCGGCACCGAAGACGGCGAACTGGTCGCTTTGAATCCGGAAACAGGTGAACTGGTCTGGAAGGTCAAAGTCAGAGGCGAGATCCTGGCTGCACCGACCGCCGGCGAAGGCCTGATTCTGGTGAATACTGCCGGTGGCCGTATTTTTGCGTTAAGCCCGGACAATGGCGAACAGCGCTGGATGCATGAATCGGAAAACTCCTTACTGACGTTGCGTGGTTTGTCGGAAGTCACGACCGCGGCAGGCGGTGTTATTTTCGGAACTGGCAATGGCAAAGTCGGCGTGCTGATCGCTGACCAGGGCGCGCCAGCCTGGGAAGAAGCGGTTGCCGTCGCGAAAGGTTCGACCGATTTGGCCCGCATCATTGACGTCGATGCGACACCTATAGTGCAAAATGGTACAATCTACGCCATCGCATACAACGGTCAGTTGGTTGCATTGGAGTTACGCAGTGGCCGTCAATTGTGGAAGCGCGAGTACGCCAGTTTCCGTGACATGCAACTTGTTGATAACGTTCTGTATTTGGTTGATTCAACCGGCAAGCTGTACGCAGTCGATGCCCGTAGTGGTGTCGAACTGTGGTCACAACAGGTGTTACACAAGCATTTTGTGACCGGCCCGACAGTGTATAAAAACTATCTGGTGGTCGGCGACAATGAAGGCAACCTGCACTGGTTTAGTCGGGACAAAGGCGAATATCTGGCCCGCCACGAGTTTGACAGCTCTGGTTTTTATACCCAAGCTGTCAGCACGACAGATTACCTGATCCTGCAGACCCGCAATGGCGAAGTTGAAGTGTTAAAAACCGCAGACTAACTGCCTGAGAAGTTTGCAGAACTGATGACAGGCCTGAGTTCAGGCCTGTTTTTTTATTGCTGGCCCCCAGCAATCGGATGAAAGCCGCCGGCCGCAGATAACGTCGCCCGGCGTAGTTGAGGTGAAATATGTTACCGGTAGTTGCTCTGGTAGGCCGGCCTAATGTTGGCAAATCCACGTTGTTTAACCGCCTGACCCGCACCCGCGACGCCCTGGTGGCGGATTTCCCGGGCCTGACCCGTGACCGTAAATACGGTTCGGTCGATTATGAAGGGCTGGAATTCATCGTGGTGGATACCGGCGGCATCGACGGTAGTGAAGAAGGCATTGAGCTGGAGATGGCCGGGCAGTCGCTCAAAGCCATTGATGAAGCCGATGTGGTGTTGTTTCTGGTGGATGCCAGAGCGGGCGCCACAGTGGCGGATCAGGCAATTGCCAATCATATTCGCCGCGTGAATAAAACCGTCTTTCTGGTTGCCAACAAGACCGATGGCATCGATTCAGACACGGCCATTGCTGATTTTTACAGCCTGGGCCTGGGTGATGTTTACCCGATCGCCGCTGCGCATGGCCGTGGTGTCACTACCTTGTTGCAACAGGCACTGGTACCGCTGCTGAGTGAGCAGCAAACCCAGCGTTTAGCCGCTTATGAAGCCGGCGAAGATTTAACTGCGCTGGACGCTGAGCCCGACCTTGGCGAGCGCGACGAACACATCAAACTGGCGATCGTCGGCCGGCCTAATGTAGGCAAATCTACGTTGACCAACCGTATCCTCGGCGAAGAACGTGTGATTGTATACGACATGCCGGGCACCACCCGCGATGCGATTTACATTCCGATGCAGCGTGGCGAGCGTGAGTACACGCTGATTGATACCGCTGGTGTGCGCCGGCGTGGCAAAATTGACGATGTCGTCGAAAAGTTCTCGGTGATCAAGACCCTGCAGGCGATTGAAGACGCCAACGTGGTGATCCTGGTGCTGGACGCCCGTCAGGGTATTTCAGAGCAGGACCTCAGTATTCTGGGTTTTGTGCTCAACGCCGGCCGTTCGCTGGTGATTGCCGTCAACAAGTGGGATGGCTTGGACGACGGCATTAAAGATGAAGTCAAACGTGAGCTGGACCGCCGGCTCGGTTTTATCGATTTTGCCCGGCTGCATTTTATTTCCGCTTTGCATGGCTCCGGTGTCGGTAATTTGTTTGAATCGGTCGAAGAAGCTTTCGATTCCGCGACTAAACGCACCAACACCGCGCTCTTGACCAAAATTATGAATATGGCGCAGGAAGATCATGCGCCGCCAATGGTAAAAGGTCGCCGTGTGAAGATGAAATACGCCCATGCCGGCGGTTATAACCCGCCTTTGATCGTGATCCATGGCACTTTGGTGCAGGAATTGCCAGATTCGTATAAACGTTATCTGATGAACTATTTCCGCAAATCCCTGCAGCTGATGGGCACACCGATCCGGGTCGAATTCCGTGGCACCGATAACCCATTTGCAGAAAAACGCGAAAATCTGACGCCGAACCAGCGTTACAAACGTGAGCGTCTGCTCAAAGCCCGGGCGAACCTGAGCAACCGCAAAAAAATCGGCCACAATCAGGGATAAATCAGCCCGTGTGCTGGTAAAGAAAGTGTTGTTGAAGCCGCCGTCAGGCGGCTTTTTGTTCCTATAATGATTTCACTCATCTCATCATAAAATGCAGCCTATGCCAGAGCTCTGCGTTGAAAATCTGTTGTTGACGCTGCAACCTGTGTTGCAGCCTTTGCTGGATCTGCCTGAGTCTGCGCAGCAGTGGGGGATTGGCGGCAGTGTGTTGCTGGTTCGGCTGGGCTTGCTCAGACAGGCGCGGGATTTGGATTTGGTCTGTACCGAGCAGGTGTTTCCGACGCTTGCTGGGGTATTAAGCCGGCACTATGAATTGTTGGCGGTGATGCCACACCCTTTATATTGCAGCCGCTGTTTTCAGCGCTTTCGTCACCCCAGTGGGCTGGTGATTGAGCTCATGGCCGGCATTGCCGTGCGGCAATCCGACTCCGCCTCACAATCCCTGCGTGACTGGGCCTTTCACCCTGAAATGCTGGAGTGGCAGGGGGGCTTGCCATGGATGACGGCGTCGCAATGGCTGGCGCTTTATCAGCTGTTTGATCGGCCGGCCCGGGTGTGCTTGCTTACTGATTATCTGCTGACGGACTGACGCTGAGCACCTGGGCTGCGACCTGGCCGTCGCTGAGGCGGATACTCAGCAGTGCTTCGGTTTGAATTTGCTGCACGGAACGGACCAGCTCACCTTGCTGATTTTGTACCACCGCATAACCACGGTTTAAGGTGGCAAGCGGGCTGACCTGATGTAATTCGCTGCTTTGATGCTGCCAGTGCTGACGGGCCAGCAGTAACCTTTGTTTCATAGCCCGGCTTGCTCTGGCTGTCAGTTCTGCCAACTGACGCTGTGCAGCGTCAGTTTCGGGACGTTGCCGGCGCAGCTGTTGTTGTAAGTGTTGCTGTTGCTGGCGCTGCAGTTGTAGCTGGCGCTGCATTTGCTGCGTCAGCCGCAGGCTCAGTTCATCCAGCTTTTGCTGCTGTTGTTCCAGTTGTCGTCTGGGATGCAATAACTGCAACTGGCGTTGCTGCTGAATAAACTGCTGTGCTTTAAAACCGAGCTTCTGACGGATGGCTCTGACGAGGCGTTGCTGCAACAGCTGAACTTGCTGTAACTGATGGCTCTGGTCCGGTGAGATCAGTTCAGCGGCGGCGGAGGGCGTGGCGGCACGCAGATCGGCGACAAAGTCGGCGATGGTAAAATCGATTTCGTGACCCACTGCGCTGACAATCGGCAGCGGGCAGGCTGCGACGGCACGCGCCAGTTGTTCGTCGTTAAAGCAGGCCAAATCTTCCAGCGAGCCACCACCACGACCGATGATCAGTACATCCACTTCATGGCGCCGGATAGCATGCGACAAGGCCGCCATTAAATCGGCGGGCGCCTGAGCGCCTTGCACCAACGCCGGATAAATGATGATTTCAAGCGCAGGGGCGCGTCGTTGCAGCACAGTGACAATATCGCGTACCGCCGCGCCAGTCGGCGACGTGATCACGCCTACCCGGCGAACCTGCGTTGGCAGCGGCTTTTTGCGCTCTGGCGCAAACAACCCTTCGCCAGCCAGCCGCGCTTTGAGCATTTCATATTGCTGACGCAGCAGACCGTCGCCGGCCGGTTCGATAAAATCGACCAGCAGCTGATATTCACCGCGCGGCTCGTAGACGCTGATGCGGGCACGGACCAAAACCTGCTGACCATTTTGCGGCCGGAACGCCGCATTCCGGTTGGCCTGCTTAAACATCGCGGCCTTGACCTGCGCATCCTGGTCTTTTAACGAAAAATACCAGTGGCCGGAACTGGCCGCGACAAAGTTGGAAATCTCACCGCAGAGCCAAAGCTGGCGGAATTGCAGCTCTAAAGCCAGCCGTACTTCGGCATTGAGCCTTGAAACTGTATAGATTTCCGGGTTTGTGCTTTGATTCATGGAAGGGCTTTGGGTCGACGGTCAATGCAACAGATCCGGCTAATCTACCACAAAACTAAAAAATGCGTTGTTTGAAACCACCTTTGCGGATAAAATAGCGCCGCAACATTCCCCCGACTTTTCACCACCACAGCGAGATTGTTGCAATGCTCAGGATAGTTAAAGAAGCCATCACTTTTGACGATGTCTTACTGGTACCGGCTCATTCCACGGTACTTCCCCACACCGCAGACCTGCGGACCCAACTGACCAGCAAAATCAGCCTGAATATTCCGATGGTCTCAGCGTCGATGGACACTGTGACTGAAGCCCGTTTGGCCATTGCACTGGCGCAGGAAGGTGGTTTAGGTTTTATCCACAAAAACATGACCATCGAAGAGCAGGCCGCCAACGTTCGTAAAGTAAAAAAATACGAAAGTGGTGTGGTGTCAGATCCGGTCACAGTACGGCCGGATCAGAGCATCCGCGACGCGCAGCAACTGGCGCAGCAGCACGGTTTCTCTGGCTTCCCGGTGGTGGACAGCGACCATAATCTGGTCGGTATTGTTACAGGCCGCGACTTAAACGTTGAATCCAACCCACAGGCTGCCATTGCGTCCGTGATGACGCCGCGTGAGCGTCTGGTCACAGTCAACGAAAACGCGCCGCGTGAAGACGCACTGCGGCTGATGCACAAACACCGCATCGAAAAAGTGCTGGTGGTCGATGATGCGTTTAAGTTAAAAGGCCTCATCACTGTCCGCGATTATTACAAAGCCATCAGCAAACCGAACGCCTGTAAAGACGAGTTCGGCCGGCTGCGTGTTGGTGCCGCCGTCGGTGTCGGCCCGGGGACCGACGAGCGTATTGCCGCGCTGGTGGAAGCTGGTGTCGACATTCTGCTGATTGATACTTCTCACGGCCATTCTCAGGGTGTGATTGACCGGGTCAAACAAACCCGCGCGCTGTATCCGGATCTGCAAATTGTTGCCGGTAACGTCGCCACCACAGAAGGTGCCCGTGCCCTGGCCGAAGCTGGCGCCAATGCTGTGAAAGTGGGTATCGGTCCTGGTTCTATCTGTACCACCCGTATTGTAACCGGTTGTGGCGTGCCACAAATCAGCGCCATCGCAGATGCAGTGGAAGGCGTCAAAGGCCTGGATGTCTGTATCATCGCCGACGGTGGTATTCGTTTCTCTGGTGATATTTCCAAAGCCTTGGTGGCCGGCGCGCACTGCGTGATGGTCGGTTCTATGTTCGCCGGCACTGAAGAAGCGCCAGGCTCTGTTGAACTCTACCAGGGCCGTTACTACAAATCTTACCGTGGTATGGGCTCGCTTGGTGCTATGGCCCAGCGCAATGGCTCATCTGACCGCTACTTCCAGGGCAGCAATAATGCCGAGAAACTGGTGCCGGAAGGGATCGAGGGCCGGGTAGCCTACAAAGGCCCGATTGAAAACATCATCCACCAGCAAATGGGCGGCCTGCGCTCAGCGATGGGCCTGACCGGTTGTGCCACTATCGGTGAAATGCGCACCAAGCCGGTCTTTGTCAAAGTGACCGCCGCTGGTATGGGTGAATCGCACGTGCATGACGTGCAGATCACCAAAGAAGCGCCAAACTATCGGGTCAGCTAAGCCGCGCGTCAGTTCGTGTTAAGGCGCCGGATCTCCTCTGACTCCGGCGCGGTTTTTTCCGGGCTTGCATGGCCCCGCACCTCACAAAGGTTGATATGAGCAAAAATATTCATTTTCATAAAATTCTGATCCTCGATTTTGGCTCGCAATACACCCAGCTGATTGCCCGCCGGGTGCGTGAAATCGGCGTCTACTGTGAACTCTGGGCCTGGGATGTGACGGCAGAGCAAATCGCCGAATTTAATCCGACCGGGATTATTCTGTCCGGCGGTCCGGAAAGTGTCACCGAAGCCGGTTCACCACGCGCCCCGCAATATGTGTTTGAAGCCAATGTGCCGGTACTGGGCGTCTGTTATGGTATGCAGACCATGGCGGAACAGCTTGGTGGCAAGGTGGCAAGCTCAGATCAACGCGAGTTTGGTTATGCTCAGGTCGATGTGGTTTCTGCGTCTGCACTTTTAAAAGGCATCGAAGACCATGTGACTGAACAGGGCGTGGCGCAGCTGGATGTGTGGATGAGCCATGGCGATAAAGTCATTGAAATCCCTACAGGTTTTGTCACGACTGCCCGCACACCGACTTGTCCGCACGCGGCCATGGCCGACGAAACGCGGCAGTTCTACGGCGTGCAGTTCCACCCGGAAGTGACACACACCCGCCAGGGCATGCGCTTGCTGGAACAGTTCGTCGTCGACATCTGTGGTTGTGAAAAACTGTGGACGACGGCCTCGATCATCGATGACGCTATTGTCAGCCTGAAA
>CBINNO010000083.1:0-14694 GCA_966252055.1 uncultured Rheinheimera sp. | reverse complement strand
AGCCATCGGCCTCAACAACGCCGGCCGCTTCTGCAGAGCCGCTCTCGCCTGCCGCTTCTGCTGAAGTTCAGCCAGACGCTGGCGACAACACAGATCCGCGCAAAGCGGCCGTGGCCGCCGCCATCGCCCGTGCCAAGGCGAAAAAACTGGCCGAAGCCGGTATGCAGGCGACCGCGCCTGTGGCCGCTGAGCCATCGGCCTCAACAACGCCGGCCGCTTCTGCAGAGCCGCTCTCGCCTGCCGCGGCTGCTGAAACTCAGCCAGACGCTGGCGACAATGCAGATCCGCGTAAAGCGGCCGTGGCCGCCGCCATTGCCCGCGCGAAGGCGAAAAAACTGGCCGAAGCCGGTATGCAGGCGGCCGCGCCTGTAGCGGCTGAGCCATCGGCCTCAACAACACCGCAGGACAGCGCTCAGGCAACGAGCATGGCCGTCACACCAGCGACAACCACGCATACAGCCGCAGAGTCAGCAGCCCAAGTGACCATCCCCACCGTAGCAGATCCGCAGGCCGCCAAACAGGCTGCAGTCGCTGCGGCCATCGCCCGGGCGAAAGCACGCAAACTTGCCCAATCTCAAGAGCCGGAGCAACCCGAATGAGTTTTCGCATCGCGACCTCGCCACACCAACATTCGCTGGCCAACACGCCAGCGCTGATGCGCACTGTGGCGCTGGCTTGTCTGCCGGGTATTGCCGCCCAGGTGTATTTTTTCAGCTACGCCGTTCTTATCCAAATCCTGCTGGCTGTCGGCACCGCCTTAGCCAGTGAAGCGCTGATGCTGAAATTACGCGGCAAACCTGTCGCCGTGCGCCTGAAAGATCACAGTGCACTGGTCACTGGTTTATTGCTGGCGATAGCCATCCCATCCTCCGCGCCCTGGTGGATTGTGGTGCTAGGCACCGCTTTTGCCATCATCGTGGTGAAACAACTGTACGGCGGGCTCGGCCACAACCTGTTTAATCCGGCGATGGCCGCTTATGTGCTGCTGCTGATCTCTTACCCGGTGCAGATGAGTGGCTGGCTGGTGCCTGCGGCTATTCAGCAACATCCAGTAAGCGGTGCCGATCCGGTTTGCCTGGTGTTCAGCGGTTACAGCTGTGATGGCTTCAGTACGGCTCAACTGCGTTCTGACATCGACGGCAAGACCATGGCGACTGCGCTGGATACGCTGAGAACCGACCTTGGCGCCGGCAAAACCGTAGCGGAGTCACAGCGTCAGGTCGTGTTTGACGGCTACGGCGGTCTGGGCTGGAACTGGGTCAATCTGGGCTTTTTATTAGGCGGCCTGTATCTATTACAGCAAAAAGTGATTCAGTGGCGTATTCCGGCGGCAGTGCTGGGTAGCCTGGCGCTGGTGTCCGCGGTCGGTTGGCTGGCTGACAATGACCGTTTCGCCAGTCCGCTGTTTCACCTGCTGTCGGGGGGCACTATGCTCGCGGCATTTTTTATCGCCACAGATCCGGTGTCCGCGTCGACGACCGCCAAAGGCAGGCTGCTGTATGGCGCGCTGATTGGCGTGCTGGTTTATGTGATCCGCACTTTTGGCGGTTATCCGGATGGCTGGGCCTTCGCCGTCATGCTGGCCAACCTGTCTGTACCGCTGATTGACGCTTACACCAAACCCAGGGCCTATGGCCACAGGCCGAGGAGCTGAAGCATGCTGAAGTTTGTCAGTAAAAACGCGCTGCTGCTGGCTGTTGCTGCCTTGGGTTGTGTCGCCCTGGTCAGTGGCGTCAACCAGCTGACTGCACCGGAGATCAGCCGTCAGGCCCAGGCGCAACAGCTGGCTCTGCTTAAAGAAGTCTTGCCTGCCGGCCATCAGGACGAGCAGATCCTGCAACATTGTCTGCAGCTCAGTGCCAAAGCCGATTTCGGCAGCGACTCGCATCAGATGTACCGCACAGTGGTGAATGGCCAGCCGGCTTATGTCACCGAGGCCACGGCACCGGATGGCTATAGCGGTAACATCACGCTGCTGGCGGCCATTGGCGCCGACGGTACTGTGTTTGGTGTGCGCACCGTCGCGCACAAAGAAACGCCGGGCCTTGGTGATAAAATCGAACTGAAACGCCACAACTGGATCCTGAGCTTTAACAACCAGCAGGTACAGTCGCCAGATGACAAACGCTGGGCCGTGCAAAAGGATGGCGGCCAGTTTGATCAGTTCACCGGCGCGACCATCACACCCAGAGCGGTCGTGGGCGCCGTCAAACGGGCCGCTTTGTATATCAAGGCCCATCCTGAGCTGGCGACAATGGCCGCCAATTGTGCAACCGGAGCATCCTCATGAGCGCTTATCGTCAAATCGTGCATCAGGGCCTGTGGCAGAATAACCCCGGCCTGGTCCAGTTACTCGGGCTCTGCCCTTTGCTGGCGACCAGTTCATCACTGACCAGTGCGCTGGGGCTGGGCCTGGCTACGATGTTGGTGCTGTCATGCACCAACGGCGTCATCAGTCTGTTTCGCCAGCAGATCCCTAATGAGATCCGGATCCCGATTTTCGTGATGATTATCGCGGCCGTGGTGACCGCCATTGAGCTGCTGATGCACGCTTTTACCTTTGCCCTTTATCAGTCGCTTGGCATCTTTATCCCGCTGATTGTCACCAACTGTATCGTGATTGGCCGGGCTGAAGCTTTTGCCTCCAAAAATGCCGTGCTGCCGTCTGTTTTTGACGGTCTGATGATGGGCACCGGCTTTTGTGCCGTGCTGGCAGCGCTGGGTGCCATCCGGGAGGTGCTGGGCCAGGGCACTTTGTTTGATGGCGCTGATTTGCTGTTGGGGGACTGGGCCAAAGTGCTCAGAATTGAATTGTGGCAGGCTGACAGTCATTTTCTGCTGGCCATTCTGCCGCCCGGCGCCTTCATGGTACTGGGATGCCTTATCGCGGCGAAAAATGCGCTGGACCTGCGCCGCAAAGCACGCGAGCAACAAAAAAACGTGATCCAGCGCGCGCGGGTCACGCATGTCAACGCCGGTTAAACAGCATGAACAAAGATAAACGCATTGCGATCTTAAGCCGGCTGCGCGACGCCAACCCAACGCCGACCACTGAGCTCGAATACAGCAACCCTTTTGAGCTGCTAATTGCGGTGCTGCTGTCGGCGCAAGCGACCGATGTTGGTGTCAACAAAGCCACCAAAGGGCTGTTTGCGGCAGCCAATAACCCGGCAGACATGCTTGCCCTCGGGGTCGATGGCGTCAAACACTATATTAAAACCATCGGCCTGTTTAACAGCAAGGCCGAGAACGTGATCAAAACCTGCCGTATCCTCTTGGAGCAACATGGCGGCCAGGTGCCGGAAAATCGCGAAGCACTGGAAGCTCTGCCCGGCGTTGGCCGCAAAACCGCCAATGTGGTGCTTAATACAGCCTTCGGCTGGCCGACCATCGCGGTTGACACGCATATTTTTCGCGTCAGCAACCGGATGAATTTTGCGCCGGGCAAGAACGTCGACGAAGTCGAACAAAAACTACTCAAAGTGGTGCCGGCGGAATTTAAGCTGGACGTGCATCACTGGCTGATCCTGCACGGCCGTTATACCTGTATGGCACGCAAGCCAAAATGTGGCAGCTGCCTGGTCGAAGATTTATGCGAATTTAAACAGAAAACAGAATAGGAACACCGATGCGAATTCTGCACACTATGTTACGAGTTGGCGACCTTCAGCGCTCAATCCGTTTTTACACCGAAGTGCTTGGCATGCAACTGCTGCGTACCTCCGACAACCCGGAATACAAGTACACACTGGCTTTTGTCGGCTATGGCGACGAGGCCAGCGGTGCAGTGCTGGAACTGACTTACAACTATGGCGTCAGTCAGTATGAAAGCGGCAACGCTTTTGGTCATATCGCACTGGAAGTGGATGATATTTATCAGGCTTGCGAACAAATCCGTCAGTTAGGCGGTGTGATCAGCCGTGAGCCAGGCCCGGTCAAAGGGGGCACCACTGAGATTGCCTTCGTACGGGACCCAGACAACTACGCGATTGAGCTGATCCAGAAAAAAACCAGTTACCAGCAGCTGTAATGCATTTGAGCCACTCATGAGTTTGTCTAATCTGCCCGTCACGGCTCTGAGGCCGGACATACAGGGCCTGCGCGCTATCGCGGTGCTGGCCGTGGTGGTGTTCCATATCCTGCCCTACACGCTGACCGGCGGTTATCTGGGCGTCGATATGTTTTTTGTCATTTCGGGTTTTGTGGTGACACAGCGCCTGAGCGCTCAATGGCAACGCGGCGAATTAGACATCCGGGCGTTTTACCGCAGCCGGTTCATCCGGCTGGCGCCCGCCTTGCTGACCATGCTGCTGGTCAGCACTGTGCTGGCCAGCTGGCTGCTGCTGCCGGCGGAGCTCTATACCTTCGCGGTTCATCTGCTTGGCGTGCTGACCTTTAGCGTCAATTTCCTGCTGATGGCTGACAGCGGCTATTTTGCGCCGGCGGCCGAGTCGTTGCCGTTGCTGCACACCTGGTCACTGGCGGTCGAAGAGCATTTCTACCTGATACTCCCGGCGATTTTCCTGTTGTTTAAACCGGCGCGGATGCGGTTATTGCTGAGTCTGCTGGCGCTGTTGTGTGTGGTCAGCTTCGGTGCCGGCTTGTGGTTACAGCAAATTCATCCGGAACTCAGCTTTTACCTGTCGCCACTGCGCTTTTATCAGTTTCTGCTGGGGTGCCTCGCGGCCGGTTTATCCCTAAAACCTAAACGTGGAAATTGGTTGGCGGAACTGATTTGCCTGATCGCTGTATCGCTGATGATTTATTGCTTTATCAGTTATAACAAATATACCTTGCCGCTCGGTTTTTCCTCTCTGCTGCCAACGCTCTGCACAGCGCTTTTACTGCTGTTGTTGCCAGCCAGCCGGCTGACTGGCGCGGTACTGAGTATCAAGCCGTTACGCTGGATTGGTGACAGTTCCTATTCGATTTACCTGTGGCACTGGCCCATCATCGTGTTTTATAAAATGGGGTGGTCAGCCAGGATTGACCTCGTCACTGCACTGTTGCTCTTTATCGCTTCGTTGGCAGCCGGTGCTTTGAGTTATGTTCTAATCGAGCAGCCATGGCGGGGACGTGGCCATTTTGCTGCGCTGCGATTGTACAAACATCCGGTCCGCTTTAACCTGGCCCTTGCGGTCCTGCTGGCAGGTACCGGAACTTTGATTATCCTGCTCGATGGCTTACCGCAGCGACTGACGCCGCAGCAACAAACAGACGCCGCTTATCTGCAGCAATCGAATCATCAATACCGCCAGAGTGCATGTTTCCTGACCGCAGAAAACTTTGCTTCCAGCGAGTTTGACCAGAAGGCCTGCCTGGCTTTTAGCCAGGACAAAGCGAATATCCTCTTACTGGGAGATAGTCATGCGGCACATCTGGCGCAAGCGCTGCAAGAGACTGGACCACAGTACCATTGGCTGCAGGCGAACGCGACTGGCTGCAAACCACTGCAGCCCTGGCCAGGCCGGGAAGTCTGCACCATGCTTTACAGAGAAACTATCTGGCCCCTGCTGGAGCGGCAAAAGCCCGACGCAATAATGCTGTCTGCCAACTGGCAAGCAAACGACCTGGCCGCATTAAAACAAAACGTGATGGCATTGAGCCACTATGCGCCAGTTTATGTAATTGGCCCTTCCGTGCAATATCTGCAACCTTTGCCACGCCTGTTGACTCTGTATGCTGCGCAGCAGGATTGGCAGGCATTGAGCACGCAGCAACAGACCCGCTTATTGGACGCCAGACTGCAGACATCTTTATCAGGTATCGACCGGGTTCATTATTTATCGCTGTATCAACTGCAGTGTCCGGCAGAAAAATGCTGGCTGCGCGCACCCGATGGTTCGCCACTACTGTGGGACCGCAACCACTTTACGCAGGCCGGCAGCCTGCTGGTGGCGCCGGGCTTGGTCAGACAGCTGGCGGTCAGTGACCGCCAGCCTTAGGGTTATTCCAGCTCAATCCAGACTTTTTCGTTCAGCGACATCGCCAGGTTATTGTCATAATATGCCGCTTCGTTGATGAAGGTCGGATAGACAGTTTCGCTGCCATCATAAGGCACTTCAGTGCCATCGAATAAGGTGAAAATCGGCGCTCCGGGTGCGATGGGCTGATAGTCCCGGTCCTGCACATTTTTGTGTACCATGCCGATCCGCTCGCCTGCCGCATTCATTGGCAGCTTAATCGAGTGCAGGTAGCGGATAGCTTCGACCCGCTTGGGCAAGACCGGCAGTTGGTCGGTGTTGTACAGCTCGATAAAATCCAGAATATGCTGTGTCATTTCATGCATCTGCTCCAGCACGTCCTGGCGTAACACCGACTGCGGCTGCGGCCCGACTTCGACAATGACGCCATAAGTACCCACAGTGCAAAGCAAGGCATGATCTTCGGCAGCGAAATGGTCTTCATCACGTGAAATAACCGCGCTGGGCATCTTCATCTTCACATAGGCGGCCAGCAGGTTGTAGAGCCGGCCCGGCTGCGTCAGGATCAGACAAGGGCCCATGTTGCTGGTGGTGTTGTGTAAATCAATGATGAAATCCGTCTTGGCCGCCCCTTTCGGGCCAAGCTGAGCATTGATCACTTTCGCGCGGCTTTGTTCGTAGTTGGTCAGGTCGGGATTGGCCAGATCGGCGGTTTTAAACTGCCGGTTCAGGTCGCTGTGCAAATACCGTTTGTTCGCTTGGTGCGCTTGCGGATTGGCCAGCAGTGTCGTGACGGAAAAACTGCTGCGTTTTACCAGTTCTGGCTCGGCCCGATAGCGACGCTCCAGATAAATCCCCGAAAATTCATTGCCGTGCACG
This sequence comes from uncultured Rheinheimera sp., assembly GCA_966252055.1. Classification (GTDB taxonomy): domain Bacteria; phylum Pseudomonadota; class Gammaproteobacteria; order Enterobacterales; family Alteromonadaceae; genus Pararheinheimera. The sequence continues at coordinate 7,891 of CBINNO010000083.1, read as the reverse complement.
CCGCCAACAATAGCGACGGTGTTGATTTTAGTAAGCTGGGCAGTCATTCGCACCTCCAAACAAAAAGAGGCCGTATTATGCCTCCATTCGCAAAGCTGATGCAGTATTTATCAATAAAAATGCAGAATAGGTGGATATAAAATCAAAAAACCGGCTCAGGCGGCCGGTCTTTGCATGATCACCTGACAAGGGATCTGTAGTGGAGAATGTTGTTGGCTCAAACTTTTCTGCAAGACATCCTGCGCCGTCTGCACACATTTGCCGCACTGACTGCCAACACCGAGACATTGCTTCATCTCGCGCATCGAGGTCATCCCCTCTGCGACATGGGCACGAATCGTTTTATCGGTGACAGCTTTACAAACACAAACGTACATAACGGCTCCGGCCTGCGGGTTCGGAGCCAATTCTAATCTAATTACGAATTGTTATCAATACAGCGAAGCATTTTTGATCAATGCTCGTTTTCTTCCTGCGTCGCATCCAGCAGAGCTTCGGCCAGCTCTTCCGGCTCGACCACTACGCCTGGCTGGTCGGCATGCGGGAATACAGCGACCATCAGTTCGTCGCCGTTGAGGCCGGCTGTCCATTTATCCAGCCAAGTGGCGATATCAACAGCTTGCGCCTTACATTGCGCCCAATCGCCCTCAATCCATAAACTGGCCATCTCGGCATGGGGCCAAACCGGGATGCAGCGCTCGTCTTCGGCAGTAACCAGCACAAAACCTTCATCATCCGTCAGGATCCAAATCTGTTCCAGATCGGCAACGGCATCAATAAAATACTGGTAACGCTGCTCAGCATCCAGTTGGGTAATCTTGGCAATATCAGCGGCGGACAATGCGTATTCCATAATCTTGACCTTCTTGTTGTTCTGTCAGAACCTTTGTTTTTTACTGTCGGCTATCATGACGTAAAGCGCTGGCCTACTCCAGTCCTTTGTCAAAAGCCCGCCGTTATTGCCGGCCTTTTAACCGTACCGGCAAGCCCTGATAGCAGATATCCAGTTTACCGTTGCCTTTATCCTGATAAAACTCGTCCGGCCGCTCACGCCGGCGCTGCATCAGCGCAGCAAATTCAGCGCTGTCGGCCCGTTGTTGCTGAAGCTGCAGCTGCTCAGCGGCTGGCAGTTCGCTGCCAAGCCGGATGCTGAGGATCCGGCCACGCTGTGCCGTTTTCTCAATCACGCCGCCTGTTTCCAGCCCGCCACGCGGAACGGCATTCAGCCACTGCTGTCCCCAAATAACCCGGCCAAACACGCCCATATTCTTATCCAGGTGGCGCGGAGCCTGCCCCTGCATAATGGCGAAATCAGTAGTGGCACTATTCGCATTCGAGCCTCTGGCCATGTTGATGACATTTGGACAATGCAGCAGCCATTCGCGTCCGTTGCTGCGCCCGACCGCAAACCCCTGATTAAAACCGGTCTCCTCAGCCAGCAGATCGCCGGTCTGCACCGGGACATAAAGATCGCTTTTGCGCACCGGCCAGCTAAATTCTGCTGCCAGCGGCTCCCAGCTTATTTTCATAGCGCCAACCGGATGCGTTTCGCCTTCGGGTAAACCGGCCTGCAGCACAAACTGGTCAATCACCCGATAAAAAGTCAGGCCATCGTAAAATCGCTGGCCAACCAACTGACGAAAACGCGCCGTTGTTTTTGGCGTAAATCTGTCCGCCAGTTCAATCACCACCACACCTTGCTGCAATTGCAGATAGGCCAGTTGCTCTTGCGGAATATCCTGCCAGCTGTCAGTGACATGTGTCTCAGCAGTAAGTTGGCAGCTTGCGAAAAGCAGCATTGCAGTCAGTCGTTTCATAACAATCCTTTTAATAAAGTATCGGCCGCTAATAACAGCACGCCGTAGCGGGCGCCCTTCGCCAGAAAAACCAGTGCAATAAACTGCCAAAGTGGATAACGCAGTACGCCAGCAACAACAGTCAGAGGGTCGCCGACCACAGGTAACCAACTGAGCAGCAACGCAAAGGGACCAAATTTGTGCGCCCAGGTCTGAGCCCGCGCCATCTGCTCAGCGGATGCCGGAAACCAGCGTTTGTGCTGAAAACGGCCAAGCTGGCCACCCAGCCACCAATTCAGCACGGAGCCAGCGACATTCGCCAGCGTTGCCACCAGCCACAGCCATAACACGTCGTAACCCTGATACCAAAGGGCGGCCAGCACAATCTCTGAACTGCCCGGCAACAGGCTGGCTGAGGTAAAAGCACTGAAAACAAGCAGACCGTAACCAGAAAACTCCATCATAGAACTAACTCTGTTACCACATCAGCACAACAAGGCGCAGCCAGAAAGCCCACAACACCACGCAGCTAAGCAGGAACAGATTAAAGCGCATCCGCACATGGTTACTGGTGACATGAACCAGGCTGTGTAATAACCGCAGCGCCACATAAACCGCCGCCAGCAGGACATAGACTAAATCCGCTTGTTGTTGCTGCAACACCACCAGCACAGCCACGAAAAACAGCAGCGGCATCTGCAGCAAGTTGTCGAAGTTGCGGCTGGCGGTGATGACTTTTTCGTTGGCGCCCGCCAAGTCCATAGTACGAAACGCGCTGTGATGAAACTCCCGGTTGCGGGCGGCGGCGAACCGGCGGCGCCCCATCAGCAACATGACGCCACTGGTTAACAACACCTGAAAAAACATGACCAATACCAGATATTTATCCATTTACTTTCTCCAGCCAAAACCAGTCACAGACTAATGCATTCACAGTCCGAGCACCAGAGTTGTGCGCCATCCCCTGCCGCCTAATTATCATCAGACCGCCATCTGTCTGTCACCTTTGCAAAGTAACTTGGGACTGTACACAGCCTTGGGTATACTGCCGTTTTTCTGTTTGCGGAGCATGCCCGATGGCGCAGCTTTATTTTTATTATTCGGCGATGAACGCCGGCAAATCGACTGCCTTGTTGCAAAGTGCGTACAACTACCAGGAACGCGGCATGCAAGTGGCTATTTTTACCGCCGCCTTTGACGACCGCTTCGGTGTTGGCAAAGTCAGCTCAAGAATTGGCCTGTCGATGGACGCACTGCTGTTTGATGCTGAACTGAATTTTTTGCAACGCTGCCAGCAACTCAGTCAACAAGACCGGCTGGATTGTGTCTTGATAGACGAAGCTCAGTTTCTGACCAAGGAGCAAGTCCGTCAGCTGACTGATGTCGTTGATTTAATGAAGATCCCAGTGCTGGCGTTTGGCCTTCGCACCGATTTTCTTGGCGAAACTTTCGCCGGCAGTCAGGCATTACTGGCCTGGGCAGACAAACTGATTGAACTGAAAACCATCTGTCATTGCGGCCGCAAAGCCAACTTTGTGGTGCGGCTGGATGCCGACGGCAAGCCGTCAACCGCGGGCTCCCAAGTCCAAATAGGCGGTAATGACCGATATGTGTCCATGTGCCGGCTGCATTTTAAGGAGCTGGTCTGGTCCTGAAGGAACCACCATGCTCAGACTGTTATACGGAGTACAAGCGACAGGGAATGGGCATATCAGCAGAGCCAGAGCGCTGCAAAAAGCTTTGGCAGCATATCCGATAGCCATCGACTTTTTATTCAGTGGCCGTCCGGCCGACAAATTGTTCGAGATGTCTGCGTTTGGCGATTACCAGTGGCGTCAGGGCCTGACTTTTGTCAGCGTGTCTGGCCAGGTCTGCTGGCGTCAGACCTGGCGGGAAGCCAATCTTTGCCAGTTCTGGCAGGACGTACGCCAACTGGATACCCGCGGTTATGATCTGGTGCTCACCGACTTTGAGCCCATTACCGCCTGGGCGGCGAAGCTACAAAATACCCCCGTCATCGGTATCGGTCACCAATATGCATTTCATTCGCTGCCAAAACCCGTTGGCATGCCTTTCTGGCAGCGACAACTGCTGAAATGGTATGCGCCAGCACAGACACGGATTGGCTTACACTGGCACCATTTTGACCAAATGCCGGGCGCCAGTCAGGTGATCCTGCCGCCTATTATCGACTTAACATTGGCAGCCACGAGACCCGATCTCAGCGCAAAAGAACACTGCCGGACAGCAACAAGCACTGTGTTGGTTTATCTGCCGTTTGAAAGCACGACAGACGTGTTACGCTGGTTCTCTCCTCTGTCTGAATTTCAGTTTGTGATCTATGGCGTCAGCGAACCCGCCGAGGCTCCGGCTCATCTGCGGTTTTGCCCGCCTTCAGTGCAGGGTTTTAGACAGGCGTTGCATCAATGTACTGCGGTGATTAGCAATGCAGGTTTTGAGCTCATCAGTGAGGCTTTGCAACTGCAAAAACCGATTCTGGTCAAGCCACTTAAAGGGCAAAGTGAACAGGAAAGTAATGCAGCAGCACTGCAGTTGCTCGGCTTGGCTCAAAGTACCGCAGCCCTGTCAGCTTTGTGCATTCGCAATTTTCTGACAAGCTCAGAGTACCAAAGCAGAGTGTTTTATCCTGACGTAGCAGTTGCTATCGCAAACTGGCTTTTAGCGGGACGATACTCAGATATACAGGCATTAACTGAACTCTGGAACTATTGCCAAATGAGCGTGGCGGTGCCTAACTCAAACGTACCAACGCAACAGGGAGCTCAGTAACGCTATCCTCTGTTTTGGGACTTCCTTTTGCACTCGCCGCGACCGGAAGATCAACCAAATCACAAACTTCGCTACTATGACTAAAGCCTGTCGGCGCTTCGGTGATTAACTGGACAATTCGTTCCACGGCAAAATGGTCACAATGATATTCGAGCTGACGCAACAAATCCGCCATTTCACGCCAGCTCAAAGCCACCTCATCCGCCGCCATAATGCGGGGGTGCGCAGTTTGCCGGACATTTTCGCCAATCAGCAATTCTTCATAGAGTTTCTCTCCTGGACGAAGACCTGAGAAACTGATTTCGATATCACCATCAGGGTGTTGCTGGTCACGTATCTCGAGCCCCATCAGATGGACCATACGACGAGCCAAATCAGCGATGCGAACTGGTTCTCCCATATCCAGCACAAAGACATCTCCACCTTTCCCCATAGCTCCGGCCTGAATAACCAGTTGAGCCGCTTCAGGTATAGTCATGAAATAACGGATGATATCTGGATGTGTGACCGTGATAGGGCCGCCATTACGGATCTGCTCCCGAAACAATGGTACTACAGACCCTGAAGACCCCAAGACGTTGCCAAAACGCACCATACAAAAGCAGGTATCTCGTTGCCGTTGCGCCACGCCCTGCAAAGCCAGCTCAGCCAACCGCTTAGAGGCTCCCATGATATTGGTCGGGCGTACAGCTTTATCAGTCGACACCAGCACAAAGGTTTCAACACCTGACGCTACAGCTGCCTCCGCGGCATGCCAGGTACCAAAAACATTATTAACAACGCCTTCGACAACGTTATATTCAACGAGTGGCACATGCTTATATGCAGCTGCGTGATAGACTGTTTGTATCCCAAATCTTGTCATGACCGCTTGAATTCTGGCCCGTTTCTGCACATTCCCTATCACTGGAAACAGAGCTATTTCTTTTTGTTTCTCGACAATTGCGACGCGCAATTCCTGTTCAATGGTGTATAAAGCGAACTCTGAAAGTTCAAACAAAACTAATGCTTTTGGTTCATATTGAATGATTTGACGGCATAACTCAGAGCCGATCGAACCGCCAGCTCCGGTCACCATCACGACTTTGTCTTTCACATTTGCATGCATCAGTTTCAGATTTGGCTCAACCGGATCCCTGCCTAGTAAATCCTCGATCTTAACGTCTTGTAACTCGTCTATCCGCATTGTACCGTCTACGATATCGCTCATACCGGGAACGGTTTGGACGGGGATGGGCATATTGCCAAGACTCTCCAGAACCTCGCGCCGGCGCGCACGGCTGGCGGAAGGAAGCGCCAGCAGAATCCGGCGTATGCTTTTGGATTTGATAATCGCAGCAATCTGACTCGGGCTGCCGACGTGAATGCCAAGGATGGTTGAGCGCTGTAAGGTCACATCGTCATCGACGAACGCCACCGGATGAAACTGCTCGCCGTTCAGTAATGCCTGCGCTAACTGACGCCCGGACGAACCAGCGCCATAAATCAACACCCGCTCTTTGTGCACCACATTTCGCTGCGAAATTAAGTTTCGAACTAATAATCGACTGCCACCAACTAACAACAAACTCAGCAGGACATAAACGGCAAGCAAGCGGCCAAGGTCTTCAAGATTGAACAATTCGAACAGCAACTGCAACACTAACGCATTGCTGATTAAACCTGCTAATACAGCCCCCAGCGCATGCTGCCCCATATAGCGAATAACTGCGCGGTAAAGCCCAAGTTTGACAAACACAATGACAGAGATAGGCAATGATAAAATGAACATTAAAATCAAATGCGGGAAAATAATCGAGATCTGGTTTTGAGTGATAAATGCCGCAGAAATAATAGAAACTGAAAGAAAAATCACATCTGCTATGACACTGATCAAACGCTTCACATACCGTGGCAGTGACAAAAGCAGCTCCAACATTGACGAACCTCCTATACGGTGTTACACCCGACGGATCTAACTTTATGAGCAAAAAGATGAACAAAGCATGAGTAACGCTGCATTTTAACTATTACTTGTCAATTTGTCAGTAAACAACAGCATCGGCTAAAATACTGACCGATGCAGATGTTCATCCGCACCGGTCTAACTGGCAGTATTAATTACTTCTGAATATCAGCGATAATTTCTTCAAATTGTTCCAGTGTGCCGGCCCCCGTGACCACTTTGTAGTCTGTCAGCTTTTCACCTTTATTCTTCCCAATCAGGAAAGACGGCGTAGAGGCCAAACCTAAGTCCATCCCCAGCTGATAGGCGTCTTTAACTTCCTGATGGATGTTCTGATCGTTCATACAGGTATCCAGTTTTTTATCATCCATGCCATAGCTGACAAATTCTTTCTTCAGAGATTCTGGAACCAGCTTACCGGTATTGTCAAACAGATAAGATTTCGGTTTGTCATACTGGCCCTGTTGACGTGCGCAACGTAAAGCTACAGCAGCATAACCAGCCTGCTTGTGGCTATTAATCAATGGAAAATCACGGCTGACAAAAACGACCTTACCTGAGTCGACCAATTTAGATTTGATTTTCGGGTAGATAGTTTTATAAAACTCACGGCAGTAGGGACACTCGAGATCGGTAAACTCCATAATAACGATAGGTGCATCTTTTTTACCCACCACATGACCGTCATCGAAACCAATGCTTTCATATGGAACCAGGGCTCCGAGACCGACACGACGCGCAGTGATTTCCTGAACTTCTTTAATTTTATTCAGTTTTTCTTCAAGGGCTTTTACTCTTGCTTCAAGCTGCGCAACGTCTTGCGCTTTTGCCAAAACAGGTTGCTGCATGGTTGCAGCTAGGACCGCTAAAACAGCCAGATAACGCATCACCATAATTCTACTTTCCAAATATATTGCACAAAAAAAAACCCCGCTCGCGCGGGGCTTTTAACTATGGGATCAGATTACTGATTCCAGTCGTTTTGATCCAGAACTGGGATCACGCGGTCTGAACCGCCAGTGATCTTCTGAACAGATACACCGTGAACTTTGTTCTTCGGAGCAGTTACAGTGAAGGTCATGAAATGACGCTTACCGTTGGTGTTTGCAGCAGCAACGTCACCAGTGTAACCAGCAGCTTTCGCTTTGGTGATCAGGTCAGAAACTAACAGCAGAACTGAAGATTTAGCTGGTACTGAACCAACAGCTACGCCTACAGTTTCTTTGCCAGCTGAACCAGCAGCCAGGTTCTCACCGAATACATCCATAGTGATTTCTGCAGCTTCAGTGTGCTCGTTAGAGATACGAACGAAGTTGCCAGTAGCATCTACAGTGTAAGGAACTTTCAGAACAGCACCGTT
>CBINNO010000082.1:0-14694 GCA_966252055.1 uncultured Rheinheimera sp. | reverse complement strand
CCAGTCCCCGCCACAGGAGGCGGACAATGAACAGTTATGTTAAAGATTCACAAAGTACGCTGCAGCGCTGGCACATCGACTTACCGCTGCTGCTTGGTCTGCTGGCGCTGATCGTCGTCGGCCTGGTCACTCTCTACAGTGCCGATGGCCAGGACCTGCTGATGGTTGAAGCCCAGGCGGCGCGTCTGGGGCTGGCGATGCTGGTGATGTTTGGTCTGGCCCACATCAACCCAAAAACCTATCAGCATTGGTCTGTCCCCTTGTATGCCGTCGGCGTGTTTTTACTGGTGCTGGTGGAGCTGTTTGGTTACACCGCCAAAGGCGCCACCCGCTGGCTCAATTTGGGCTTTACCAAGTTCCAGCCGTCAGAAATCATGAAACTGGCGGTGCCGATGGCCGTGGCCTGGTATATGGCAAAACAGACAGTTCCGCCGAAAATCCGCGATATTCTGGTTGGGTTTATTTTGTGCCTGATCCCAACCCTGCTGATAGCCAAACAACCCGATCTGGGCACCTCGATTCTGGTCTGCGTCGCCGGCGTTTTTATCATCTTTTTCAGTGGCATGAGCTGGAAAATCATCGGCGTCATTGCCGGATTAGTGGCGGGTTTTATTCCGATCCTGTGGAATTTTCTGATGCACGATTATCAGCGTCAGCGCGTACTGACGCTGCTGGATGAAGAACGGGACCCGCTGGGCAAAGGCTATCACATCATTCAGTCCAAAATTGCCATCGGCTCTGGCGGTATTGAAGGCAAAGGCTGGCTGCTGGGTACTCAGTCGCAGCTGGAGTTCCTGCCAGAGCGTCATACTGACTTTATTTTTGCGGTGTACGCCGAAGAGTTTGGCCTGATGGGCGTGATCCTGCTGCTTGCCCTTTATCTGTTTATTCTGGGCCGTGGTCTCGTCATCGCCAGCCAGGCGCAGGACAATTACAGTAAGTTTCTCGCCGGCAGCATCACCCTGACGTTTTTTGTCTATGTCTTTGTCAACATCGGCATGGTATCTGGTATCCTGCCGGTCGTTGGCGTGCCTTTGCCGCTGGTCAGTTACGGCGGTACTTCGCTGGTGACATTGATGGCTGGCTTTGGCATTCTGATGTCGATTAGTACTCACAAACGGATGTTAGCAAAACAATCATGAAGCAAAAATCGTGTTTTTCTCTGGCCTTCCCTGCGACTTTTGCCTTAATGCCTTTACGTCGCCCTGCCTGCCGGCATTTGCCTGCACTGGCCATTGCGGCGTTACTCGGTGCCTGTTCCAGTGCGCCGGAAAGCGGCAGCAGCAGCCCACGTAACAATATGGACCCCAACGCCGGCCGTTACGCCCAGGACAAAGACAGTATCCCGTATCGGTTGCCGACAGAAGATGAGTTGAAAGATCCGGATCCATCCGTTGAACCGCTCAGTCGTGGCGGCAATAAACCTTACAATATTTACGGCGTGAATTATTCCCCGCGCACCGACATTCTCGAATATCAGGAAGAAGGCACTGCCTCCTGGTACGGCAATAAGTTTCACGGCCATCTGACGTCCAATGGCGAAACCTACAACGTCTTTTCGATGACCGCGGCCCACAAAACACTGCCGCTGCCTTCTTATGTGCGGGTCACCAACCTCGACAACTACAGAACGGCGATTGTGCGCGTCAATGACCGCGGGCCGTTTCACAATGACCGCATTATCGATTTGTCCTACTCAGCTGCTTACAAACTGGGCATTTTCCCCGGCGGCACTGGCCGGGTGCGGGTTGAGCTCATTACGTCACCGGCGATGATCAATCAGGAAACGGTAGCCACACCGATAGCGCGGCTGCCGGATATTCCTTATCAGCCGGTAGGCGGCGCGCCCAGCGTGCCAAAGCGTGATGAATTTGTCGAACGCCCTTATAACCCGGCAGGCAGCGCAGCCGCTGTGACGGCCGTTGCCAGCAGCGCTGCGACAACAGCAGCAGCCAAAGCGCCAGTACGCACAACGGCAGCTCAGAATACGGCAGCCGCCGGCGGCGGCTGTTTTATCCAGCTGATCGCCAGCAGTGACCGCGCTAAAGTGCAAAAACTCGGGAACGAAATCAGCGCCCAGTTGTCCGTACCTACAGCGATTGAACCTGCCAACGGTTTGTACCGATTACTGGCAGGGCCAATTCGTGGCAATGCACAGCAACTGCTGGACACTGTGCGCGCCGGCGCTTATCCAAATGCGTACTTCACCAATAAACAAGTATGCGGCTGAATGGCCGCGTAAGATTAACTGCCAGCACAATAAGAAAGAGTCTCATGAATCAGTATCGTCGTCTTCTTGTAGTCAGCAGCTTCAGCTGTCTGAGTTTTTTCGCCCACAGTCAGACCGTCCAGGTCACCCCTTCCGCCCCTGAAGTAAACGCGAAAGGTTATATCCTGATTGATTACCACACGGGTAAAGTACTGGCCGAAGGCAATGCCGATACACAACTGGCACCGGCCAGTCTGACCAAAATGATGACCAGCTATGTCATCGGTACCGAAATCAAAAACGGTAACGTCAAACCAGGCGATCAGGTCACTATCAGTGAAAATGCCTGGTCAAAAAAATACAGTGATTCGAGCAAGATGTTTATCGAAGTGGGCAAAACCATTTCGGTGGAAGAACTCAACCGCGGCATTATTATCCAGTCTGGTAACGATGCTTGTGTCGCCATGGCCGAACATATCGCCGGCACTGAAGGCGGTTTTGTCGAGCTGATGAACGCCCACGCCAAGCGTATTGGCATGGACAGCACCCATTTCACCAATTCACACGGTTTGCCGGACCCTGAACTGAAAACCACGCCACGCGACATGGCCAAGTTGTCGGTTGCACTCATCCGTGACGTGCCGGACGAATACAAAATCTACGCCGAAAAAGAGTATGTTTTTAACGGTATCAAACAGTACAACCGCAACGGCCTGCTGTGGGACAAAAGCCTGAACGTGGATGGCATCAAAACCGGCCACACCTCAGAGGCAGGCTACAGTCTGGTGACGTCAGCGACCAAAGACGGCATGCGGCTGATTTCCGTGGTGATGGGCACTGAAAGCCCGAAAGCCCGTGAAGGCGAAAACAAAAAATTGCTGACCTACGGCTTTCGCTTCTTCGAAACCTTCTCCCCATACAAAGCCGGAGAAGAATTTGCCCAGCAGCGTGTCTGGCAAGGCACCAAAGAGAACATCAGCTTAGGCGTACTGAGCGAAACCCCAATCACGCTGCAACGTGGTCAGCGCAAAAACTTAAAAGCCGATTTTAAACTGAGCCAGCAAATGGTGGCTCCTATTACCAAAGGCCAGGTCGTCGGGACTGTCTATCTGAAGCTCAATGACGAAGATGTCGCCGAGTATCCGTTAGTGGCGCTGGAAGACATTGAACAGGCTGGTATTTTTGGTCGTCTGGTCGACTACGTCAAAATGCAGCTGCAATAACAGCGTTTCCTTAAGCACACAATCACAAAAGTCCCGGCACTGACCGGGACTTTTTGTTAGAATACTGCACCGTTTTTTGCTGTCGACAGGAGCTCACTGTGGTCACTATCGTAAAAGATACCAATTTTGATGCATACCTCGAATTTCCCTGCGCTTTCACCTTTAAAGTGGTTGGCCTGGCCCACGAGGAACTGGTGCCGACTGTGATCGCCACCTTAAATCTTCACGCCGGCGCCAACGATTATTCACCGTCGGTCAAACCATCCAGTAAAGGCAATTACCACTCAGTGTCGGTCAGCGTGACGGTCACCAGCAAAGACCACATCGAGCTGCTGTACACTGAACTGGGCAAACTCGAACTGGTCCGTTATGTGATGTAAAGCTCGATCTGGCCGGCTATCGCTTTATAATGCCGGCCGGAAGTGCCGAAGGAGTCCCGCGTGACGCTGACTGACAAGCTGATTCTCCGCGATCTGGGCCTGGTCGATTACACCGAAGCCTGGCACCGCATGCAACAATTCACCGACCAGCGGGATGACAGCACGCCAGATGAGATCTGGTTGCTGGAGCATCCGCCGGTGTTTACTCAAGGCCAAGCCGGTAAGGCAGAACATCTGTTGTTTCCCGGCGACATCCCTGTGGTCCAGGTGGACCGCGGCGGTCAGGTTACTTATCACGGCCCAGGTCAGCTGGTTGCTTATGTGCTGCTGAATATCAAAAGACGCAACCTCGGCGTCCGCCAACTGGTCAATCTGATTGAACAAAGCATCGTCGACACGCTGGCTGCCAATGGTGTGACTGCGTATGCCAAGGCCGATGCACCGGGTGTTTATGTCGATGAAAAAAAAGTGGCCTCGCTGGGCCTGCGCGTCCGTAAAGGTTGTACCTTTCATGGTCTTGCACTGAATGTCGACATGGATCTGGCGCCGTTTTCGCGTATTAACCCGTGCGGTTATGCCGGCATGCAAATGGTCCAGAGCAAAGATTTAGGTGGCCCGCTGTCGATGACAGAGGCCAAACAACAGCTGAGCGCTCAGCTGGTCCGGCTGCTCAACGTCAGCCAAACTGAACAACAAACAGGGTTTGAATCCAGATGACTAAAACAGCCCGTATGGAAGCCGGCGTCAAGCTGCGCGACGCCGACAAAATGGCCTTAATTCCGGTCAAAGTGCTGCCAACCGAACCGAGTGAAATGCTGCGCAAGCCAGAATGGCTGAAAATCAAGCTGCCGAAAAGCTCAGAGCGGATTGATGAAATCAAAGGGGCACTGCGCAAACACGGCCTGCATTCGGTCTGTGAAGAAGCGTCCTGCCCAAACTTAACCGAATGCTTTAACCACGGCACTGCCACTTTTATGATCCTGGGCGCTATCTGTACCCGGCGCTGCCCGTTTTGTGATGTTGCCCATGGCCGCCCGTTGCCGCCCAGCGCCGAAGAGCCGGAAAAGCTGGCGCTGACTATCAAAGATATGAAGCTCAAGTATGTGGTGGTCACCTCGGTGGACCGCGACGACCTGCGTGACGGCGGGGCTCAGCATTTTGCTGACTGTATCAGCGCGATTCGTCGTGAAAGCCCCAGCATCAAAATCGAAGTGCTGGTGCCGGATTTCCGTGGCCGCATGGACACGGCCCTGGACATTCTGACGCAGACTCCACCGGATGTGTTTAACCACAACCTCGAAACCGCCCCACGGCTTTACAAACTGGCGCGGCCGGGTGCTGACTATAAATGGTCACTCGAGCTGCTGCGTCGTTACAAAGAAGCACACCCGGAAGTTTCCACCAAATCCGGCCTGATGGTTGGTCTTGGCGAAACCACCGAAGAAATCCTCGAAGTCATGCGCGACCTGCGTGCACATAACGTCGATATGCTGACGGTCGGCCAGTATCTGCAGCCCAGCAAACACCACCTGCCGGTCAAAAGGTACGTCTCCCCTGCCGAGTTTGATGAAATCAAACGGCTGGGTTTTGAGATGGGATTTAAACACGTTGCCTCAGGGCCTTTTGTCCGGTCGAGCTATCACGCAGACCGCCAGGCGGCTGGCGAGGATATCGGCCTGCATAAACCCAACTGATTCTGCGAAGGTATTGCAGGTGGTCATCACGGAACAGGCTGTGTCGCAACAGCCTGTTTTTTTGACCAAAAACAGCTTATGCTGAGGGAGTTTCTTGATGTTCAGGGTCTGGTGCCGCTATGGATAACCGTAAGTTCAGTCGCATTTTATATAACAATCAGGCCACCTTGCGCTTTCAGGGTCAGAATTACTTCACTCAAGTGCTTGATCTGTCGCTTAAAGGTGCGTTGATTGAGAAGCCAGCTCAATTTAGCGGCCAGTTGGGAGAGACCGCCCATTTGCAGTTTCAGCTGGACCAGTCCGAGCTGGTACTTGAAATGGATGTCAGCATCGCGCACTTGCATGAAAATTCTGTCGGCCTGCGCTGTGAACGTCTTGATATCGAAAGCGCCAGTCACTTGCGCCGGCTGCTGGAACTCAACCTCGGTGATGCCGAATTACTCAGCCGCGAACTTAACGAGCTGACCAACTAAGACCGGCGGCCGTCAAACCTCCCTGCGCCGCCGGATAACCAAAAGCAGCCGCTTTTTGCATCAGCTGTCGCCAGTTGTCCATGTCCTGCTGTTGCTTCGCCAGATAAGCAAAATAATACTGCACGGGCATGATCTGTTGCGGTGTCTCCAGCTGTTTTGCCATCAACTGCAGATACAAAGGTGGCATCGCCAACTCATAATGCTGCATATGGCTGTCGGATGCCACAGGCCGAAAAGCCTGCAAGCCTGCCTGCTGACAGGTGGCAACTGGTGTCAGTTGGAGTTGGTCTGTATCAAGCCCGAAATGTCGGGCGTAATCCGGCAAATCTGAGGCAGACAGTAATAAGTTCGGGGCTCGGACGCCTGGCCGGCAGACGTCCTGTGCCACTTGCGGGCTGAGCGCATACTCATCCAAAAAACCCAGCACGTGACTGAATTCATGGCGAAACAGCGCCGCTGAAAAATTCTCCGGCAACTGTAACCAGCCGTTGTTATAGCTGGCATTGCCGCGCCCTGCCGCCACCAACAGGACTTGCGCGTCAGTCTCAGCGACCAGCTGGGTCAGAGCCATCTCGTCACAGCGAATGCGCTGCCCTTGTTGTTCTGAACAGGCAAGTACCCTGCTGTCGAGCAGCACAGGTTTGGTAAAACAAACGGGCAAATTCGCCAACGCCGACGTTGACCAGCCGGCGACAAACTGCTGCCAGTGTCTCAATGAGACGGCCGAACTCAGCACCGGCTGAACTTTGAGCTGACATGTGGACACGACCGGATGTGTTTCAATGGCGGGATGAGCTATCCCCGGTTGCTGCCATAAGCCCAATGTACGCGCCACTTCGGCATCGATGGATCCGCCCCGCCATTGCTGCAATTGGCGCAATTGGGCCAAAGGGCCCAGTTGTTCGTCAGTCAACTGGAGCCAGGCGACTGCAGCCTGTGGGTGGCCTTGTTGAACCGCCCGTGCCAGATGCTCCGTCGCCTTAATCGGCATCTTCGCTTCTAATGCTTGCTGGGCTTTGCTGTACTCCAGAGCTCCCGGAACGGGCACGGCATCGGGTTGGCAGCCAAATAAAGTGAGCAATAAAAAAAAGCCAGCAAGCCGGCTTTTTTTCCATCCTGAATCAGAATTAATGCGCGGTATGCCCATCATGTTCTTTGTCAGTTGAGTCATGTTGCTGGTGCTGTTCATCTTTAAACACCACCGCCTGTCGCAATAAAGCCATCTCGATCCGCGCATAGCGATGTTCAACAAACTCATAAACATTGGTCGACAAAGACTTCTTGTAATAGGTCAGTGCTTGCGTTGGATTCTGCTTCAGGCTGTGCCATTTCGCCAGATAAAAGTACATTTCACAGAGCTGTTCAGCCAACTGACGCGGCTCCACAGCGCCACTTGCTGCTTTTTGCAGTAACTGCTGCTCGGTGATCTGGCCCAGGTAAAACGCGACGATCTGACTTGCCCAAACCGCCGGGTCCAGCTTGCTCTGTGCTTGCGCAAGCATGGCTAAAGCTTCTGGTTCAGACTGTTCCGCCTTGGCAAGAAACAGCCAAAGACTACGATATGGGTCTTCAGGCTTCAGCGCCTGAAAGGCCTGAAAATCGTCGATGGCCAGCGCCAGCTTGCCGTCATATTGCAAGGCAATAGCACGGTTCAGATAAGCGTACTGATACTGAGGTTCCAGCTCCAGAGCGGCATCGAATGCCTCATAAGCCTGATCAAAATCACCGTTGAGAGTGTGCTGAATGCCCATGAAGTTATAGGCGTCAGCCATGTCCGGCTTCAGCCTAAGTGCGCGCATAAAATCGTAGCGGGCCAATGCCGATAAACCGACACTGTCGTACATCACACCACGGTCATAATGCAAACGCGCCCGTTCCTGCTCAGACATTTTGCCACTTTGCAGCATTTCCGAAATACGGGCTATCGCCACTTCAGTTCGAAAAGGAGCGGCCAGAGGTTCAGGTTCGAGTGGATTTTCGAGCAACACGCCAGCCGGCGCTTTTGGCGCCAGCTGACAGCCAGAAAAGACCACTGCTGCACAGAGCAGCAGTGGCAGCGTCAGCGTATTACTGCGCTTCGGCATGGGCAGCCTCGCCCGCTTTGCTGTTGGCTTCTTTGATAGACAGACGGACACGGCCCTGCTTGTCTACTTCCAGTACCTTCACTTTGACTTTCTGACCCAGTTGCAGGTGGTCCGCCACATTGCTCACGCGCTCTTCGGAGATTTGTGAAATGTGAACCAGGCCATCTTTACCAGGCAGCACGTTAACGAAGGCGCCGAAATCGACGATCCGGACCACTTCACCGTCGTACACCGCACCCACTTCGATTTCAGCAGTGATGGCTTCAATCTTCGCGATAGCTATGCCCGCAGCTTTGCTGTTGGTCGCGGCGATTTTGATAGTACCATCATCTTCAATCTCAATCTGAGTACCAGATTCTTCAGTGATCTGACGGATCACCGCGCCACCTTTACCAATCACATCACGGATTTTCTCCGGGTTGATGTTCAGGATGTAGATGCGTGGAGCGTGTGCTGACAGCTCAGAACGGTGAGTGTTGATCGCAGAATCCATCACATTGAGGATATGCAGACGCGCGGCTTTGGCTTGTTTCAACGCAATTTGCATGATTTCCGGCGTGATGCCTTCGATCTTGATATCCATTTGCAGCGCAGTGATACCTGCAGTGCTGCCGGCCACTTTAAAGTCCATGTCGCCCAGGTGGTCTTCATCACCCAGGATGTCAGACAACACCACAAACTTGTCGCCTTCCAGCACCAGACCCATGGCGATACCAGCGACCGACGCTTTGATTGGCACACCCGCGTCCATCAGAGCCAGTGAAGAGCCACAAACGGAAGCCATTGAGCTTGAACCGTTTGACTCGGTGATTTCTGACACCATCCGCACTGTATATGGGAATTTCTCAAAATCTGGCATCACAGCGGCCACACCGCGTTTTGCCAAACGGCCGTGGCCGATTTCGCGGCGTTTCGGTGAACCGACCATGCCAGTCTCACCCACAGAGAACGGCGGGAAGTTGTAGTGGAACAGGAAAGTGTCGGTTTTATCAGACAGCAGGTCATCTACTGTCTGGGCGTCACGGGCGGTCCCCAGAGTACAAGTCACCAGTGCTTGCGTTTCACCACGGGTGAACAGCGCAGAACCGTGTGTGCGTGGCAGCACGCCTGTCATAACGGACAGTGCACGGATCATCTCGTTGTCACGACCGTCGATCCGCGGCTCGCCGGCAATGATACGACTACGAACGATTTTGGATTCCAGGCTGTGGAAAATGTCGCCAGCTTCGGTTTCGTTCAGGCTGCTGCCTTCGGCCAGTTCGGCTTTCAGTTTGGCAAATACAGCGGCTTTGATTTCGCCGATACGCTCGTAACGTTTTGCTTTTTCGGTGATACGGTAAGCATCGCCCAGGTCTGCCGAAGCCAGCTCAGCGATGCGGCTGATCAGGCTTTCATTTTTGGCTGGTGCAACCCAGTTCCAGGCCGGTTTTGCTGCTTCTGCGGCAAATTCATTGATAGCTTTGATAGCAGCCTGCATTTGCTGATGGCCGTATACCACAGCGCCTAACATGACGTCTTCTGATAACACTTCCGCTTCTGATTCCACCATCAGAACGGCATTTGCCGTACCCGCGACGACTAAATCCAGTTTACTGGTCTTCAGTGCTTCTTCTGATGGGTTTAATACGTACTGGTCGTTGATATAACCAACACGGGCAGCGCCCAGCGGGCCGCTGAACGGAATGCCGGAGATGGCCAGCGCAGCTGAAGTGCCCAGGATTGAAATGATATCCGGCTGAATGTCCGGCTCGACCGACACGACAGTGGCAATAACCTGCACTTCGTTAGTGAAACCTTCCGGGAATAATGGCCGGATTGGGCGGTCAATCAGACGGGAAGTCAGCGTTTCGCCTTCACTCGGACGACCTTCACGTTTGAAGAAACCACCTGGGATACGGCCAGCGGCGTACATTTTTTCCTGATAGTTGACCGTCAGCGGGAAGAAATCCTGACCTGGCTTTGGCTCTTTTTTGCCCACTACAGTGACCAGCACTGCAGTGTCACCCATACTGGCCAGTACAGCGCCATCTGCCTGACGGGCAATCACGCCGGTTTCTAAAGTAACGGTATGCTGGCCAAACTGAAATGATTTTACGATGGGATTCACTTGATATTTTTCCTTTGTTCATCGTGTGGCGGAGGGCTCCGGTTGAGCCTTTTACACGACCTGTTTTTTGCTCGTTAATGCGCGGCACAGTATAGCTGTTTCGGGGTCTTAAAAGATAGTTCAGCACCCGGCAGAAACGGAGAAATTTCAGACGCTTTTTACCGCGAAGCGAGGCTTTGGCATTGCGCTGCAAGGAAAGTTTCAAACAGGAAGAAAGACGGCAGGAAAAAGTCAAACCAAAGGCAAAACAATCGTCAGGGGCAGCCGAAAAACGGCTGGAAAAGTTGCAATAAAAAAGGGCCTTCCGGCCCTTTTTTACTGTGTCGATTAACGACGCAGACCTAAACGCTCGATCAGTGTTGCATAACGTGCTGAATCTGTACGCTTCAGGTAGTCCAGCAGTTTACGACGCTGAGAAACCATACGCAGCAGACCACGACGTGAATGGTAGTCATGCTTGTGCTCAGCGAAGTGTGGTTGCAGCTTGTTGATAGAACCAGTCAGCAGAGCAACCTGAACTTCAGTAGAACCTGAGTCAGCAGCGTTGGCACCGAAATCGGCCAGGATTTTTGCTTTTTCAGCAGTAGTTAGTGACATAGTATCCTCCAGGATATTTAAGAACAGTTGCAGCCGGCCACTAATCCAGCCTACAACCAAAAAAGAGCGCGCATTCTAACACGCTCATTCAGTTTGGCAACAACAGTTTGCGACTGCGCTAACCGCCAGCCGCCGGGCTTTTCGCCGTATTAAGCAAACGACGTGATTTCAGCTCTGCACCTTCCTGCATGCCTACCCCAATCAATTCGCTATCCGGCCCATACAAACTGATAGCAGTATCAGCAAGGTCCGGCAGCTGAGACAACAAAGCAGGCGTTAATAAGACAGACTGGCCATGTTGCAGCCTTTTGACCTCTGCAGACTGCAGATGAAGTTTCGGCAGGCCAGTCAAGGCCACGTCCATCGGCAACAACAACGCATCCAGCGCGGCCCAGTCTTTGGCATCGTTGAACAGCACAAGTTGTTGTTCCGTCAGCATCTGGCTGGCCTGAAAGGGCCCAACTTGGGTGCGGCGCAGCGCCGTCACGTAAGCGCCGCTGCCAAGGGTTTCCCCCAAATCATCAATCAGCGTGCGGATATAAGTGCCTTTACTGCAATGCACCACAAAGCGCGCATCGCGGCCATCAAATTCGAGCAAGTCAAAGCGAAAAATGGTGATGGGTCTTGCTTCGCGCGGCACTGTAATGCCTTGCCGGGCATACTTATACAGCGGTTGCCCCTGGTACTTCAGTGCCGAAAACATGGTCGGCACCTGCAACTGAGCTCCACGCATCGCCACCACTGCGGCTGCCAGAGCGGCTTGGTCAAATAACACCGGTTTCTCTACAATCACTTCGCCGGCCGCGTCCGAGGTGTCGGTCCGAATACCAAAACGGGCGCTGACTTCGTAGGTTTTGTCAGTATCCAGCAGGAACTGGCTGAACTTGGTCGCTTCACCAAAACAAATCGGCAGCAAACCCGATGCTAATGGATCCAGCGCGCCAGTATGACCGGCCTTTTCTGCCTGATACAACCAGCGGATCCGCTGCAAAATACCATTGCTGGAGACTTCCAGCGGCTTGTCCAGCAACAAGACACCATCTACAGAACGTCGGGCCATGCTTACTCTTCTTCGTCCTGTGCCTTCGGTTGCCGCTCCGGCTCCTGACCATTTTCGAGCCGTTTTTGCTCATCGGTCCGGCGCACAGATTCCACCAGATTGGCCATCCGGATCCCTTCATCCAGCGACTTGTCAAAATAGAAACGCAAGGTTGGCACAATACGCGCCTGGATACGTTTGGCGATCAGGCTGCGAATAAAACCGCAGGCATCGTTCAGAATATCCAGATTCAGTTTGACCTTATCGGCGTCCAGCCCCAAAAAAGTCACGTAGATTTTTGCGTGCGATAAGTCTTTTGACACTTCAACATCCGACACCGTGATCATGGTATGCAGACGCGGGTCTTTAATTTCCCGTTGCAGGATCAGCGCCATCTCTTGCTGCATCTGCTGGGCTAGCCGGTCGGTCCGGCTGAATTCTTTGGCCATAGTTCTCACCTGACTGTAGAAACAAACAGGGGCCGCTGGCCCCTGCTTCATTTCAATACTCTATAAATTCAACAGATTACAGCGTACGCTCAATCTGAATAACTTCGAAGACTTCGATTTGGTCGCCTTCGCGGACATCGTTGTAGTTCTTCACACCGATACCACATTCGAAGCCCATCCGGACTTCCGATACGTCGTCTTTAAAGCGACGCAGCGATTCCAGCTCACCTTCGTAAATCACCACGTTGTCACGCAGCACGCGGATTGGCGCGTTACGTTTGACGATACCTTCAGTGACCATACAGCCGGCAATAGCGCCAAACTTCGGTGAACGGAAGACATCCCGCACTTGTGCCAGACCGATGATCTGCTGTTTGAACTCAGGAGCCAGCATACCGGTCATCGCCGCTCTTACTTCGTCCAGCAGCTCATAGATGATGCTGTAGTAACGCAGATCCAGGTTTTCATCTTCGATGATCTTACGTGCTGTCGCTTCAGCCCGCACGTTGAAGCCGATCACGATTGCTGAAGAAGCGGCAGCCAGAGAGGCGTCGGTTTCGGTGATACCACCAACACCAGAGCCGATAATCTTCACTTTCACTTCGTCGGTTGACAGCTTCATCAGAGATTCACTGATCGCTTCAACAGAACCCTGTACGTCTGCTTTCAGTACGATGTTCAGCTCTGACACATCACCCTCTGCCATGTTGGCGAACATATTCTCCAGCTTGGCTTTTTGCTGACGCGCCAATTTGACGTCACGGAATTTACCCTGGCGATACAACGCCACTTCACGGGCTTTACGTTCGTCGCGCACAACGGTCACTTCGTCACCAGCTGCTGGCACACCTGACAGGCCCAGGATCTCGACCGGAATCGACGGACCTGCTTCTTTGACTTCATGACCATTTTCGTCACGCATTGCCCGCACGCGGCCATATTCCAGACCACACAGCACAGTGTCGCCCTGCTTCAGGGTCCCTTCCTGTACCAGAATGGAAGCCACCGGGCCACGGCCTTTATCCAGGCGAGACTCGATCACCACACCACGCGCCATGCCTTCACGAACAGCGGTCAGTTCCAGCAATTCAGCCTGAACCAGCAAGGACTCTAACAGGTCGTCGATACCCAAACCGGTCTTCGCCGAAACCTGCACGAACTGCGTGTCGCCACCCCAGTCTTCCGAAATAACGCCGTACTGCGACAGTTCGTTACGAACACGGTCCGGATCTGCATCAGGTTTGTCGATTTTATTAACCGCAACCACCATTGGTACACTGGCCGCTTTGGCGTGTTGAATTGCTTCTTTGGTTTGTGGCATCACGCCATCGTCAGCAGCAACCACCAACACCACGATATCTGTCGCCTTGGCACCACGTGCCCGCATCGACGTAAACGCCGCGTGACCTGGCGTATCGAGGAAGGTGATCATGCCGCGGTCAGTTTCGACGTGATAAGCACCGATGTGCTGCGTGATACCACCAGCTTCGCCGGCGGCCACTTTGGCCTTACGGATGTAATCCAATAAAGACGTTTTACCATGGTCAACGTGGCCCATGACAGTAACGACTGGCGCACGCGGCTCCAACGCACCTTCACCGGCACGGTCAGCCATCACGGTTTCTTCCAGCTCGTTCTCGCGGGTCAGCGTAAACTTGTGGCCCATCTCTTCACAGACAATGGCCGCAGTTTCCTGATCGATGACCTGGTTGATGGTCGCCATCGCGCCCATCTTCATCATCACTTTAATCACTTCTGACGCTTTGACGGCCATTTTGGCAGCCAGCTCAGCAACAGTAATAGTTTCACCAATTTTCACTTCACGCTCCACCGGCTGGGCTGGCTTGTTAAAACCATGCTGCATGCTGGTTGGGGCTTTTTTCTTTTTATGACGATTGGCACGGTTAAATGCATCGCGATCGTCATCGTCTTTTTTCTTCGCTTTGGCAACAGGCGCTTTCTTCACCGGACGACGACCACCACGTTCATCACGTGAATCTTCTTCGTCTTCAGCCTGTTTTGCATAAGCATTGCTGGTCATGTGGTAATCGCCTTGCTCGACATCAGGTGTCGGCGCTGACCAGCGATCCGCATTTTCCTCAGCCAGACGACGGGCTTCTTCAGCCTGACGACGAGCCTCTTCTTCCAGCTTACGCAGGCGCTCAGCGTCCTGCTGCGCTTTGATGCGCTCTGCTTCTTTACGCGCTTCTTCTTTAGCTGCACGACGGGCCGCTTCTTCCGGATCGTCTTTTGCCAGCTGAGCACGCTCAGCTTCACGTTTTTTCGTCTCTGCAGCTTTGCGCTCTGCGTCCGCTTTGCGTTCAGCGTCGTCGCGGGCACGTTTTTCAGCGGCTTGACGCTCAGCTTCCAGACGGGCCTCTTCACGCGCATGCTCTTCCGCCTGACGCGCTTCTTCTTCGGCTTTTAATGCTGCTTCAT
>CBINNO010000081.1:0-14941 GCA_966252055.1 uncultured Rheinheimera sp. | reverse complement strand
GGGTCCGCTGGAAAAAAGCTAATTGCTCCAGTTCAATCCGATCCAATTCGCCACGTGCGCGCGCGCGCTCAAGCCCAATGGCAGGATCTATGTCCAGATAAAGCGTCAAATCAGCTTTCAGGTCGCCAAGCACCAGCTGGCGCAAAGGCTCAATCCACTGCTCAGGCAACTCGCGCCCACCGCCCTGATAAGCACGTGTCGATAAGTCATGTCGATCTGCCAGCACCCACTCCCCTTGCGCCAGCGCTGGTTTAATCACATTGATCACCAACTGACAACGGGCGGCATACATCAGCAGGAGTTCCGTTACCGGGGAGACCTGTTCTTGCTGAACCGACTTGACCAGCAGGCGGATTTGCTCCGCTAACGGTGTTCCGCCGGGCTCACGGGTCTGGCGGACCTGGTGGCCCTGCGCAGCCAGCCACTGGCGGACTGTCTCAACAGCCGTGCTTTTTCCGGCCCCTTCCAGGCCTTCGATCACGATAAAGCGACCTGTTTTCATGATTTTTTCCCAAGAATATACTGACGCACTGCCGCATTATGTTCGCTCAGGTTCGCCGAAAAATAATGTGTGCCGTCCCCTTTGGCCACAAAATACAATTTGTCTGAGCTGACCGGATTGGCGGCGGCCTGAATAGAGCTCAGACTCACCAGTGCAATAGGCCCGGGCGGTAAGCCGCCGTGCACATAAGTGTTATAGGGATGCGGGTCCTTCAGGTGCTCCCGTTTGATATCGCCCTGATATCGATCGCCAAGCCCATAAATCACGGTGGGGTCCGTCTGTAAGCGCATCCGGGTGTTGAGACGGTTGACAAATACCGAAGCGATCAGCGGCTTCTCTGGTAAATGACCACTCTCTTTTTCAATGATGGCCGCCAGCGTCAGCAGCTCATAGCGGTTATTCAACGGCAAATTCGCCTGTTTATTCAACCAGGCACTGTCCAGTCTGCTCAGCAGCACCTGATGAGCGCGCAACAATACGGTCGAAAGTTTAGTGTGCGCAGTGTAAAAATAGGTGTCCGGGAACAGCAGACCCTCGGCATTCACTGGCGCCGGCCCCCAATCAGCCGGCCAGCTGAGTAACTTCTGCAATGCCACTGCGTCTGTCACATCTGATTCCAGATAAGGCAGCTGCTGTAATGCCGCCAGATTCTGCGCAGCGGTTTGCCCCTCTTTTAAGATCAGGCTGAACTGTGCGACTTTACCGCTGCGCAGTAAACTGAGCAGCTGCGCCAGTTTCATCGGTTGCACCTGATACACGCCGGCCTGAATGCGTCTGAGCTCCGGTTGCAACAAAGATTGCAGTTTCAACTGCTGACATTGCCAGGCGGTCAAGCCGCTGTTTTGCCATTGTCCGCACAAAGACGACAGATTACTGCCTGGGGCAACCTCCAGGTAAGGACCGCTCAGCTGCACCTTTGTTTGCAACACTTGCTGCAACTGATTCTTCATGCCAAAGGCCGCCACTAAAGACAGCAGCGCCAGCTGCAACAACAGTTTTTTCATGCACTATACCGCTTAAGCCATTGATCTGCCTGCTGCTGTAACCTGAGCCCAGGTTCGAGTTGCAGCGGCTTGTCTGAAAATTGATAAACCGGCACGACGCCCATCAACGCGTTACAAAGCGCCATAGCTTCCACCGTCTGTAACTCAGCGAGCGACCACTGCACCTGCTTTACATCGCCATGTTCTAACAACAATTGGCGCATCACACCGGCAACGCCAGCTTGGGACAATTCGGGCGTGTACCATTGCTCATCGCGCCAGCACAGCACATTAGCAGAACAGGCTTCAATCACCGAACCGGCATGGTCCAGCGCCAGCAGTTCGTCATAGCGACTTTGTTCCTGTTCCCGTTTCAGCAGGACAGTTTCCAGCCGGCTGCAGTGTTTGATCCCAGCCAGCAGCGGTTGTCTGGCAAGCCGCAGCTCTGCCAGTCCAAGATAGACGCCTTGCTGTCGCCAGCGCTGATAGTCCGGCAACGCTGCTGTCCAGCAATGAATCTCTGCCGCCTCGATGCCGGCCGTGCCATACCCGCGAGCGCCATGGCCGCGGCTGATCAATACTTTCAGCACTTGCTGCTCTGCCGAAATCGCTGCAGTGACCTCTGCAAGTACTTGTGCTTCGGATGGCGGTACAAAACCAAGACGCCGCATGGAATCCAGCAGACGTTGCCAGTGCAATGGCCACAATTGCGGTCGGCCCTGTTCAATCCGGATGGTGGAAAACAGGCCGTCACCATACTGAAAGCTACGATCAGAGTATTGAAGCGGCATGCGACAGCGTTGTGGGATAGTCAGTCATGCTTGGCAGTATGCCTGAATTTTATGAAGGGCGAAATCGGTGCCCGGTCAGCTGTTGTTTTATTGGCCGGCAGCAGCAAAAAGCAGCATAAAAACAACAGGCTGCTACTGCAGCCTGTGTTATTCAGGGATTCGTTGGCGTACTCAGGCTCAAATCTTGCGAAACAGGATAGAACCGTTGGTACCACCAAAGCCAAAAGAGTTACACAAGGCATACTCCATCTGGACCTGACGCGATTCATGCGGCACATAGTCCAAATCACAACCTTCATCCGGATTGTCCAGATTGATAGTTGGGGTCACCAGCTGATCCTGCAGCGACAAAATCGTGATAATTGATTCCACTGAACCCGCAGCCCCCAGCAAATGGCCCAGCATGGATTTGCTGGAACTGACCATCAGGCCTTGTGGCTTGTCGCCAAAAATCGATTTGATCGCCATCGTTTCGGCAATATCACCGGCCGGAGTCGAAGTGCCATGCGCGTTGATGTACTTCACTTTATCCAGCGACACACCGGAATCCCGCATCGCATTGGCCATAGCCGATGCAGCACCGCGGCCATTTTCTGGCGGAGAGGTCATGTGGTAAGCGTCGCCGCTCATGCCAAAACCAACCAGCTCGGCATAAATTTTTGCGCCCCGCGCCTTGGCGTGTTCGTATTCTTCCAGCATCACCACACCTGCGCCGTCACCGAGTACAAAACCATCGCGGTCTTTGTCCCACGGCCGACTGGCCTGTTCCGGTGCGTCGTTGCGGGTCGACAGTGCCCGTGCCGCGCCAAATCCACCCATACCCAATGTGGTCGACGCTTTCTCAGCGCCACCAGCCAGCATGGCATCGGCATCACCATAAGCAATCATCCGCGCCGCATGGCCAATATTGTGCACACCCGTGGTACAGGCCGTGACAATACTGATATTCGGCCCTTGCAGCCCCAGCATGATAGACAAATGACCGGCAATCATATTGATGATGGTTGACGGCACAAAAAATGGTGACAACTTGCGCGGGCCACTGGCCAGCAGTTTTTCATGGTTTTCTTCAATCAGACCAAGGCCACCAATACCGGAACCGATGGCAGCACCGATACGGCCCGCATTCTGCTCAGTGATTTCCAGACCAGAATCTTTGAATGCCTGCAAACCTGCTGCGACGCCGTACTGAATAAACAGATCCATTTTCCGGGCTTCTTTGGCAGGGAAATATGTTTCGACGTCAAAATTTTTGACTAAGCCGGCGAACTTGGTGCTGTAGGCTTCGGT
This sequence comes from uncultured Rheinheimera sp., assembly GCA_966252055.1. GTDB lineage: Bacteria > Pseudomonadota > Gammaproteobacteria > Enterobacterales > Alteromonadaceae > Pararheinheimera. The sequence continues at coordinate 11,375 of CBINNO010000081.1, read as the reverse complement.
ATCAAAATGGCTGATGAAGCCAATACCGCTTTTGCCTTGTTGTAATGCCTGCCAGGTTGATGCGACATCATTGCCAAGCGGCGTCAGCATCCCCATACCAGTAACAACGACACGACGTTTCGTCACTCTATCCTCCACAACAACGGGCTGTTGTTTTATTCAAAGTGGTGTTTAACCGCCACAAATAAAAACGGGTAGCCTGCGCTACCCGTCTGCATCGCGTCAGGCGATGACTTGCCACACTTTATTCAGCGTGGGCTTTGATGTAGTCGATAGCAGATTGCACTGTTGTGATCTTTTCTGCTTCTTCATCAGGAATCTCGGTATCGAATTCTTCTTCCAGCGCCATGACCAGTTCAACTGTGTCTAATGAATCAGCGCCCAGATCGTCCACGAAAGAAGCTTCGTTTTTCACGTCTTCTTCTTTTACGCCTAACTGTTCGATGATAATTTTCTTAACGCGTTCTTCGATGTTGCTCATCTTTTCTTCCTTTTTCTCATATAAATCGCAACAATTCGTGCAATTTTGTGTGGCGGCTAGTTTAGTGGTTCACTCAGGTCGATGCAAGCCATGCCGAAAGCATTTCCTGCTGGTCAAACCTGATATTTACACCATGTACATGCCGCCGTTTACGTGAATCGTTTCACCGGTAATATACGCGGCCTGGTTCGAAGCCAGGAACGCGACAGTGGCCGCAATTTCTTCAGGCTGTCCCAGACGATTCGCCGGTACCTGACTAAAGATCGCTTCTTTTTGCTCGTCGGTCAGTTCCTTAGTCATATCGGTATCGATAAAACCAGGCGCGACGGCGTTGACAGTTATACCACGAGAGGCCACTTCTTTCGCAAGAGATTTTGTAAAACCAAGCACACCCGCTTTCGCTGCGGCATAGTTGGTCTGACCGGCATTGCCCATTGAACCGACGACAGAACCGATGGTAATAATGCGGCCAAAGCGCTTTTTCATCATGGTCCGCATCACCGCTTTACTCATGCGAAATACCGATGTCAGATTGGTTTGCATAATGTCAAACCACTCTTCATCTTTCATCCGCATCAGCAGGTTATCGCGGGTAATACCGGCATTATTGACCAGAATATCGATGTCGCCGAACTGCGTTTTAATCGTTTCAAGGCATTGTTCAATCGATTCCGGGTTGGCGACATCCAACACCAGGCCCTGACCAGCACCCAGATAATCGCTAATGGCCTGCGCGCCTTTTTCACTGGTTGCAGTCCCGACTACTTTGGCACCTAAGGCGGCGAGCTGTTCAGCAATAGCACGACCAATCCCGCGGCTGGCACCGGTGACCAGTGCTACTTTACCTTCTAAAGAAATAAAAGCTGTCATATCTGTCCTTATGCTGCGCTGTCTGATGTCAAAGACGCCAGCGCACTTTGCAAAGAAGCCGGGTCGTTGACCGAGCTGACTTGCAATTCTTTATTGATTCGTTTGTTCAGACCACTGAGCACCTTGCCGGCCCCCAGTTCAATCACATCGGTAATGCCTTGAGCTGCCAGAAACTCAACAGTTTCAGTCCAGCGTACCGGGCTGAATAACTGACGGATCAAGGCTTCCTGAATAGCGCTCTCTGTGCTTTCACAAGCCACGTCAACATTATTCACGACGGAAATGACAGGGCTGTTAAATTGCAGGCTGGCCAGCTGTGCTTTCAGCTGCTCAGCTGCGCTCTGCATCAGAGCGCAGTGCGAAGGCACACTGACCGGCAATGGCAGCGCCCGTTTGGCTCCCGCCGCTTTGCAAAGTTCATTGGCCCGCTCAACTGCGGCTTTATGGCCAGCAATGACCACCTGACCCGGTGAGTTATAGTTGACCGGCGCCACCACTTCGCCTTGCGCAGCTTCCTGACACGCCTTGGCAATCAGCGCATCATCCAGACCGATGATAGCCGACATCGCACCAGTACCGGCCGGCACTGCCGCCTGCATAAACTGGCCACGTTTTTCGACCAGTTGCACCGCATCGGCCAACGCCAACACACCTGCACACACCAGTGCAGAATATTCACCGAGTGAATGACCTGCCAGATAAGCAGGTGTCGGCCCGCCTTGCTGCTGCCAGACACGCCAGACTGCAACCGAAGCGGTCAGCAATGCGGGCTGGGTTCTGTGGGTTTCATTAAGGTCCGCTTCCGGACCGCCCGCCACCAGGGCCCACAAGTCATAACCAAGTGCTTCGGATGCTTCTGCAAATGTTTGTTGAACAAGCGGGTATTCGGCGTACAGCTCTGCCAGCATACCGACTGTCTGAGATCCCTGACCTGGAAAGACCAAAGCGAGTTTTTTTGTCATAAATTCGTGCTCACTGAGATATGAAATGCAAGAAGACAAGCTGTTAGTAGCGCACCAGCGCTGAGCCCCAGGCAAAACCACCGCCAAAGGCTTCCAGCAACAATGTTTGGCCCCGCAAGATCCGACCGTCGCGAATGGCTTCATCCAATGCGGTCGGTACTGTAGCTGCCGAAGTATTGCCGTATCTGTCCAGATTGATGACGACCTGCTCCATCGACATGTCCAGTTTGCGGGCCACTGCTGCGATGATCCGTAAGTTCGCCTGATGAGGCACCAGCCAGTCGATCTGTGATTTGTCCAGATTGTTGGCTGCCAACGTTTGTTCAACCACTTCGGAAAGTTTGGTGACCGCGACTTTAAAGACATCATTGCCTTTCATCACGCCCCAGCTGTTATGGACTGAGTCGACATCACCACGACGTGGATTATTGACGTACAGCAGCTCGGAGTACTTGCCGTCGGAGTGAATATGCGTCGACAGAATGCCGGGTTGCTCAGACGCTTCCAGCACCACAGCGCCGGCCGCATCGCCAAACAGAATCACCATAGAGCGGTCTTCCGGGCTGACCAGCTGTGACAGACAATCAGCGCCGATCACCAGCACCCGTTTCGCCATCCCACCTTTAATATACTGGTCGGCGATACTGAGCGCGTAACAAAAACCGGCACAGGCAGCTGCGATATCAAAAGCCGGAATGCCAGGAATATCCAGTTCACGCTGTACTTCACAAGCTGAGCTTGGCAGTGCGCGCGCGCCGCTGGTGGTCGCCAGTACTATCATGTCGATGCTGTTTTTATCGATACCAGCCGCCTCGATTGCTTTGCGGGCGGCTTCGGTGCTCATCGTCGCGACGGTTTCATGTTCACCGATAATCCGACGTTCACGAATACCCGTGCGTTCGATGATCCACTCGTCGGTGGTTTCGACCATATTTTCCAGATCCGCATTGGTGCGGACTTGCGCCGGGAAATAACTCCCGGTGCCTATAATGCGTGAATACATGCAGACCTACGCTTTGTCGATTAATACGTGTTCCAACCGGTCTTTTATTTTGGCAGGCACCTGGCGTTCAACCTCGCGCACTGCTTGCCGGATGGCACTTAAGAATGCCTCTTTCGTCGCATTTCCATGACTTTTGACGACAATTCCGCGCAATCCTATCAGACTCGCACCGTTATAGTGGTCGGGGTTCACCCCTGTGCCGATGCTTTTCAGTAAAGGTTTGATCATCCAGCCGAATAAATGCGCAGACATGCTGTTTTTCAGTGCCTGCTCGAAGCGTTTAATCACCAGCTTGGCAACACCTTCACAGGTTTTCAGTGCAACATTACCAACAAAGCCATCACACACAATGACGTCTGCTTTGCCTGAGAAAATATCATTGCCTTCGATGTAACCGATGTAGTGGATGTCTGAACATTCAGAAAGTAACAACGAGGTGCGTTTAATCTGATCAGAGCCTTTGATTTCCTCTTCACCCATATTGAGCAAAGCGACCTTAGGCCGGTGGATGCTTTCCACCTCTTCTGCCATCACTGCGCCCATCACCGCAAACTGGAATAAGGTATCGGCGTCGCAGTTGACGGTCGCGCCCAGGTCAAGCATGAAAACCGGCCGACCGACGGTCGTCGGCAAAGCACTGATCAAAGCCGGCCGCTCGACGCCGTTCAGCATTTTCAGCACGTAATGCGCCATCGCAATCAATGCACCCGTATTGCCGGCACTGACACAAGCCTGGACTTTTTGCTGCTCGACCAAATCAAGCGCAACCCGCATCGATGAATCTCTTTTATTGCGCAAAGCAACGGAAGGACGGTCTGTCATCAGCACTTGCTGCGAGGCATGGCGAATTTGCAGTTGGGGATGTTCGTTTGCGCCAGTGTCAGTCAGCGCTTGTTGCAACAGCAGGCTGTCACCAACGAGGATTAAATCTAACAGGGGATTTTCAGTGACAGCTTCGATAGCCGCCGGAATAGTAGACAGGGGGCCATGATCGCCCCCCATCATATCTAAAGCAATATTCAGTCGTTTCGGCTGCAAAGCCTGTCACCGACTTATTTTACTTTACGGCCTTTATAGAAACCGTCTGCAGTGATGTGGTGACGACGATGCGTTTCACCAGTCGTTGCGTCAACTGACAGCGTTGGGCCAGTCAGAGCATCGTGTGAACGACGCATATCACGCCGTGAGCGGGATTTTTTGTTCTGTTGTACAGCCATGGTCTTTCTCCTAAAAAATCACTTTTTCTTCAATTCTTGCAAAATTGCAAATGGATTCGGTTTTTCTGGTTCCGGCTCTATTTCACCCCAGCTCATCTGCACTTTGGCCGGGTCGCATTGCCCTTCATCGTGCATCGGAAACAGCGGTAAAGCCAGAATTAATTCGTCCTCAACCAATTGCCGCAGGTTCACTTCGCCGTGTTCGTCTTTTTCGACCACGTCGTAGCGTTGTGGAATCTCATCTTGAGCCGAATCATCCCCTCTGATCGGGGTATATGCAAAATTACAGCTAACTTGCATTGTCATCGCATCGCCGCATCTTTCGCACTGAAGCTGGACTGCACAGTGGGCTTCTCCCTCTATGTAGACCAGACCTTGCTGATCGGTACCACAATGCACAACAACATCCACATCGCCTTCAGTACTGCTCAGCTGCTCTGACAAACGAGTCAGATTTTGCAGCGGCACTATTCCGTCGAAACTGCTGCGCTTTTGCGCGGCACGAACTGGATCTAAGGTGATGGGTATTTTTACTTTTTGCATAAGGCGCGCATCATATAGATCGATCCCCGCGCTGTCAAAGGGTTGCTTTGACTTTTGTTAACTTTTCTGGCGCGAAAATCACAGAACAATATTATAGTGTCGGCAGTTTTATTTGACGACCACAATAATCATAGGTGAGTGATGACCAAATCATTATGGCTGGCTTCAACATCAGTTTATCGTAAAGCCCTGCTGGAGAAACTGACATCCCATTTTCACACAGCAAAACCCGAAGTAGACGAAACCCCACTACCCGCTGAAACACCCTCAGACCTGGTGTTACGACTGGCGATTGCCAAGGCGGCTGCTGTCGCGGGCCCGCTGCGGGCCAGCCGGCAATCTGCGCTCGTCATCGGCTCTGATCAGGTCGCGGTATTTCACACCGAAATCCTCGGTAAACCCCACACAGTTGAAAATGCCTGCCAGCAATTAAAAAAATTTAGTGGTCAGCAGGTCACATTTTTGACCGGGCTTGCGCTTATTGACTCTTTGAGCGGCGAAACCCTCAGCCTCGTGGAACCTTTCAGCGTCACGTTCAGAACACTCACTGATGCTGAAATCTTACGTTATGTCGAACGCGAGCAGCCCCTGAACTGCGCAGGCAGTTTTAAATCGGAGGGGCTCGGGATCACACTATTTGAAAAGTTGTCTGGCGATGACCCAAACAGCCTGATAGGTTTGCCACTGATCCGGCTGCACGCCATGCTCAAACAGCTGGGACTTGATCTTTTGGCAGAAGGTTAGCCGATGCAAGGCAAAAGCCCTGCTTCTTCACTTCAGGATATCCAGCAGTAATTCCAAATGGTCAATCACGGCATGCGGCGCAAATGGCGCAAACTCCGCATGACCGTGCACACCATGGGTGACACCTATACGCGGCATACCGATGCTGTGCGCCATCATCAGGTCATATTGTGAGTCACCAATCATCACCCCTTGCGCTGGCACCAAATCCAGTTCTGCCAGAATATGCTGTAACATTTGCGGGTTCGGCTTGCTTTGCGCCTCGTCAGCACACCGGCTGGTGGTGAAATAATGTCGGGTGCCCGTCAGTTCAAACATCCGGTCCAGCCCCCGGCGGGCTTTACCTGTCGCAACGGCTAAGTGATAACCGCGTTGTTTCAAAGTCCTGAACACTAACTCTGCGCCATCGAACAGCGGTGTGGGTGTCTCATCATGGTTTAAGTAGACATCCTTATAGTGCTCAGCCATCAATAAGCGCGTTGTTTCATCAGCGTGCGGAAACAGCTTCTTCATCGCAGGGTCGAGCGACAGACCAATGATTTGTTTGGCTTCATGGGCGGAAGGCACCGCCATTTGGGCTCTGGCAGCAGCCAGCTGCAGCGAATTCACTATTTTGGCCACTGAATCCATCACAGTGCCATCCCAATCGAAAATGACGACTTTTGTACTTTCCATCTTTACTTTACTGCCCATCTTTACTGCTTCATCGAAAAATTGACGCTATTTACGCGTCAGCCTGGTCAGTACTTGCTCCAGTGCGCCGTCCAGTGGGGCTTCAAAAGTCATGCGGTTGCCCGACACCGGATGCTCAAAACTAATCAGCCGCGCATGCAGATATAAGCGATTCAGGCCAAGCTGGTTCATTTGACCGGTAAATTCATTGTCACCGTATTTATCGTCGCAGGCGATCGGATGCCCTTTGCAGGCCGTGTGAACTCTGATTTGGTGGGTCCGGCCTGTGACCGGGAAGGCTTCCAGCAAAGTGCCTTCGACATAACGCTGAATCACTTTAAAGCGGGTTTCGGACGGCTTACCGTCTTTTTCATCTACCCGTACCACGCGCTCACCACTTTGCAGGGTATTTTTTTTCAAAGGCTCCGTGACTTTTTTCACTTTGCCGTCCCATTGACCGGCGACGAGCGCCCAGTACTTTTTCTCCACCACTTTTAAACGCAGCTGTTCGTGCAAAGCGGTCAGGATGGAGCGCTTTTTTGCAATCAACAAACAGCCACTGGTGTCACGGTCCAACCGGTGCACCAATTCAAGAAACTTGGCTTGTGGCCGCAACGCCCGCAGCGCTTCGATCGCGCCAAACTGCAAACCACTGCCACCATGTACAGCCATGCCAGTTGGTTTGTTCAGCACTATCAGCTCGTTATCTTCATATAAAATGTGGCTTTCCAGCGTTTTGACCTGAGTAAGCTTCACCGAAACCGGTTCAGCTTCCGCGGCCACGACCAGCGGCGGCACCCTGACCTGGTCACCGGCCTGCAATTTATATTCAGGTTTAATGCGGCCTTTATTGACCCGGACTTCACCTTTGCGCAGCACGCGGTAAATCACGCTTTTTGGTACGCCTTTCAGGCGCGCCAGCAGAAAATTGTCGATGCGTTGACCGGCGAATTCTGCATCTACATCAATAAATTGCACCGGGGTTTTTCTTTCATCTGTCATGCGTATTTGCTGCTACATTTAGGTTGCTAATGGTATTTGATTAATGGGATAATCGACCCGCTAATTGAGCCAGTTGGCCATTAGGGCGCTCAGAATGACGTAAGAGAAGCTGTGCGGCACCGGTCGGGACGCAGATCATACCGAATCCGTGGTGAAAACCAACGATTTTATCTTCCCCGCCACCAAAAACGCCAAGCGCAACACAGTAATGTGCGTAATTTATTACTGTTTAAGTGACGCAACACAGCCTCCGGTCAAACGGGCAACAATAAAAAACAGCAAGACAATCAGAACAGTAAGGCTACAACGCAACGCTTTTGCGATGTGTGCAGATTTCAATGAAGAGCGCGCGAGTCTGACAAACCAGGCGGTCTTCGGTTTACACAAAACAATTGATCAACAAATCGTTTTTCAAGCATTCCAGTCGGGAGACTGCATCTACAGATGTTTGACATGATCTGACACGCATGGCTTGTGCGGCTGTTGTTGTGCCTGAACGGACGAGTCAGACACAATGAAAAGAATGCTCATTAACGCGACGCAGGAAGAAGAAATCCGCGTTGCTCTGGTCGATGGCCAGAAATTGTACGACCTGGATATCGAAAGCCCAGGTCATGAACAGAAAAAAGCGAATATTTACAAAGGCAAAATCACCCGGGTAGAACCGAGTCTGGAAGCTGCTTTTGTCGATTATGGTGCTGAGCGCCATGGCTTTTTGCCACTCAAAGAAATCTCCCGCGAATATTTCCCGCAAGGTTACAGCTTCGACGGTCGCCCGAATATCAAAGAAGTCGTGCGCGAAGGTCAGGAAGTGATTATTCAGATTGATAAAGAAGAACGGGGCCAGAAAGGCGCTGCGCTGACGACATTTATCAGTCTGGCCGGTTCATATCTGGTGCTGATGCCGAATAACCCGCGCGCCGGTGGTATTTCCCGCCGCATCGAAGGTGATGAGCGGCAGGAACTGAAAGATTCGATTGGTCAGCTGGAAGTGCCAGATGGCATGGGCCTGATTGTCCGCACTGCTGGTGTCGGCAAATCTTATGAAGAGCTGGACTACGATTTAAAAGCCCTGCTCAAGCATTGGTCTGCCATTACCGTTGAAGCGCAAAACCGCCCTGCTCCGTTCCTGATCCATCAGGAAAGCAACGTGGTATTCCGTGCCATTCGCGACTATCTGCGCCGTGATGTCGGTGAAATCCTCATCGACAATCCACGTATTTTCGAAGAAGCCAAGCTGTACATTCAGCAGTTCCGTCCGGATTTTGCTCACCGGGTCAAAACCTATCAGGGCGACACCCCGCTGTTTATGCATTATCAGATTGAAACGCAGATTGAATCGGCGTTCCGTCGTGAAGTGCGGCTGCCAAGTGGTGGCTCTATTGTCATCGACTCAACCGAAGCTTTGACCGCCATTGATATCAACTCGTCAAAAGCCACTAAAGGCGGCGACATCGAAGAAACCGCGTTCAATACCAACCTGGAAGCCGCTGATGAAATCGCCCGTCAGTTACGTCTGCGCGACCTTGGTGGTTTGATTGTCATCGACTTCATCGATATGACACCGGTTCGTCACCAGCGCGAAGTGGAAAACCGCTTAAAAGAAGCAGTAAAACAAGACCGTGCCCGTGTGCAAATTGGTCGTATTTCCCGTTTTGGTTTGCTGGAAATGTCACGTCAGCGCCTGCGTCCTTCGCTGGGTGAATCCGCGACACACGTCTGCCCGCGCTGCCATGGCCGCGGCACTATCCGCAGCACTGAGTCTTCAGCCTTGTCGATTCTGCGGCTGATTGAAGAAGAAGCGATCAAAGACAACACCAGCCAGATCCATGCGCAGGTGCCGGTGTCTGTCGCGACTTACCTGATGAACGAAAAGCGTGAATCCATTCGTCGTATTGAGAGCCGCCATGGCATCCGGGTTTTTGTGATCCCGAACGAGCATATGGAGACACCACACTACGAAGTCACCCGGATCCGTATTGACGAAGAACTGGAAGATGCCAGTTACAACATGGTGAAAGCGCCGGCGGTGACACGTGAGCTCTATCAACCGGTTTCCGATGCAGTCAAAGAAAAACCTGCAATTGCGCCAATCTCTGTGGCAGATGCGCCAGCACCTGTCGCGCAGCCAGCAAAAGCAGAGGCAGCGCCTGTCACTTCGACCGCCACAGCGGACGGCAGTCTGTTTGGCAAAATCAGTGCCTTCTTTAAAGCATTGTTTGGTGGCACCACTGCTGAAGCGGCGCCGGCAAAAACCGAGCAGCCACAGCGTCGCCAGAATAACCGCGACAGTCGCAACCGTCGTGGCAGCCGCGATGGCCAGCGCGACAATCGTGACCAGAACCGCGAACAAAACCGTGACCATCAGAAACGCCGGCCGGAACAGGACGACAAAACCCAGTCCCGTGACGAGCGCCCGGTGAGACAGGAGAAGTCAGACAAGAACCGGCCAGCAAAAGCCGAGCGTCCAGAGCGTAACGAACGCCCGGAGCGCACTGATCGGCCAGAACGTACTGAAAGAACGGAGCGGACTGACAGAGCGGAACGTCAGGATCGTAAACCACAGCAAGAGAAAGTTGCCAAAGCGCCTCAGGCCTTTGAAGGTGATGATGAGCAGCAGGTCTCCAGCAAAGTGGCTGAACGTCGTCAGCGCCGTAATATGCGTAAGTCCGTGCGTCTGGACAAGCAGCAAACAGAAGAACTGGTCGTCGCGGCTGCACCGCAGGTATCAGACGAAGTCGCTGAACCGGTAGCTGTTGTGGTGGCACCGGCTGAACAAGCCGCTCCGACGGACACCAGCCCAGCGGAACATTCGCCGGTAGCGGCAGATACCACCGCGCTGACAGATGCAGAGGTCCCATCGCAAACCGATGCAGAGTCAGAAGCAGCACAGGCTGAAAGCCGCAGCCGCAGCCGTCGCTCTCCACGTCACCTGCGCGCCGCGGGTCAGAAGCGTAAAAAAGAGCAGCAAGAGCAGGAAGATGCTGTGGAAGCCCGCTACCCAGAAGAAGCTGTGGCAGCGGAACAGCAACTCGACTTGCCAATCAGTGCAGAGCAAACCGCGGATGTCAGTGCAGATGTCGCTGAAGTCACAGTGACAGAAACCACAGTGGTTGCGGAAGTCGCAGTCGCACAGGACGAACCAAGCCAGCAGCGGCCATCAGTGACTGAAGCCGAAGTTGTGGCCGCAGAAGCTGCACCAGCAGCCTCAGCAGTTCAGCCGGCAGAAGCCGAAGCTGAAATTGCTGCCGAACCAGTCGCAGCCAAGCCAAAACGTGCACGTCCGCCGCGCGAACAAGCGCCAGTGGCTGCAGTGGAGTCAACGTCTCAGACGGCCGAAGTTGCCACAGAGGTTACTGCTGTACAACAGCAGACCCCACAGGCGACTGTCGCTGAAGTGACGGCTGAGGTTCAGGTCGCAGACACTGCGCCACAGCAAGATGCCAAAGTAGAAACCTCAGCGGTTGTCGAACCCGCATCAGAGCCGGTCACCCCGGTAGCTGCTGTGCAGCCTGAGCCAGTCGCGGAACCTGTAGCGGCAGCCAAGGCCAACCGTTATGGCGGTATGGTGATGGCAACCATGACCAAACCCGTCGCAGTCACGGACGAGAGCAGTCATCCGGTGCCGCAAGGCATGCAATACGACCAAACGTCCGTCAGTGAACAAAGCGCCGGCTCTCTGGCTGCCCGTCAGTCTGCCGTTGCGCCAATGACCAAGCCACCCTCAGTGGATTGATCTGACGACAGCGACAAAAAAGCCAGCATTTGCTGGCTTTTTTATTGTCTGTTCAACGGACCACAGGCACGTTATCTGGGTAAGCATCACTGAGCACACACATTACAGGTCTCAGCGGCAGCCCATCCAATCAGGGCTCTGCACC
>CBINNO010000080.1:0-14962 GCA_966252055.1 uncultured Rheinheimera sp. | reverse complement strand
TGCATGGCACCCGGCTGCTCGGCTGCCCCTCTCACCTGCCGATTGTTGAATTTATTGATGAAAACGCCCCGGTGGTCGAAGGTGAGCTCGACCTCAGCGAAGGCTCAGAGCGGGTCGCCCGCTCCGGTTACAGTGCGCTCGCGGTGGTCGATGAAGAAGGCAAATTGCTCGGCCGCTATTCGATTGGTGAAGCGCTCGATCAGGTGCGGCGCAGCCTGGAAGATCAGTTTATGCACACCGCCGGCCTGAACGAAAGTGAAGATTTATTTGCCCCTGTGCTGCAAAGCAGCAAAAACCGCGCGGTCTGGCTTGGCATTAACCTGCTAACCGCCTTTCTGGCCGCCTGGACCATCGGCTTGTTTGAAGCCACCTTGCAACAACAAGTGGCGCTGGCGGTGCTGATGCCGATTGTCGCCAGCATGGGCGGCATCGCTGGCAGTCAGACACTGACTCTCATCATCCGCGGCCTGGCGCTTGGCCAAATCACGCCACAAACATACTGGGCGCTGCTGCGTAAAGAACTGGGCGTCGGCCTGCTGAATGGCATTTTGTGGGCCTTGGTGATTTGCGGCGTGACTTATCTCTGGTTTGGTGATCTCATCATCGGCACTGTGATCGCACTCGCGATTGTGATTAACATTCTGGTCGCGGCCTTTTCCGGTGTGGTGATCCCGATCTGGCTGGAAAAAGCCCGCATCGACCCGGCGCTGTCAGGCTCGGTGATCCTGACCACAGTGACCGATGTGGTCGGTTTTTTTGTGTTCCTGGGCTTGGGTTCTTTATTGTTGCTCCCATAATCAGTGCCTGAAAAAAGCGTCTAATATCAGAGCATTTCCTGCCAGTTTGCGAGCATCGGAGTCCGCATGAAAATCGCCATTTTGTCCCGTAACGCCGAGCTGTATTCCACCCGGCGTCTGGTGGAGAGCGCGCAAGCGCGCGGCCATCAGGTTGAAGTGATAGACCCTACGCTGTGCTACATGAATATCAATCACAACGCCTTGTCTATCCATTACCGTGGCCAGGCGCTGGAAGGTTTTGACGCCGTGATCCCACGCATTGGCGCCTCCATCACCTTTTACGGCAATGCGGTGCTGCGCCAGTTTGAACTGATGGGGCTGTATTGCCTCAATAGCGCCGACGCCATTGCACGCGCGCGTGACAAACTGCGCTCGATGCAGCTGCTGGCCCGCGATGGGATAGCGCTGCCGGTGACCGGCTTTGCCGACAAGCCGGGCGATATTCCGGACCTGATTGACATGGTCGGTGGCGCCCCGCTGGTGATCAAACTGCTCGAAGGTACTCAAGGCATCGGCGTGGTACTGGCCGAAACCCGCACCGCTGCGGAGAGCGTGATTGAAGCCTTTATGGGCCTCAATGCCAATATTCTGGTGCAGCAGTACATCAGCGAAGCCAAAGGTGCCGACATCCGCTGTTTTGTCGTCGGGAATAAAGTGGTGGCGGCGATGAAACGCCAGGCCAAAGCCGGTGAGTTTCGCTCCAACCTGCACCGCGGTGGCACCGCACAGGCCATTCGTTTATCTGCGGCGGAGCGCAAAATTGCGCTCAAAGCGGCGCGTTGTATGGGGCTTTCAGTGGCGGGCGTTGATATTCTGCAGTCCAAAGACGGCCCGGTCGTGATGGAAGTCAACAGCTCGCCCGGCCTCGAAGGCATCGAAGAAGCCACAAAGGTTGACGTCGCCGGCGAAATTCTGGCATATCTGGAACAACAACAGCGTCGTCACCAACCATAACTCAACAAGGAACGCCAATGAGCGAGTCCGAACCAACCAGCCAGCAGGCCGGCATCACCCCGTCGGCGGCACTCAATTTGCTGCCTGCGCCTTTTCAGCTCGGCGACAGTCTGATCCAGCCCGGCCAGCGCACTATCGTTGATATCCCGTTTGGGAAGCTGTACACCCACACTGAGCTGAACATCGGCGCTCATGTGATCCATGGCAAAAAACCCGGTCCCGTGCTGCTTATCACCGCCGCACTGCACGGGGACGAAATTAACGGGGTGGAAATTTGCCGGCGCTTGCTGCGTCTGCCGCGGCTGAACAGCATCAAAGGCACTTTAGTGGTGGTGCCTATCGTCAATACCTATGGTTTTGTTCAGCAAAGCCGCTACCTGCCGGACCGGCGCGATTTAAACCGCAGTTTTCCCGGCAGTGAAAAAGGTTCGCTCGGCAGCCGGATGGCCTGGCAGTTCACTGAACGCATTTTGAAAAAATGCACCCATGTCATTGACTTGCATACCGGCGCTATCCATCGCAGCAATTATCCGCAAGTCAGGGCCACCTCCAAAGATCAGGTGTCGCTCAGTATGGCGGAAAGTTTCAACGCGCCTATTGTGATTAAAGCCGCCAGCCGCGACGGTACCATGCGTGGCACCGCTAACAACCTCGGCATCCCGATTATTCTGTACGAAGCCGGCGAAGCGCTGCGTTTTGATGAGCAGGCCATCAAAATTGGCGTACGTGGCATTTTGAACGTGATGCACAGCCTCGGCATGTTACGCACGCTGAAAAAACAGCCCAAAACCGGTTCGTTATTTTCCAAAAAAAGCAGCTGGCTCAGAGCCGAACACGACGGCATTGCCCGCTATTACCTGGGGCTCGGCCAAATCGTCACCGCCGGCGATTTGCTGGCGCATATCTATTCGCCTTATTCCGACTTTGAAGTGGAAGTGCGCTCAAAAATGAGCGGCATCATTATTGGCCGTAACAATCTGCCGCTGGTCAATGAAGGGGAAGCGCTGTTTCATATCGCCGAGGTCAGCGAACTGGCCGAAGCAGAAAAAACACTGGATGCCATCAGCGATGAAGTCGACAGCGCGATGCCGGCGGTATTGGCCAATGATTACGGGGTCGTCTGAGCCGGCGCCGCTGACCGGCGCTGCGATGCTATGATGCCAATCCCAGACTGACGCCGACACGTTCGTCTATTTGGAAACCACCACATCATAACTGGCGAGGCCAGGCACCCGCTGTTGCAGCTCGGTTTCAATCTGGTCCAGTTCGGTCAGTCGCTGACAAAACTGGACGGATTTAGCTTCCAGTTCTTCTGCTTTGGCATCCAGCCCCGAGTTGATTTTATTGACCAGCTGCTCGACCGGCTGCCAGTCGCGGCTGTCATTGAGCTCAAAGTTATCGTCGGTATGCTGCAGCGCATCACGTAGCGCCTGCCACACCGCACCCACAGTGTTTTTCGCCAGTTTGTTCAGATTGTCTTTCAGTTCGCCGTGCAAAAACGCATCCATTTCGTTCAGGCTTTGCGGTGCCAGGTAGAAATGCTCACCGCTTCGGACAAAACGGCGCATGATCTGGTACGTGGTTTCCCGCACCAGCGCCTGCCATTCTTCCTGCTGCGCCGAATTGCCGACGCCGACCAGCATGTTTTCAATCGCCGACAAGCCAAGTTCCATACTGTCGACCGCGATGCCAACCACCTGCGGCACCAGTTTACGCATGCCATGGCTGTACTTGCGCAGCACCCGGATATCTTCGGCCGACAATTGCTGTAATTCGCCCTGAATAAACAACTGGACGTCATTGTTGATCTGATACTGAGTTCGGTCGGCGGTCTGCACGCGGATTTGTTCAGGAGATATCAAAATACCATGGCC
The DNA here is from genome assembly GCA_966252055.1 of uncultured Rheinheimera sp. Classification (GTDB taxonomy): domain Bacteria; phylum Pseudomonadota; class Gammaproteobacteria; order Enterobacterales; family Alteromonadaceae; genus Pararheinheimera. The sequence goes on along the minus strand of CBINNO010000080.1, from coordinate 11,337 downwards.
AAACGCCATCGGGCATTCGCTGGCCAGCGCAGGAAAGGTCAGCAGTCCAAACAGGACACAGCAGGCTTTACAGTTCACAGCCCTGAGACTCCGCAACATCATGATTATGGCGGGGAGCATAGCAGGAGCACGCTGACGCTGCAGCCACAGAAGTCTCAAGGCAGCTGCTGTTGGTCGGTTTTTGCCATGCTCAGTTGACCCAGGGGTCGACTTGCAGTTTATTGTCTTTGAGCAGAATTTTGCTCGGACCATATTCGCGCTTGACGGGCAACACCTCAGTGCCAAGTCTGAACTCGACGCCGGCAAACAATTGTTGCTTCACCAGCACCAAGGCTTCGGTTAAACGGCTCTGGCGCTCCAGCTCGAGCAGTTTGATGTCTTCAATCAGCGCCAGTGCAATCGCTTTTTGCGCTTCGAAGTCATCCACCAGATATTTCATCTGCTCGAGCACCGCTTCGGATTTTTCCAGCTGCTTCATTTGTTCGAGGCTGGCGCGGATCTGCTCCATCTCCTGCTTGACCAGCGCCACATTGTTCTTCAGCGCTTGTTGTTGCTCAACCACAGGGTCGACACGCCGGTTCAGGCTGATCAGCAGGTTACTTTCCGATGGCGACCCCAACATGCCGGCTTTGAGCCCACAGTCGAGATAAAAGCGGCCACCGACAATTTTGCCGCTGAGCTTGTCTTCACTGCCGGCCAGCACAGTGCGGGCTGACACTTCACAGTGATTGATTTGTTTACTGGCCTGAAAATCGCCGCCACATTCTACTTTGACATACTGGGCCAGGCTGCAGCGAACATGACCGCCGGCCCGCACCACAGTGCTGTACTGCACGGCGTCGGCCCCCGCGAGTTGATGCCCGATGATAGAGCCGCCTATTTGTATGTCTCCACCGGCTTCGAGCAGTGACCCTTCCACCAGTCCTTTGACGAAGATATTGCCACCGGCTACCACTTTCATGCTTTCCGTGACATCGCCATTGATAATGACAGAGCCTTTGAACAGCACATGGCCGGTCGACAGGTCGACTTTTTTCACGGCATACACTTCATCGACCACCGCACCGGCATCTTGCAAACGCGGCATGCCATCACGACAGGCCAGCAACAGATCCGGATTGGCCGGACTGACCACAGTGCCTTCGCCAGCTTGCCATTCAACCTGCTGGCCCGGTGGCGCCAGCGTAATATCGCCACGCACCGTAACCCCGTCAACGCCCTTGGTCGGCGGATGGCGGCGCAGAATTGGCTGGTCGGTGGCAACGGACGGGATCACGCCAAAATCGCGCAAATCAACACGGGACTCACTGATCTGCATCGGTTGCTTGGTGCGGGCCTGTAATCCTTCAATCAAAGGCTCGAAGCGGGCATTCTGACCCGGCTGCATCGGACGGCCGAGCGCAATGACGTGCTGAACTTTACTGCCCGGCTCAGCGCGGCTGGCGGTGCCAACCAGCTGCACTATCGCTTCTTTTTGAAAACCGAAACTGACGCCCTGCTCCTGCGCAGCTTTGACCACTTCGTTGGCAGAGACCGGCTGACCGCCCCAGGCGGCAATGATTTCTGCCACCGCCGTCATACCATCGGCAGCTATCTGAACTCTTAATTCGGCATCGCGCCGCTCGGCTATTTTGCGCCGCAGCCGGACCCCGGCCTGCACTTTATTGAGCTTGATGTCCTGTTGTAAGGCCTGATAGTCCAGCAAGAGCTGGTTGATTTGTTCGGTCAGCAGAAAACAGCGGCTGTAACCCGCTTCTGACAATGCGTCCCGTACCTGCTGAGCCGTCAGGTCAAACAACCCGACCGCGACCTGAACTTCGATGAAGTCATCGATTTTGCCAAACTGCATAGCAACAGTGTTCACAGTGGAATCACATCTTCAACAACGGAGGAATACTGTCAATGAAACAAAATTTGCGCCTGAAAGCAAGTGTTGTGGCATTCAGGCTCAAATTTGTCAGGAGAAGGGGGTCAGATATAGTTTTCCTGATGCACACGAATGAATAAATCTGTATTCACTTTGGTGTAATCAATTTTATATTCTTTGTTATTCAGTGCCTGTACGAACAATAATGTTTTGCTCTCACCAAACACATCCGAACTGCCGATATCCACCAGCTCCATGTAACGCTCTTTCGCTTCGACGCGGTTTGCCGGCAATTCTTCGGTAAAAATTTTAACGCCATTGCGGGTCACGACAATCACTGGATCTGAATCGCCATTGACAATCACCAGGTCCAGTTTTTTCTGTTTGTGGATAATAGTATTACGACCACTGACCAAAAATGGTCTTTCATAAGTACTCATTTAGACATTCACCAATGCTGCACTCGACATTTTTCGCATTATGAACCAGCACTCCTACTGTGTCTAGCCGTTGTTTTCCTGAGTAAAAATCAGCCGCTGACGATTGAGAAACAAGCAAAACTCGTCGACACTGCAACCAGCCAGATCAGCCGGGATCAACAATTCAGCCTGCAAAAACTGACGGAAATGACGCATGCGCTGACCAAACATGGCCTGCACACCCCGGTACTCGCGCTGACCGCTGTTGAAATTGCTGATATCCATAATGTAATCCGCCGCGCAGCGCCCGTCCGGGCAATTGGTGCCGACCGCAGCAGCCAACAAGCCGCGTTGCTCGGTCATCAGCCGCACCGCCAGCCGCAGTGGGATATGAGGTAAGACCTCATCATAGTTATTCAGCCGAAAACCTATATAAGCCAGCGGCTTGCCTTCAAGCTCCACCTGCTGCACCAGACTGAGCGCATGCCAGGGAATAAAATAACTGCCACGCGGGTGAAAATAACGCACGCCCTGCGCTGTGGCTTCGACCAGCACCACCGGCGCGTGCAGCTTCATCAGGCCCACATACATCGCCAGCATCGTCAGCAGCAACCACAATACCCAGGCCTGAGCGGGTAACAAATCACCGCGCACCGCTGCCAACAATAAGATAAGCAGAAAGACCAATGCCGCACTGACAAACAATGCTGCGCCGCCTTTAGCTGATGCCGAATAGAACTGTCGTTTCATCAAAGTGAAGCCAGATAAAAATACATCAGAATGCCCATCAGAATGGTCCAGATCAGATAAAACCGAATCATTCTGCAGCGCTCACAAGGTTTGTCTGCCATTTATGCTCCTGATACGACCAATGCCCCTGCACTTGCGATAATGCCGACATCCAAAACAACCGCCTTTCCATACAATACATCAGTTTTTGATTAATTATATCGTCCGGAGTTCTGAAGTTGATTAAGCATTCGCGCCTGATTTGGATCATGTTGATATTGTTGGTGGCATTTGCCGTTCATTTGTTCTGGCAAACTGCAACGCCACCCGAACAGGCCCGGCGCGGCGACAGTCAGGTGGTCGTCAGAACCAGCAAAGTGACAGCGGCGCCACTGAGCCGCCAGGTCGATGCGCTGGGCACTGCGCTGGCTTATAACTCGGCGCAACTGGTCAGCACCAGCAGCGCCTACCTGGTCGAATTGCATCTGGCCGAAGGCAAACAAGTCCGCCAAGGCGATTTAATTGCCCGTCTGAACGACACCGAAGAGCGCGCCAGACTGGCCGAGCTCAAAGCGCTGCTGACCGAGCAAAAGCGCCAGTTGGCGCGGCTGAAAAACCTGACCCGCACCCAGGCCAGCGCGCAGTCGCTGCAGGATGAACAGCAAGCCAAAGTGACGGCCACCGAAGCGCAAATCGCCGCCGTTGAATCCCGGCTGGCCGAGCTGGTGATCCGAGCGCCGTTTAATGGCGTGCTGGGTCTGCGCCAGGTCAGTCAGGGCGCTTATCTGCAAGCAGGCACTGTGCTGACCACACTCGATGATTTGAGCAAGATCCGGGTGGAATTTAATGTCGCCGAGCGTTATTTGTCCGCGCTAAAAGTCGATATGCCGCTCAGTGCCAGCAATGTCGCCTGGACGGGCGTCGCATTTACCGGCCACGTCAAAGCGATTGACCCGCGCATCGACCCGGTCACCCGCTCCGTCAAAGTGCACGGCGTGATTGATAACCAGGATTTAAAGCTTACCCCGGGCATGCTACTCAATGTCAAAGTACAACTGGCCAGCGCCGATGTGATCCAAATTGCCGAAAAAGCCGTGCTGCCGCTGCAAAGTAAGCATTTTGTCTTTGTGGTCGAAGCTGAGGATAAAGTCAGACAAATTGAAATTGTGCCAGGGCAGCGCTTACCGGGTTCAGTGGAAGTGGTGTCTGGTCTGAAGGCCGGCGACGAAATTGTCATCGAAGGCAGCCAGAAACTGCGCACCGGCGTCGTGATCACCAGAGCCGGAGATTAACCGATGCTGTTATCCGATTTGTCCGTTAAAAGACCGGTGTTTGCCACCGTGATCAACCTGGTGCTGGTGATTTTTGGTCTGGTCTGTTTCAGCATGCTGCCACTGCGCGAGTATCCGGATATCGACTCGCCGGTGGTGACCATCAGTACCGATTATCCCGGCGCAGCTGCCGAAATCGTCGAATCCAAAATCACTCAGCCGCTGGAAGATTTAATCAGCGGCGTCGAGGGCATTAAAAACATCACCTCGAGCAGCCGGGTTGGCCGCTCTAACGTCATTATCGAATTTAACATCAACCGCGACATCGATGCCGCCGCCAATGACGTGCGGGAACGGGTGTCGCGCATGATGGAGCGGCTGCCCGACCAGGCAAGACCTCCCCAGGTGGTCAAAGCCAACGGCGACGATGACGCTATCGCCTGGTTCCTGCTCAGCAGCGACACGATGTCGAATCTGGAACTGACCGACTACGCCAACCGCTACATCGTTGAACGATTTTCGGTGGTTGACGGCGTGGCCCGCCTGCAAATTGGCGGCGAGCGTAAATATGCGATGCGGATCTGGCTGAACAAAGATGCGATGGCGTCGCGCGGCGTCACAGTGCAGGACATCGAAAACGTGCTGCGCAATGAAAACGTCGAACTGCCGGCCGGTAACGTCAAATCGCTCGACCGCGATTTTATCGTGCGGGTGATCCGGACTTACAAATCTGAAGGCGATTATCGCCGGCTGGTGGTGAAAAAAGGCGACAACAATTATCTGGTGCGGCTTGGTGAAATTGCCGACGTCACACTCGCCTCAGAAAACGAAGAAAGCGAATTCCGCTCCGACGGCAAAAACGTGCTCGGCATCGGCGTTATCAAGCAGTCCAAAGCCAATACGCTGGATGTGGTGAAAAATGTGCGCACCGAAGTGGAGCGTATTTCATCTTCGCTGCCGGCAGGCACCAGCATAGTGCCAGGTTATGACTCATCGGTGTTTATTGCCGAATCCATCAGTGAAGTGTACGTCACGCTGGGAATTGCCATGGCGTTGGTGGTGCTGGTGATCTTTGCCTTTTTAGGCAGTATCCGCGCGACTGTGATCCCTGCGGTAACAGTACCAGTCGCTTTAATAGCAGCAGTTTCTGTGCTCTATGCCCTTGATTTTTCTATCAACCTGCTGACCTTGCTGGCGATGGTGCTGGCGATAGGCTTGGTGGTCGACGACTCGATTGTGGTGCTGGAAAACGTCTACCGGCGGATTGAACAAGGCCAACATCCGCTGCTGGCCGCTTATCACGGCACCCGTGAGGTCGGTTTTGCCGTCATCGCCACCACGCTGGTACTGATTTCGGTCTTTGTGCCGCTGGTGTTTATGCAGGGCGACCTCGGCAAACTGTTCACCGAATTTGCGCTGGCGGTGGCGGCCGCCGTCGCCTTCTCGGCGCTGGCCGCTTTGACATTATCGCCGATGATGTGCAGCAAAATGCTGAAAGTCCAGCCCAAAAAAGGCGGCTTCAGCCAGGTGATGCATAATCTGATGACCAAACTTGAAGCCGGTTATCTGCGTCAGTTGCAGGTCGTCACAAAAGTGCGCTGGCCCAGCTGGCTGTTGCTGGGCGCTTGTGTGGTGATCAGCGGTCTGCTGCTGAAAATATTGCCGGCCGAGCTGGCACCGCAAGAAGACCGCGGCACTTTTATGGTGATGATGAGCCCGGCCGAAGGGGCCAGTTATCAGTCCAACAGCCACAACATGCGGCTGGTAGAAGACGTACTGATGCCTTATTACCAGCGCGGTGAACTGAATCGCCTGCTGATCCGGGTGCCGGGCTGGGGTAACTTCGGCGGCATGGCAATTGTCGGCAGTGAAAACTGGCACAACGGTCAGCGCCGCTCCAACGAGCTGATGCAGGAGATCGGGCAAAAACTCAACGAGCTGCCGGATATCCGCGCCTTTACCAATATGCGCAACGGCCTGACGGCAGGTCGCGGCGGCGGTGGTGGCCGGCCAGTGCAGTTCGTCATCCAGGGCAATACCTATGAAGAACTGGCGCAGTGGCGTGACATCGTGCTGGCCAAAGCGCGGGAAAACCCTAATCTGCAGATGCTGGACCACGACTACAAAGAAACAGTGCCGCAAATTCTGGTGGAAATTAACACGGAGCGGGCGGCCGACCTCGGCATTTCAGTCGGCGTGGTTGGCCGGGCACTGGAAGCCATGCTGGGCGGCCGGCGGGTCACCACTTTCCTCGACCGGGGTAAAGAATATGACCTGATCCTGGAAGGCGCCGACGCCGACTTTACCGATCCGACCAGCATCAAAGGTGTGTACGTCCGCTCAAGCGGTTCGAATGAGCTGATTCCGCTGGACAACCTGGTGACCTTAAAAGAAGAAGCCACCTCGTCGACGCTGAACCGCTATAACCGCATGCGCGCTATTACGATTCAGGCCAACCTGGCGCCGGGCTACAGCCTGGGTGAAGCGCTGGAGTATCTGGAAAACGTGGTACGCACTGAAATCAAAGACGTCGGCGGTATTGACTACAAAGGCGAATCGCTGATGTACAAAAACAGCGGTGAGTCGACCTTAATGATTTTCGCGCTGGCGCTCATCATTACGTATCTGGTGCTGGCGGCCCAGTTCGAAAGTTTTGTCCATCCCTTTGTGATTATGCTGACCGTGCCGCTTGGCCTGGCTGGTGCTCTCGGCGGTTTGTATCTGGCGGGCATGACGCTGAATATTTTCAGCCAGATTGGCCTGGTGATGATCATTGGTCTGGTGGCGAAAAACGGCATTCTGATTGTCGAATTTGCTAACCAGTTGCGTGATGCCGGCGTCGAATTCACCACCGCCATCCATCAGGCGGCAGTTCAGCGGCTGCGACCTATCACCATGACCGCTTTCACGACGGTGATGAGCAGTATTCCGCTGATTATCACCTCAGGCCCGGGGTCAGAAAGCCGGATGGTGATTGGCATGGTGATTTGCGCTGGCGTGGGTTTTGCCACTTTGCTGACCGTTTACATAGTGCCGGTCGCTTATGTGGCGCTGGCACGCAACACTGGCTCGCCGCAAGCGCTGGAGCGCAAAATCGCTGAGCTGGAACAACAAAACCCACCCGCGTGACAACGCGGTCAGGCCCTGCCCTCAGCAGGGCCTGGAGCACCATATAGTTTAAAAAAGCGGCAGCAGCGATAAGCAGAATGGCCACAGGTAAGGCAGATTTTCGAAGCTTTAGTGGGGCTAAAGCGCCGGTGTTTCGGCTGGGCCTTTGGTTGAAATTTTGTTAGGATGCCGTCACTTATCTTGACCAAGCGCAGGACCTGCCGGTTGTGACTGCTGCCCCGCTCCCTTCATCTGCGTCCGTGTCGCCTCTGCTGCAGGCACAGGCGTTGTCACTGACGCTGTCGGCCCGGTTTACGCTGGGGCCCTGTAGTTTTGCGTTGCAACCAGGCCGCTGTTATGGACTGCTCGGTGCCAATGGCGCCGGCAAATCTACTTTATTGAAACTGCTGGCTGGCTTACTGACCCCTGCCAGCGGCGAGTTGTTCCTGCAAGGCCAGCCACTGGCGCTTTGGTCCGCCAGCCAGCGTGCCCGCCGTATCGCGTATCTGAGTCAGCAGAACACGGTTGCCGACTTACCGGTGTTTGAGTTATTGCGGCTCGGTCTGCTGCCGCACAAATCGCCCTGGCACACCGACAGTGCGGCGGATCAACAGCGTATTGAAGACGCCTTGCAGGCAGTCGGCCTCAGTGACAAAGCGCAGCAACGGCTGACGGCGCTGTCCGGCGGCGAACTGCAACGCGCGATGCTCGGTCGGGTGCTGGTGCAGCAGGCCGATATTCTGCTGTTGGACGAACCAGCCAACCATCTTGATGTGCACTACCAGCACCAGTTGCTGGCCCTGCTCAGGCAGCTTGGTCTGACAGTGCTGGCCAGTTTTCATGACGTCAATCTGGCCGCCAGTTATTGTGACGAGCTGCTGATGCTGGAACAGGGCCAGTTGATCGCCGCAGGCCCTGTCCGCCAGGTGCTTGAGCCAGCGTTGCTGAGCCGGCTGTACCGCCGCCCCTGCCAGCTGCTGCCCTCACCCTTTGCCGGCGATACCCCGGTGGTGTATTTCCAGCCGGAGACACGATGAGCGCACGCACCAAAGCCATCTTACTGGGACTGTCCTTGCTGATGAGCCTGTGGCTGACCAGCGGCATTGGCGCGGTCAGCCTGTCGCCCTGGGCATGGCTGCAAGGGACAACAGATACCTTGTCAGCAGAGATTTTCTGGCAGCTGCGCTTACCTCGCGTGCTCTTGGCCGCGCTGGCAGGCGCTGCGCTGGCGCTGTGCGGTGCCTTGTTGCAACTGCTAAGCCGTAACGAACTGGCTGACCCTTATCTGTTTGGCGTGGTATCCGGCGCGGCGCTTGGCGCCACTGTCAGCGCGGTGTTGTTGCCGACACTGGCGCTGCCGCTGGCGGCTTTTGTCGGCGCCATGGCGGCTATTTTGCTGGTGTTGACGCTTTGTCGCCAGGCCGTTGAAGTCAGCCGGCTGCTGCTGACTGGCCTTGCGGTGTCGTTTTGCTTCAGCGCCATCGCCAGTTTGCTGCTGTATCAGGCGGATAGCTTTGCTGCCAACCGCATCCTGTTCTGGCTGATGGGCAGCCTGAGCCGGGCCAGCTGGCCGGCGGTCTGGCTGCTTGGTGCCGTGTTAGCACTGACCTTGCTGTGTGGTGTATTTGGCCGCCGTCAGCTGCAGGCGCTGGCATTTTCGGACAGTCTGGCAGCGAGTCTCGGCGTTGCAGTGCGGCGCTGGCGCTTACTGCTTCTGACCTTATGCGCCTTGTTGACTGCGGTCGTCGTCGCCTATTGCGGCGGCATTGGTTTTGTCGGCCTGATGATCCCCCATGCTGTCCGACTGTTGTTTGGGCCAGCGGTGTTGCCGCTGCTGTTTGGCAGTGCCGTCACCGGCGCCATTTTTCTGATCTGGGTCGACAGTGCGGCCCGTACACTGCTGGCACCGCAGGAATTGCCACTTGGCATCCTGACCGCGCTGCTTGGCAGTGTGTTTTTTCTGATGTTATTAAGCCGGCGCAGGAGCGGCCCTTATGTCTGAATCTTCTTCATCCTCCACAGGAGCTTCGCAGCGCGAAGACCGCCATCAGCAGCGTCAGCAGAAACTAAAAGAACAGGTTGACGCGCGCGTGGCAGCGGCCACCACCGACAAAGGTTTGTTACTGGTGATCACCGGCAATGGCAAAGGCAAATCGACCGCCGGCTTTGGCATCGTTACCCGGGCCACGGGTCATGGCCAAAAAGCGGCGGTCGTGCAATTTATTAAAGGTGGCTGGGATTGTGGCGAGCGCAATCTGCTGGCGCAGCACGGCGTGCCTTTTGCGGTGATGGCCACCGGCTTTACCTGGGATACGCAGGACCGCAGTGCAGATATGGCTGCGGCCAGTACCGTCTGGCAACAGGCGCGGCAATTTCTGCAAGACCCGGCCATCGACGTGGTCTTACTGGACGAGCTGACCTATATGCTGGCCTATGATTACCTGCCGCTTGATGAAGTGCTCGACTGTATCCGCCAGCGCCCGGCCGGTCAGCATGTGGTGGTAACCGGTCGCGGTTGTCATCGCGCTTTACTGGAGCTGGCCGATACGGTGAGCGAAGTACAAAATGTCCGCCACGCCTTTGATGCCGGCGTGCGGGCGCAAAAAGGGATTGACTGGTGAGGCGCCTTGGGTTTGCCGGCTGGTGCCATGGCGTTTTTGCTGTCCTGCGGCTGTCTGTGTGTCTGTCTGTCGGCATGTCTGGCCTGCTGCTCAGCCCGTATGCGCTGGCGCAGCAGGACGCCAGCCCCACCATAGCGCCAACTACAGCGTCAACCCAGCCGCGCTTAGTGGTACTGGCACCGCATCTGGTCGAGTTGCTATACAGCATCGATGCCGGCGAGCTGATTGTCGGCACTGTCGAGCACGCCGACTACCCGGCCGCAGCCCGCCAGTTGCCAAGGCTTGGCAACTACGCCGGCCTGCAACTTGAAGCTGTGCTCGCCAGCAAACCCGATCTGGTGCTGTACTGGCAAAGCGGCAGCCCGGCGGCCGATATTCAGGCACTGCAGCAACTAGGCATCCGCACTCTGGGTTTTGAACCGCAGCAACTGGACGACATTGCCACCGACTTAGAGCGGCTCGGTGAACTGACCGGCCGACAGCCACAGGCCGCCCGGCAGGTGGCCGGCTTTCGGGCAGAGCTGGCGCAGCTCAGAAATCGTTATCAACAGCAAAGCCCGCTGACAGTATTTTATGAATTGTGGGATGACCCCTTGTCGACCATAGGCGCCAAAGCCTGGCCGGCGCGGGCGCTGGAAGTCTGTGGCGCGGTCAATATTTTTGCTGACGCCAGCAGCCCATACCCACAGGTCAGCGCTGAAACTGTGCTGTCGCGCCAGCCGCAGCTGATATTACAGCCAGTCTCTGCCAACGAACCCCGTCAGTTGGTCGCCTGGCAACAGCAGTTTGGCGCGCTCAGCGCCGTGCGCCTGCAGCAACTGGCACAGCCCGATGCGGATTTACTGCACCGCGCCACCCTGCGCACTTTGCAAGGCGTGCAGCAGCTTTGTCAGCAAGTGGAACAAAGCCGGCAGTTTTATCAGCGTCAGCCGGCAAGCAGCGCGCGCTGAACATCCGACCGACCAGCCGGCGCAGAGTGCTGCCCCAGCAGTAACTCAGCGGCGCGCTGACCGGCCAGAAAGGCGTTTTCCACCCGGCCGCCAAAGCTCCAGTCGCCGGCCAGCGCCAATTGCTGACTGGCGTCAAACAATACACCTGGCGGTGTCAGCGCCGGATTGTAACTGGCGTACAGCCAGCGATGGCAAATCGCCTCGCTGACCTGGACATCTTCACCCAGGATCAGCGACAACTCGAGCCTGGCCAGCGCCGTCAGTTCTTCCGGCGTACTTTCCAGCAAGTCCAGACTGGCTTTGGCGCCGAAATGCACCAGCCATTGCTCCGGTTCCGCGCGCCGGCCCGGTTTGGCGCTTTGACGGGCACAC
>CBINNO010000079.1:0-15029 GCA_966252055.1 uncultured Rheinheimera sp. | reverse complement strand
TTTCATGCAGCTGCAAAATTTGCTGGTCGCGCTGTTGTTCCTGCCGGCTGCGCAGCGCCGGTTCTTTGGCCCGGCGCTGAGGGCTGCTGAGTGCCCGTTTTTGCACAAAACGGTCAAATTTGTCGTATTTGTCACAGGTCATCTGAAAAGAACCGCCAGAAAAATCCGATAAAAATCTGAAAAAATCCAAACCCAAAATCATCAACCGACCCGTTCCTGCACAGAAAAGAGCACAGCGCTGCATTCAACCATCCGCACTGTGTGATGTACAGATGAACCCTCAAGTCTGACCGAGGCGTTGTCTGCAGCTGGAGTCTGCCCGGCTGGCCGGCAGTTGAAACACCTGGCGCAACCTGCGTGGGTCCAGTACGTTGCTGCCGGGCAAACAGACCAGTCCCCTGAATATCAGGGATGATCTGATGTCGCTGTGGCCGCCTGCTGCCTGCTGTCAGTTCAAAGGCCTGGCGTTGCCTGACATCTGCAGGGGAGCCTCCGTGGTGCCGGCAGATCAGCGCTTGCGCTGACTGGCAAGACCACAGCTGCGCCTGCCTCTGTGCTGCGCTTGTCTCTGTGCTGCGCTTGTCTCTGTGCAGCGCTTGTCTCTGTGCTGTGCCTGGCTGGGGCGTCGGTGTCCAAAAAGCTGTGTGAAAAAATCAGTGTCAAAATCCATGTGTTAATAGCTATCTGCGTTAAAAACTGCCTGCGTTAAAGCAGTCTGCGTTAAAAATTACCGGCTTCAAAAGCAGTCTGCATAAAAAATACCGGTCTTAAAAGCCCTCTGGGTTAAAAGCGATCTGAGTTAAAAGCTCTCTGGGTTAGAAGTCCTCTGGGTTAAAAGCTCTCTGGGTTAAAAGCGATCTGAGTCGAAAACTGTCTGCATCAGACATCCGGCAAGGTTTAAAAAGCCGCCTCAACGGGTGCAGAGCGCTGTGGCTTCTGCTGTCTGGCCTGAGTTCGCGAAGCGGCTTCAGGCGCGAATTGGCCGCGTCGTGCAATCAAAGCTTTGTTGCTCAGCGCTGTATTTTTAACAGACTTATACCTTTGAACTGGCTGACACCTTTGAACAGACTGACAACTTTGAACAGACTTGCGTCTTTGAGCAGACTGACACCTTTGGATAGCTCCGTACGTCGGGGGCGGTTGCTTAATGAAAATCACGGCTGCTGCTGACCAGTGTCGGTAACAACGGGTCCAGACTGTCGAGCCGGCCGGCGACCAGATGGCAAACTGTGTCCTGGCGCTGCAACACTCCATGCACCAGCCAGAGCCGGCTGGTCAGAAAAGTTTGTTGTTGTGCCAGGGCGGTGGCTTGCCAGACAATCAGATTGATTTGGCCGGTTTCGTCTTCCAGTGTGACAAAGGTGACACCGCCGGCAGTGCCAGGGCTTTGCCGCACAGTGACCAGGCCAATGGCTTTGACCAGTTGGCCATCGGACAAAGCGGCCAATTCGTTGGCACAGTGAAGGCTCTCGCGGCCAAGCCGGAAGCGGCGGCGCTGGCTGGCATCTTTGAACCATTCACGCAAGAGCGCAACCGGGTGTTGGTGCAGACACAATCCCAGGCTGGCATAGTCTTCGCTCAGCTGCTGCCAGGCCGTGGGCGCCGGCAGCGGGCAGCTGCTTTGTGTTGTTACAGGGCCGGATGCGTTGTGACTTGCTGTCTGGGCTGCAGTGCGGCTCAGGTCATTGCTCAGGTCATTGTTCAGGGAATGGGCCAGCGTCTGGAGCCCGCTGTCGCTCGCCGGACAGGTGTCTGCCGCGGTTTTGCTGAGTGCAGCGGCGATGGTCGCGGTGTGTGTTTCGACGCTCAGAGCTGCGTTGATATTTGCGCTGAGATTGGTGCTGACATTGGCTCCGGAATTTACGCTCAGATTTATATCGTCCGCTGGATGGCGCTGGCGGCTGGTATCATCTTCGCCGAATAAACCCAGCTGTCTGTGCCGGTAAACCGGCTCGCCGGGCTCTGCCACCATCGCATGGAAATGCTGGCTGGTTGTCGGCATTTTTGGCGACGTTTCAGGCCGCATTTCTGGCCGTGTTTCGGGCGCTGCTTTTGGCGCAAACAATGGCAATTCATCAAGCCGGTCCAGTAACTGCCAGCGACTGGCAAAGCGATGACCACAAAGCAATTGCAGCGCATCACTGCTGGCCAGCGCTTCCAGTTGTGCCTGCTCAGGCAGCGCCTGTTTGAGCTGGCTGATATCGGCAAAACCCTGCGCCGGGCGCATGGCGAGTGCGGCTCGGAGCTGCGATTCGCGCAGGCCTTTGACCTGACGCAACCCCAATCGCAGGGCGGTGCCTGTCGCTGTCTGTTCTGGTTGGTGGTCCCAGCCCGAAGACTGGATACAGACCGGCAGCACAGTCACACCATGACGCCGGCCATCCTGAATAAGTTGTGATGCTGAATAGAAACCCATCGGCAGGCTGTTGAGCAGGGCGGTCAGAAATTCGAGCGGGTAATAATGTTTCAGCCAGGCCGAGGCATAAGCCAATAAGGCAAAACTGGCAGAATGTGATTCAGGGAAACCATATTCACCAAAACCGCAGATCTGCGCATAGATCTGCTCGGCATATTGCTGACTGTAACCTCTTTGTGCCATGCCACTGAGCAGCTTGTCGCGAAACTGAACAAGCTCGCCGGTTTTTTTCCAGCTGCCCATGGCCCGGCGCAGCTGGTCGGCCTCTCCGCCACTGAACCCGGCGGCGACCATCGCCAGTTTAATCACCTGCTCCTGAAAAATCGGCACGCCTAAAGTGCGGCTCAGCACCGCTTCGGTTTCTGCTGAAGGGTAGCTGACCGGTTCCAGCCCGTCGCGTCGACGCAAATAAGGATGGACCATGCCGCCCTGAATGGGGCCGGGCCGGACTATCGCAATTTCAATCACCAGATCGTAAAAACAAGCAGGCTTTAAGCGCGGTAACATACTCATCTGGGCGCGGGATTCAATCTGAAATACGCCAATAGTGTCGGCCTGCTGGATTTGCCGGTACACCGCCGGATCGTCGCCGGTCTGGCTGATGCTGGCCAGCGTCAGCGGCTCGCTGCGCTGTTGATTGACCAGCGTTAAAGCTTTACGCAGTGCTGTCAGCATGCCCAGCGCCAGCACGTCGACTTTCAGCAGTTTCATGGTTTCCAGATCGTCTTTATCCCACTGGATCACCGTCCGCTCTGGCATGGCTGCGTTTTCGACCGGCACCAGCTCGTACAGCGGGCCGGCCGAGATGACAAAACCGCCAACATGCTGCGACAGATGGCGGGGTTTGCCACGTAACTGCTCGACCAGCTCAATCAGCAAGCGGGCGGTATGGCTTTGTAAATCCAGCCCGTGCTGGCCGAGTTGTTGCCACCAGCTTTGCTCAGGATGGCGCCTGTTCAGCTGCTGCAGCCAGTATTCCAGCTGTGTCAGACTAAAACCCAGCGCTTTGCCGACATCCCGCAGCGCACTGCGCAGCCGGTAACAGATCACCGTAGCCGCCAGCGCCGCCCGCTCGCGGCCATATTTGCGGTAGATGTACTGGATGACTTCTTCGCGTCTTTCATGCTCAAAATCGACGTCGATGTCGGGCGGTTCATCGCGCTCTTTTGAGATAAAGCGTTCAAATAAAACCGAAATTTTGCGGGGGTCTACTGCCGTGATCTGCAGGCAATAACAGACAACTGAATTGGCAGCTGAACCCCGGCCCTGATGCAGGATCTGTTGTTGCCGGGCAAATGACACCAGATCAGCAATGGTCAGGAAATAGTAGGGATAATCGAGCGCTTCAATCAATGCCAGTTCATGGTCGATTTGCGCCTGAATGTCGGCCGGGACTGTGGCGCCAAATCTCAGTGCCGCCCCTCTGCTGACCAGCTCTCGTAAGTACTGCATCGGGCTGTATCCAGCCGGCACCAGTTCGCTCGGGTATTCGTAGGCTAAAGTCTCCAGTTGAAAGGTGCAGCGACTGGCAATTTCTGTGCTGCAGGCCAGTAATTCTGCGCTAAACAGTTGCTGCAGTTTGGCAACAGGCCGCAGGCAGCGTTCACGATTGGCCGACAGCTGCAGGCCACAGCTGCTGACAGGCTCGCAAAGCCGGATCGCTGTCATCGTATCGAGCAGGGCCTGTTGCTGCGGTGTTGCCATCAAGACCTGACCCACAGCACAGCGGCGTAGCTGAAACTGCAGCGACAGTTGTTCACAGTGCCTGGCAAAGGTCTGATCTGCTGTGCCGAGCAGACGGTTTTGCGCCAGATAAAGCCGCTCAGCATAATGGCGGCACAGCCAGCTGGCCCAGGACTGATCAGCAGCCGGCTCGCCACTGGGCAGCCATAACACCAGGCAATACCGGCAGCTTTTTAAATCCCACAGATCTAACTGATACTGCCCCTTGACCGCTCTTTTACGGCTGTTGCTGATCAGACGGCATAATTCAGCATAAGCCAGCCGGTCCGGACAGAGCAGCACCAGTTGCAAGCTGCTGTCGTAACGAAATGAGGCGCCGACAATCAGTTTAAGTGGCAGTTTTTCATCGCGGATTTGGCGCCAGGCCCGGACCACCCCGGCGACTGAACATTCATCCGTCAGCGCCAGCGCCTGATAACCCAGTGTCGCGGCGGTACTGACCAGTTGCTCCGGGCTGGCCGGGGCCTGCAAAAAAGAAAAATGGCTTTGCGCCCAGAGTTCGGCATAAGACATCAGGCAAAAACTCCGTGAATAAACCAGCGTTGTTGCTCGTCACGGTAGATCCACAACCACTGCCCCTTGCTGTTCTGGCCAATCCGGTAATCACGCGCCGGCAGATCTGCCTGCCACCAGTGGCTTTGCAGCCGTTCCAGCGTACTTTGGCAGCGGACCGCTTCACGCAGTGGTTGCGGTATGTGGTAAACAAAAGCCGGCCGGGCGTCCGGGGCAAAAAACCGGGAGCTGTCCGCAGCCAGAGCCTGCTCTTTGACTGCCTGCAGGGGCGGATGGCGGGTCAAAGAAGTGGCAAAGGCAGCGCTTTGCTGCTGCCCGGCATATTCAGGCAGATGGCTTTGTACCAGGACCGGACGCTGCAGGCTTTCGGCACCTAAACGGGCCTGCAATAACCCCAACAGTTGTTCTGTCGTGTAACGACCTTGTTTACCGGCATATAAATCCTGCTGATCAGCAGCCTGCTCACAATAATCCTGAGCCGACAACTGCATGGCCAAGACCGGCGCCGGCAGTTGCAGCGTTTCCAGCCTGAGCTGCCATAACGCCAGCCAGCGGCAAGCCTGTGCTTCGGCCTGCGGCGATTGCAACGTCAGCACTTGGGGAGGCTGGTCACGCAGCGACAGGCGCAGTTCCAGCCGGTAACAGCGCTGGTTGCGCTGATAGAGATGATGCTGCAGTCGCTTTAACAGCACCTCCAGTGGCCTGACTAAATACTGGCTTTGTTCGGCCTGAAAGCGCAGCTCCAGCAACTGACTGAACTGTTCCGCCGGCTGATAGCCACAGAAGCCAGTGCCTGTCGCCGGATCTGTCAGTTGCGCCAGACAGGTTAAAAGCGCCTGACCAAAGCGCTGGTTTAAGTCAGCTGCGGGCAGTTTTCGCAGCTGGCCAAGCTGCTGCAAACCCAGCCGTTGTAGCTGATGCAGGGTGTGTCCATCGATATCCAGCAAGTGGAGCGGGCACAGATCCAGCGCAGCTTGTTCCGCCTCTGCTGAGGCCGGTGCGGGCTGATGCGCATGCAGACACAATAAGCGGGCCGCCTCTGGGGTGCTGCCCCTGCCAGACTGGTAGCGGATGCGTCGCTTTGCCAGCCAGTTGCAGATACGCGTGGTGATGGCGGATAAACCGCCATAAAGCTGCAGCATTGGGTCCAGCCGTAACCACAGGGCACAGTCAGTCGGCGACAGGGCCACATCAGCACAAAGCTGATAAGCCTCATCTGCCAGCTGTTGTAATTGAGGCCGTTCCTGCGCTGCGCTCCAGGGCAATACCTGCAATTTGGCTGACAAAGCACAGGCCTGTGCCAGTGGCTGGCCGGATCTGATTCCAGCGGCATACGCCAGTGGACAAAGCTGGTGAACCCGGAGTTGCTGTGGATGGATCAGGACCAGCGGCAGGTTGGCTTCTTCGGGTGCCTTGCTGGCAGAAGCGGCAGGAGCAGCCTGCACACTGGCGGATGGTGTCTGGCCCGCAGCCTGCTGCTGAAACAGCAGGTCCAGTTGCAAGGCAGGAAAAGATAAATACAGCCAGAGCGCTTGCACCGGATGCTCTCCTGATTAACCCAGCGCCCGCCGGCTGGCTGGTTGCTCCGCTGCTGACGGGGTGGCATGCACCAGCTTTGGCCAGCGTGTGCTGAAGCAGATATCCTGCTCGGCACCTGGCCAGCCGCCGCGTTTTTTCAGCAAGCGGGCCTGAATGCCTTGTGCGCTGGGTTGCAGTTGCAAGCTGAGCGCCACCGGCAAGCTGAGCTGGTCGGGGTGGGGAGGTCTGAACAGAAATAACTCGGCCTGACCTTCGGCGGCTGCCAGCTGTAACCGTTTCAGCCGGGCAATGCTCAGTTCAGACTGCCACAGTAAAACACTGCTGCAACAGCCACTTTTCAGGCATTGTTCAGCCGCCCACAGTGCCTGTTCGGGCTTGCTCTGAATTTGCAGTTGTTGCGCCAGCGTGAAGCCGTTAGCCGCCAGAAAGGGCGCATGGAGCGGCGCCGGTGCATTCAGATACACCTGTAGTTTGCCAGCCTGCTGTTGCTGCAGATAAGGCAGCAGTAACCGCAGCTCACCAATGCCAAAAGGGCTGCGCAGTTCGGTCACCTGATGTTGGGGCCAGCCCCCGCCAGTCAGTTGATCCAGTTCGGGATAGCCTGATGTCAGGGTTGCGGCCTGACTGGCTGCAGTGGCGGATTGCGGCTGCCATTGCCAGACATAACCTTGCTGCTTTAATTGCGCCAGTTCCATCAGAAAATACTCATAACACTGTTTATATATACAGTATAAATCTTGTGGCGCGCACTGCAAGCAGATCCGTGCAGATCTTTTTTATGAGGTGGGCTGGCTCGTCAGAAGGGGGAGGGCCGGTTTTTTTATCTGGCCTGCTGATGAGTTCTGCTGCTGCACCTGATTGCGCAATCTGGCTGCACAACTTTGTAGCGGGATTTCTTCTTGTCGCGATATTTTTCGTCATGAATTGAAGCGGGGCGCAGCAGTCGCAGAAATGATTGTCGCTGCCGGCGAGCTGCATCGCCAGCAGCAGTGTCAGTGAGGGGACTAGTGCTTTTTCCACTGAATTGTGACCGATTCAGTCGGAATTAAGTGGAAAGAGCACTGGCAGACTGGACTCGCAGAAATGCCCGCACAAGACGGGCATGGGTGGCGGGTGAGTCAAAAGGTGTATCAGCCCGGTAAGTCAAACAGCAATGCAAACACCGGCTGTTGTCCGCTGCTGAACTGCCAGTCGGTCAGTTCACTGATTTTTATACCATCGCCGGCTGCCAGACTGGCTTGCTGCAGACCACTTTGCAGCTGCAGCTCACCTTCAATCAGGTGCACGTACAGTTTACGGCCTGGTTTGGCCTGATAAGACAGCTGGCTGTCTGCGTCCAGCCGCAGCTGATACAACTCAGCCTGCTGGCGGATCTGCAGGCTGCCATCGCGGCCATCCGGCGAAATAATCAGCTGTAAACCGGCCTGCTGCGAAAAGGGTTTTTGCTGATAACCCGGTTCACCGCCGATGCTGTCCGGCTCAATCCAGATCTGCAAAAAACGCAGCTCGCCATCTCTTCGGGCATTAAATTCACTGTGCATAATGCCACGACCGGCACTCATCAACTGATATTCACCGGCCGGCAATTCAGCCACCTGACCGGTAGAATCGCGGTGCGCAATACTACCTTCGAGCACCAGACTGATAATTTCCATGTCACGGTGACCATGGGTGTCAAAGCCGGCGCCGGGGGCTACCCAGTCATCGTTAATCACCCGAAGGGCGGAGAATCCCATCTGCGCCGGGTCATAATAACGGCCAAACGAAAAAGTATGACGGCTTCTTAACCAGCCAAAATTGGCACTGCCACGCTGGTCGGCTTTTCTTAATTCAAGCATGTGAGACTCCTGTGCGACGCAGCTCGCGCCCGCCGCTGATAAAAAGTGGGAAACAAGGGGCCGCCCGCGGCCCCTGCGCTTTGGGCTTCAGGCCAGTTTTTTCGCCAGCCAGTTGTCCAGTGCGAAGCGGCCACCACCACTGAAGGTCAGCGCAATGCTGATGGCCAGTAACGACAGGCCAAACTCGTAACCGTTGTTGCTCATAAACAGGCCGTTCTGAATGTGTACGGTGAAAATCGCCACCAGCATGGTGAACGCCAGCACCAGTGCCGCCGGACGGGTCAGCAAACCGAGCAACAGCGCCAGCCCGCCGAAGAATTCGGCACCGCCTGCCGCCAGCGTCAGTGGAATGCCGGGCGTCAGACCGATGCTTTCCATCCAGCCGGCAGTGCCCTGCAGGCCATAACCGCCAAACCAGCCAAACAGTTTCTGTGCACCGTGGGCGGCAAAGATGATGCCGGCCGGTACGCGCAGCGCCAGGCTGGCGATGCTGTTTTGTGAGTCCTGAGTGTTTTGTACTAAAGCTTTGATGATGTTTTTCATGGTCTGTCTCCAAAAATTTTGTTGAGTTGAGTGGGCCGCACCGCTTTGTACTGCTCGCTCTGTGCTGCGTTGAATACAATGTAGTCCTGTTGCTTTTGCAAAAAAAGCGGAATAAATTGAGTCATTAATTCAAAATATTTGAACATCAGGAATATCCCCAATGGCGATTCAGCAGGTCCTGACACTGGAAGCGCTCAGAGCGCTGGATGCGATTGACAGAAAAGGCAGTTTTGCCGCGGCGGCTGAGTCGCTGTACAAGGTGCCTTCCGCGCTCAGTTACACCATTGCGCGGCTGGAAACGGATTTAGGCGTGCAACTTTTTGACCGCAGCCGGCAAAAAGCGCAGTTAACCGCCGCTGGCCAGCTGCTGCTGCTGCAAGGGCGACATCTGCTGCAGGCCAGTCGTCAGTTAGAAGAGGCGGTGCGTCAGCTCGACACGGGTTGGGAGCGTCAGCTGGTGATCGCGGTCGATTCCGTAGTGCCGTTGTCGCCGTTGTTCAGCCTGATTGATAGCTTTCACCAGCTTGGCAAACTGACCCGGCTGGTATTGTCCGAGCAAGTGATGGCCGGCAGCTGGGAAGCGCTGCAAAGTGGCAGGGCCGATCTGGCGGTAGGTTTATCCGGCGAGGGCGTGTCGGGCCAGTTTGAGTTACAACCGATGGCAGAGCTTGAATTTGTATTTGCGGTGGCGCCTCATCATGAGCTGGCCCAGCAGAACCGCGTGGTGACGCAGCAGGATTTGCAGCAGCACACGGCGATTGTGGTCAGTGACTCGGCGCTGGACTTGCCGGCGCGGGATTCCGGCCTGTTTGACAGCCGCCGGCGGGTGGTGGTCAGCAGCATGCACGCCAAAATTGCCGCCCAGCAGGCCGGGCTTGGGGTTGGTTTTTTACCGCGCCATCTGATCAAGGAGCAGATCCGCTCTGGCACTCTGGTGGTCAAAGCCTGTGAAGTGCCGCGCAGCAACACTATGCTCTATCTGGGCTGGCGCCGGCAAAGCCAGCCGGGCGAAGCGCTGAAATGGTTCAGCCAGGCGTTGTCGGCTTACAACTGGCCGGCGGTGTTTGGCCAGGATCCGGTTTTGCGTCGGGACAGCCAGACAAATTAGAAAGTGCTTACATTTCAATGGCTGCTTACTTGCATCTTGCTAACAAGTCACTGAATTTTGTCGGTAAATCATTGCAATTGCACGTGTTTTAAAGACATTGTTCTGCTGCCTTGCTAAACTGGCCTGCATCAGCGGAGGCATGTTCTGGCCTCCATTTTGTTAAGGTGTCATGTGTCCGTTGCGAAGATAAGCCCAGCTCAGGTCAAAATTGGTTATTTCATCCAAATCCCGCTCAATTGGATGAAGCACCCGTTTTTATCCAACAAATTCAAAGTGGAAAGCCATGAGCAAATCGCCATCATCCAGACGCTTGAACTGGACTTTGTGTATTTTTTCCCGGAAAAAAGCACCGTCTCTTTGGACGACACCGCACCAGCTGAAGAACCGATGACCCAGGAAGCCAGCCTGCTGCGTTATCAGCTGGAACGCGAGAAGAATGAGCGTATTGAACAGGCCAAAGAACAGCGCCGCCAGTTGCAAAAAACTGAAAAAGCCTTTGCCCAGTCGATGGTGCAGGTGCGCAATGTGATGTCGAAAATTGGCAGCCGGCCTTTGCAGGCGGTCACTGAGGCCACCGGGCTGGTGCATCAGATTGCCGATACGATCCTCAACGCTGACGCGCTGGTGCTGCACCTGATTTCGCAGGCCGGTAAAGAGCAGGAAAGCATTTATTATCACGTGTTAAACGTGTCGGTGCTGTCGATGATGCTGGCAAAAAATCTCGGCCTGACTGCCGAGGAGGTCAAGCTGGTCGGGCTGGGCGCTTTGTTTCACGATATTGGCAAACTGAAAATACCCAGTCAGATCCTGCGCAAAACCGAACCCCTGAGCGCACCGGAAGCCAATTTGCTGAAACTGCATACCCGGTATGGCGTTGAATTGCTGAAACTGACGGATGCTTTTCCGCAGCAAGCCTGGCCGCTTGTCGAGCAGCATCACGAATACCTGGATGGCAGTGGTTACCCGCATGGCCTGAAAGACGCCGAGATCAACCGCTTGGCCAAAATCATTGCGGTGGTCAATGAGTTCGACAATCTCTGTCATCCGGTCGACCCGGCCAAAGCCCGCTCCCCGCATCACGCCATGTCTTTTATGTTTAAGTCGATGAAAGGCAAGCTCGGCAGTACTGAGATGGCGCAGATGATCAAAATGATGGGCGTGTATCCGCCCGGCACTGTGGTACAGCTCAGCGACGACAGGGTGGGTCTGGTGATGTCGGTGAACAGCGATCAGTTACTGTATCCGAATGTGATGGTGTATGACCCGCAAATTCCGCGGCTCGAAGCGCCGGTGATCAGCCTGCAGGAAGGTAAACTCAGTATCAGCAGAGTGCTGAAACCGACCGCACTACCGCCTGCGGTGTATGAATATCTGAATCCGCGCGCTCAGGTCAGTTATTTTATTCAGGGTAATGAGCAGCAGCGCTGAGTTGGATGGTTTGCGGCAGCATTGCTAAGCGGTGCAGTTTAGCGTGCTGCTGAATCAATGCGTCGTGGACCTGAACGCTGCTGAACCGCTGCGTGTTGCAGGTTTGCACCGAGCCCTGGCGAACGTGGACGCCAATCCTTTTGCTTAATACTGCAAACTGAACAACAACTCAGCCAAATCCGGTTGCCAGTGATACTGCTGCGGTACTTTTTGGCCGCGCAGCAACACGCCTTCCTGACGTAACAAGGCGCTCTGTTCGGCCGCTTCGCTACTGCCGGGGGCAAAAGCCAGCGTCAGGTTACTGCGCACCACCCGGTGCCAGGGCAGCGGGGTGGGGCTGAAGCCCAGCGCTTTGCCGACCAGCCGGGCCCGGCCTGGTAAACCGGCCAAATCGGCTATCTGGCCATAGCTGGCCACTTTTCCGGCCGGGATTTGTTGCACTGTCTGCCAGATCCGGCTGTAATGTGGATTCATCTGCGGCCACTGTTTTATTGCATCAACGAGGAGAGCTGTTATGCCTGTTGGTCCCCAAGCTGTCAAACTGATTGAAAAACCAGAACCTCCCGGCAGCAACGAGTGTTGTGGCAGTGGCAGCTGTTGCCCCTGCGTCTGGGATTATTACCGGGAACAACTGGCGCTTTGGCGTGAACAGCAGGCAGCGCTTGCGCAGACTTCGGCAGATACCAGCAGGCCGGGCAACTGAGCACCTCCTGTTTGCGCAGCTGCTATCCGGTCAGTAAATGTGCGGTAAGTGAATTTTCGGTAAGTGAATTTTCGGTAAGTGAATTTTCGGTACGTGAATGTACGATAAGTCAGGGCTCTGGTCACATATCACGCCGACAAAGCACGCCGGCTATTCATGGCTGCAATCTGGCAGCACCGTGGCAGCACTGTGGCGCGGAGCACTCCCTCAGGCTGGCGACGCCAGCTTTCTAATTTGACTCTGCCTGTTATATAGTACCGCCTTTGCCGGCCCGACCGGCCACTCAGACCCATAACAATAAAATTCAGGATCCCTATGACACACGCACAACCTGCACTGGCTGGCCAAAAGCAATGGCTCGGCCATCCGGTCGGACTTTTTGTCTGTTTTTTTACCGAGATGTGGGAGCGCTTTTCGTTTTACGGCTTAAAAGCGTTGCTGTTTTTGTATCTGACCCAACACCATTTATTCAGCGACAAAAGCGGGTATCTGCTGCTGGGCACTTATGCGGGCCTCGCGTACGCGCTGCCGGTGGTCGGTGGCTTGCTGGCGGACAAATATCTCGGTATGCGCAAAGCGGTGACCTTTGGCGGCGCGCTGATGGCGGTGGGCATGTTTGGCATGGCCTACAAAGGCACGGCCGCCAATGCTGCCGGCGCCGATGAAATCGCTTTGCAGGTGATGTATGCGTCGCTGGCGCTGGTCGCGGTGGGTGTTGGCTTTTTAAAGCCGAATATTTCCACTATCGTCGGCCGGCTTTACAGTGACAGCGATCCGCGTCGTGACTCGGCTTTTACGCTGTTTTATATGGGCATTAATCTGGGCGCGATTTTCTCCAGTTTGTTTGTCGGCTGGATAGGGATTGCTTATGGCTGGGAATATGGCTTTGCCTCCGCCGGGGTTGGTTTGTTGCTCGGTTTGCTGGTGTTTTTAAAAGGCAGCAAGCATTTTCATGGTCAGGCCGAACCGGCGCAGCCTGCATTGCTGACTGAGCGGGTGTTTGGTATTCAGCGTGAAGCGCTGATCTACGGCCTGTCGCTGGCCGGCGTAGTCGTTGTGCAGCAAATTCTGCAAACCAGCTTTGATTTTGGCGCCTTAGGCGCGCTGCTGGGGCTGGCGCCTGGTGCTGAAATTACCGCTACCGAAGTGGTCGCTGTGGTGCTGACGCTCGGCCTGTTGGTCTGGTGGTTTAAATTTATCTTTATCGAATGCTCAAAACTGGAACGCGCCAATATGATTATGTTGATGGTGCTGACGGCGATTTCCGCGGTGTTCTGGGGCTTGTACGAGCAAACCTACGGCAGCTGGCTGGCGTTTTCCGACCGCGTGATGCACAGTCCTCAGTTTGATTTGGGCTTTACCAGCTTTGCGTTTAACTCCTCTCAGCTGACTTTTGTCGCGTCGTTTTTTATTGTGCTGCTGGCTTTCCCGTTTGCCTGGCTCTGGCCTTGGCTGGATAAAAAAGGCTGGAACCCGTCGGCGCCGAATAAATTTGGTTTTGCCTTGCTGTTTGCCGGTCTGGCTCACTTTATTCTGCAGTTCAGTGCGCTCAATCCGGGCGTTGATGGTCTGGCTGGTTTCTGGTGGTTTATCCTCGCTTATTTTGTGCTGGTGGTGGGCGAAATGGCGTTGTCACCTATTGGTCTTTCTGCCGTGACGGCACTATCGGTGGCGCGGGTGGTCAGCCTGATGATGGGCGTCTGGTTCCTGGCCTCGGCCTTTGGTGAAATGCTGGCTGGCCGTTTTGGCGCGCTGGCCTCGATGCCGGCCGGCACGGCGGTCCCGGATGCGCTGGGCATTTACGCCGGAGTCTTTGGCACTTTGGGCTGGATTGGTCTGGCTTCTGCACTGCTGATGTTTGTGTTGTCCCCGTTGCTGACCGGCCTTATTCGCCGGGCCCAG
This sequence comes from uncultured Rheinheimera sp., assembly GCA_966252055.1. GTDB lineage: Bacteria > Pseudomonadota > Gammaproteobacteria > Enterobacterales > Alteromonadaceae > Pararheinheimera. The sequence goes on along the minus strand of CBINNO010000079.1, from coordinate 1,296 downwards.
CAGCCCGCGTCGTGATGAGCTGAATTTGCACTAAAGGGAGCCGCAAAGGATGGAACCGCAGACAAATATCTTGCAAAAGCCGGCGTTGCCGGCCGGCACCAGCAGTTTTGGCAGCAAGTGGCGGCAAATCTGGCTGCAACTGGACGCAGCGCAGCGCTGCTACCTGCTGGCTTCTGTGCTGGGGCTTGGCTGGCTGATCAGTGAACAGCCCTGGCTTGCCGTGCTGCTGGGGCTGAGCCTTGGCGGCGCTGTCAGTGTGGAGATCTGGCAGGGTTTTGTCCGGGTCTGGCACAGCCTGGCCGGCAAAGCAGTGATTTTGCTCTGTTACGCCATTCTGGCCAATTTTTGTCTGGCGCTGGCCGACAATATGGTCAACGACCTGATTGGCGTGCGGCCAGATGTGGCGCCGCTCAGCGTCAACATGACGTTGATGCTGCTGGCGCCGTTCTGGAGCTTTCTGCTGGCCTTTGTTCTGCTGACCTTGTACCTGATGCTGCACAGTCTGAAAATTGGTTTGTTGCTGCTGCTGCGCCCGGTCGGAGTGCGCAGTCATCATTTGTTGTCGGGCAGCTATCCGCTCTGGACCGGTCTGGCCCGGCTGGTGTTTATTCCGGTGATTTGCATGTATCTGGCACTGGTGGTGCAAAGTTACCTGACCGGCAGCACGGACAGCTGGCAGCTGACTAACACAGCGCCTGCCAGCACGCAGCTGCCGGCAACGGCAAAGGGGCCTCAGCCTTTGCCGGTTGGCGCGACGCCGGAACAAAACCGGCCGGAGCAGGCCGACAGCCCGCTGCAAATCAATCTGGACGACGGGACGCTGGTCGACAATCTGACACCACAGGTGCCTTGGGTTTATCGCTCAGTGGCCTGGTTTTTTTATCATATCGAGAGTCTGAATAAGTCGCAGTGTCCGCTGGCCCCCGGCGAACATATGGTGCATCTGAATGATTATGAAATTCTGGTGATAGCGCCGGATCAGGCCGCGCCCTTTGGTTATCGTTATCAGGTACGCGCCTGCGGCTCGCCATCCTTGCCGGTTTTTACTCCTCCCGTTAACAATCGTTAAGTCACAGATCTGCCAGCAATTGCAGCTGGCAGTTATTTTCGTTGCGCTGTTTTGACATCCGTTCTGGCGGTCTCTATACCTGACACATCAGGCACATGGAGTTGGCAGATGACGAAGTTGCAGGCAAGCGTATGTGGGTTGTCCTGGCTGGTCACTACTGTGGCAGTCACTACTGTGGCAGTCACTACTGTGGTAGCCAGTCCTGCGGCGGCCGATACAGTGGAAGC
>CBINNO010000078.1:0-15219 GCA_966252055.1 uncultured Rheinheimera sp. | reverse complement strand
TTTATTCCCGCCTTTGGAAATCCTGTCTCTGCAATATACGAAAGCTCTTGTTCACCCCAAGAATCAATGTGAATGTGCTTAATTCGTCCAGTCATTTCTTTCTCTACACGAACAACATCAAATCTGCGGTGAGGTATTGCAATTACAATTACTAGCAGTCCTGAGAATATTGCCGACTTCAGAGCTCTCACAATTGAAGCCTGAAGATCTGATGAGAGATAGTGAAAATCGTCAACGATAAGGGGGGTTTTTGACTGTTGCAGCCCTTTTATTGCAGTAACTCTATTAGATAGTTTTTGGGTTTGCGTTGCCCCTGCAGCATTCGCTGTTTGTAGTGCTGCCGTCGCTTCGCCCTTTCCGGCAACTACTAGTAGGTTTCCCGCCGCTGTGAGCTTGCCAGAAATTGACGATGTTGTAGTTGACTGGTCGCTGTTTGTTTTTTCCTGAAAAAGACTAAGTGAGCCGATGACTTGCATCCAAAAATCATCTTCTGATGATATAGTTCCGCCATCTATCCATATCGATTCATTTTCTGGAAATACCTTTTTCGTCAAAACGGTTTTCCCAAGCTTTGTATTTCCAGTGATCGTTACAAGCTTACATAAATTACGTTTTGTTTCTGCCAGCGCAGCTTCTAATCCTTTATCTGACCTTGAGTAATAGGTATGGTGAGGAAACCCCCCAGGTACGAAAACGTCATAATACTTTTCAACCGACAAAACTATGCTCCTAATAAAATGCTGTTGATTCCCGTTCACCTCTGAATTAAACGCTGTAGCTAGCCTTTACACCATCATTTAATCCCTCCGTAAATGCTGCATGAGGACTGCGATGTCTTCCAGCTCCTGCTTGACTTACAGGTAATGATTCTAGGTCGATTTTTACAGTATTATCTCTTCTCAATCCGGCTGCGAAGCCTTGCTCATAAGCACAGCCAGCACATTTATGCCGACCTTCGCCTCCTTGGTCTAAAGGCAGCGTTTCCAAAAAAGCCCAGTTTCTGTGTTCTTTATCGCATATAGACATTTTCTATTCCTTTTTTTAAAACTCTATATAAATCTCTAGCTGATGCTGACCTTACCAAGTCCGGCACAGTAATAGCCGGACCTTGTTTCATTTTGAAACGAATGTTAATGAAATCCCATAAAAGCAGAAAGGCCCGATTTTGTAAACGGGCCTTTTTTAACTGATTGATATTTAACGTAATAATGACATTATGGGATATTTCTGATGCGTTCTACGCGTAGTATTGTGCCTCAATGCCTTTGGCAACGCAGATCCTGCGGCACTCTTGATCTAGCTTATATCTGACATTTACAGATTTTAGTTTCCTGTGCCAGCAAATCGTGAATTGCCATACTGGCATCACGAGACAATTAAAATGTGCGAAGCTGCGTTGCAAGTCTGACAAACCAGTTTATACACCGACCTGGATTTGCTCACTTTAGTGTCCTGACTCTTGCAGATTGGGCATGGCCGCTTGAGTGGCGTGTTACCGCCGCACTTATTGCATTGCACGTAATAACCGTAGCGCCCCGATTGCGCATAAAGCGCGCTGCATTCGCCGCAGTATTTGCACTGTGCAGTAAAAGCTGGCTCTACCAGAGCCTGAATTTGCCACTGAGCTGCTTCGTGTACTCCCGACACCTCAGTTTGGCTGGCTAAATCCGCCGATGTTGGCTGCTGACTTTCTGTTGTTACCCCAACGCCCGCAGGTGCTGGCCACAACAACACGGTTTCATTGTCACTATCGCTGGCAATCTCTGCTCTATCAGCCAGTAAAAACTGACCAATATGCAGCATTTCTTCTTTACAGAATGTTGGCCTGGTATCAGCTATTTTTCCGACCACATCATAGAACTTTTTAAAGTTCATCTTTTTATCAAGCGCATCCGTTATAAACTCTGATTTCACCAGCTTGTCGGCGAGTTCTTTAGGTGCTTTGCTGCGATCGATAATGGCATCACTGGAAATGGCGCAAAATACATCGTAACAACGTGCGCCAAGCCCTTGCTGGATCCCAAGAAATTTGCCGATCACCCGCTCTGTGTGGTCGCACAGATACTGTTTTAGTAGTTTGAGCTGCAGCTCGGCTTGTTTTAGTGGCGACGGCATGCCAGACCACTGGCCTTTATAACTGCGGCTACACTCGCCGTATTCGTTGATATTGATTTCACCGCGGATACTTTTCGACTCCACCACGATAAAACCATAGCTATACACAATCAGAGGGTCGATTTGTGCCGTCTCGCCGTCATGCTCAATGCGAATATCATTGAGCACCATCACATTGTCGCGGTCTTTATAAGCCCGGCGCAAATAAAACGCGACATCCCTTTCCTGCAAAATGCCGGCTTCCTGTTTGATACTCGAAACGGAGCTGACTGGGGTTTTGTCCTTTAAAATCATTCGAAATGTCCATTTAAATCGTCGATCCCAAGATCAGATATTTTAGAACGTGCCGTATCTGACGACAGCGCTTGTTAATGAAATCAGAAAGTCCCGATATTGTAAACTAGCCTGTCACGGCTCACAGCCTTTCCTGTGGCCATGCCGCTCTCCCGTTTACCAAAACCATCTGCTAAGCCTCGACAACCCAACAATGCCGCCATAGCTTCATATCGTCTAAAAAATGCAACACTAATGCAAAAAAACTCTATATCATTATATTGTATACAATATATCTATTGTGTAGTTTGGATATGCCTGCGCGGGCCTTTAGCACTATAACCACAATCCAGAAGGAACAGCACATGAAACCTCAATTGCCCTGGCTGCTGGCGCTTTTTGCCAGTAGTCCGGCTCTGGCTCATTCTGAGCCCGGCCCGATGCTTAATCCGACGCCGGCGTCGCCGCTGCAACTTGAACAACAATTGTTGCAGCAGCACAGCGAGCGGCATTTACAGCAAAAAGAACATCGTCAGCCACCAAAACAAATCCGCAGTGTGTCACCGCGCCAGGTTGAACAGCTGCAATACAATCAGCTTAATAAATCTGTTGCAACGCCCCAGCTTCGTGAGGCAACGGATTTGCAGATGCAAACGCAATCAAATCAGAATGTTGTGGTGCAAAATACCGGCTGTACTACGGCAGCCGATTTGACAGGGCTAAGCGGCGCCGCGCTGGTCAGTGCCATTGAGCAAGGCTCACTGACAGGTTGTCTCTATCAGCTGTATAACGCCAGCCTGGCCAATAGTCCGCTGTTTGCTGATGCGAACCTGCAAACGGTGACAGACGCCCTGCTTGCCCGCCTCGCCGGCTTTGACGGCAGCAATGCCACAGGTGCGGCAGAGCTTGAGAAGCTGGTGACTTATCTGCGCGCCATGCACTGGGCCAACTGGGGCAATAACCGGGTGTTTCAGCCGCAGTATAAAACCAGCCTGCAACAGGCGTTTGACCTGTATTTTAATGCGCCACACTTTGTGCAGTTCAATGGCAGCGGCTCACGTAATTTCATGCTCCGCTATGAAATGTTGATCCTGGTGCGCAGCTCTGGCTCTGATGTGCAGCGCTATATCAAGAGATTCAGTCAGGCGCTTGGCGGTTATGCCCAAAGTGTCAGCCGTGCCAACAACTGGGGTGTCTCCTACGAGGAAAATGGCCTGACGCAAATCCTCACTCACTTTTTCAACGAAACCAGCCAGGGCTCGGCCAGTTATATCAACTTGTTGAATAACAACCCGGAAATCGTTGAAAACCTGAAGAATTTTGTCTTAACCGACGGTCAGTGGCTGCTCGGTCACACCCGTGAGTATCAGCTCAATGATGCTGTCAGCGAACTGGGACGTCTGCTGAAGTTAGGCGGCGCTATCGCGGCCCAGGTCAGGCCCGCTATGCAGCATATCCTCAGCACTTACAGCTATGGCGGCACGGGGTCACAGGCCTGGGTTAACGCACAGGCGATGGTGAAAAGCTACGACAGCGCCAACTGTGCTTTGTACGGTAACGCCTGCCAGTTTAATCTGGAAGATATCGTGTTGTCTGGTCGCCATCAGTGCGGAGCCACTTTAAAAATTCGTTATCAGGAGCCGATCAGCCCTGCCAATTTGCAGACCATCTGTACCAACCTGGCTGCACAGGAACAGAAATTCCACCTGACGTTTGGCACGACACCGGCCACTCCGGTCGCCAACGATCAGAATGAAGATCTGGAAATGGTGATCTTCCAATCTTCCACTGATTACCAGAATTATGCCGGCGATTTCTTTGGCATCAGCACCGACAACGGCGGCATGTATCTGGAAGGCACACCGTCAGAGCCGGACAATCAGGCACGCTTTATCGCCTATCATGCGACCTGGCTGGCGCCGGCTTTTGTGGTGTGGAACCTCGAACACGAATATGTGCATTATCTGGATGGCCGCTTTAATCAATGGGGCAGTTTTTCGGATCAACCGGCCAATTCGGTCTGGTGGAGCGAAGGCCTGGCGGAATATCTGTCACAGCCTGCCAATAATCCGGGTGCTTTGGCGCTCGCGCCGAATAAAACCTACCCGCTCAGTACTCTGTTCCAGACGACCTACGCCAACAGCAACACTGACCGTACCTATCGCTGGGGTTATCTGGCGGTACGTTACATGTTTGAGCGCCAGCGTGCTGAGCTCGACCAACAACTGCTGCCCACTTTAAGAGCGGCTAAATATCTGGTTTCTGACGCCCCTTGCGCTTTTGACTGGGGCTGGCAGGCCAAACCTGTTGCGATCGCCAATAACTGGGCCTGGCTGTACGACGACAGCGAATGGGGTTCCGGCTACTGGGTGTGGACTTGCGGTCAGCAAAAACAAGCACAAACAGAGCTGCCGGCCTTTACGCCTTATCAGGACATCCTGAACAGCTGGGGGACTGGTTTTAACGAAGGCTTTAATCAATGGCTGGATTGCCTGGTGGCCGGTCAGGGTCATTGCCAGACGCAGAATTTCCGCCCCGGTGATTTAGACAAGAACCAGGCAATTGACAGCCGTGACGTCGATCTGTTCAACCAGTTATTGCGCCAGAAACCGGCTTACAGCGGTGCACTTGATTTTAACGCCGACGGCAAAGTGAACGCCGCCGACGTGCCAGCGCTTAGCAAACTCTGTGATTTGGCACGTTGTGCTGTCGCCGGCTGAGTCTGTTTCTTCATTCCCAAACCAATGATTCTGGAGTTTTTATGAAATTTTTGACCAACACCCTGCGGGCGTTCACCTTGTCTGCCGCCTGCCTGCTTGGCAGCGCACAAGCAGCGCTGCTTAGCATTGAAACCGACAAAAACAGCTATCAGGTCGGTGACACTGTCACCAGCCGGCTTTATTTCAGCGACTTTAATGGTCCACTGACCGGCGCCTATCTGGCGCTGCTGCATGACAAAGCAGGTCTTTCGCTCAATAGCTGGCAACTGGCCGACATGTTTGATGATGGGCTTGGCGCTTATAGTTTTGCTGACTATCTGGCGGCCGATGGCAAGCTATTTTTGGAATCGTACGCCGACTGGGCGGCGGATTTGTCAGTGCTGCTCGCCAAACAAGGCAGTAAATTCCTGTTTGCCACCGTCAGTTGGACGGTCGGCAGCGCCGGTTTTTATCAGTTTGGCCTCGACAGTGACTATCAGGGGGTCCTGGACAGCCAAGGGCTGCTCAGTGGATTACAGCTGCAAAGCAACGGTTTCAGCGTGACGGGCGCAGAAGTGCCGGCGCCTGCCACTTTGCTGCTGATGCTGCCGTTGTTGGCGGTTTTGCGCCGCCGGGCCGGCAACCAGCGCTGATTTTCCCTGCTCCTTTCGTTCAGAAGCAAGCCGGTGAAAGCCGGCTTTTTGTCTTTCTGTGCCCGATTTTGCAAAAGAATGTTGTTACAACAGAATATAGTCATGACCGCCCTGACTGTCGGCATAAAGCCCAGGTGTCAGCCGCACATAACGGCCAGCTACCCAGTCAAGCGGGATGCAATCATCAACATCCACCACATTGTCGGTATGCGGCTGCAACCAGCGCGCGGGCAGCTGTTGCTTACCTTTTTGTTTGGCTTCAACCGCATCTTTGGCAACCACCAGCAGGTAGTGATGATCTTCACCAAACTGACCGGCCAGATAGCCCCCCAGATTGATAAAGAACAGTCTTGGTTCGCCGGCGGCCGGTGCTTCGTTGCTGAAATTGATTTGCCAGCCGTCAATACCATGCAGCTGCCACCAGCTGTCGATGTGCAGGCCTTTGGCAAGGCCAAACCACTGCTGACGCAGCTGCGGATAACAGGCTTCGAGGCTGTCACCGCTGGCAAAAACCACATCATGGACTTCAATTTTGGCGGCCTGATGTTTGCCACCCAACATGACGATAAAAAGCATAGAGAAAATTCCGGCCGGGGTTCGCGTTATCGCTCGGACGCCAGACGTGCAATACTTGCCAGCCATGCACCCGTTGCATCAGGCCGACAGGCTAAAGGCATCGCCTGCCGGGGTCAAGCCAGCGCTGTCTCAAACCTCAGTTTTTCGAGAACCGCAGAGTTTTGCTGAAAAACATGCCTTTATTGCAAGATTTGTCCGACTGTTCGCCCGGTTGCAGCACCCGCAGCTGGTCGTAACTGCCTTCAGTCAGCCCGTCGGTCACCAGCTTGCTGAACGCATCGGCAACTTGACCTATTTGCTCACCATGGCTGGAAATCGCATCGATATCGCCCTGATATGAGTAAGTAATGTCCTGAATGCGGTCGGACACCTGGCGGGTTTGTTCCAGCAATTCCTCGTCCGGAATACGGCGGCTGGCCGCCTGCTGTTCAATCTGGCTGGATAACTCGCGCATCTGCGTTTCGTGTTTTTTCAGTTCCTGCTGCATCTGCGTCATTGGAATTTCCAGCTGGGCCATTTTCAGTTCTGCTTGCTGCAGCTGTTGCCATTGGCTGATTTCATTGGCGTTGAGCGGCCGTTCTGACAACAATTTGCAATTCTTGTAAACCTGCAAGCGGTGCAAATCCGGCGCGATTTGGCTTTGCGTTTGCTGGCTTTGTGCTGCGCTGGCAGGCTGCTTCACAGGTGCTGCAGCCCACACACTGGCAGAAATCAGGAACACAGGAACAACCACGTGGATGATATTTTTCATAACAACTCCGGCAAATAATGAATGGAAAGTAACAGTGCTTAGCCTTGCTGCGCATTTACAGTGCGAAACAGCAGGCTTATCAGTGCTGATTGTCGGGTTGGTCGCGAGGGGGCGGCAGAAAGTTGGCTCTGGCCGAAAATTTTCAGTCTTGGGCTGCAAAAATTATCTTTGCTGAGGGAAATGGCCAGTAAAAAGCCGGCGCTGGGCCGGCTTATTCAAGGCTGTCAGGGTAAGAGGCGGTGCTTAACTGCTGACCCTTTTATACTGGCGGTACTCAGGTTTCCAGAAATTCGCATTGATTTTGCGTTTTAATCGCTCATCGTCCATTTCCAGTGCATAACCTTGCTGCATCGCCATTTTGGCGACGGCAAAAGCAATTTCTTTTGACAGCTCAGCCAGTTGCGTCAGCGGTGGCAGAATGCCGCCTTTGCCGGTATTGGCCAGTGGCGAGGCCGCCGCCAGCGTTTCACTGGCCACCCGCAGCATGTCGTCACTGATGCGGCGCGCTTTGGAAGCCAAGACGCCCAAACCAATCCCCGGGAAAATGTAGCTGTTGTTACATTGGGCGATTGGATAAGTTTTACCTTTGTATTCAATAGGTTTAAATGGGCTGCCGGTGGCGATAATCACTTCACCGTCGGTCCATTCAATGATTTGCTCCGGCCGTGCTTCAATCTGCTTAATCGGGTTACTGAGCGGCATGATGATCGGCAAATCGCAGTTTTTCTTCATCGCCCGCACCACGGCTTCGGTAAACAAACCGGCCACACCGGACACGCCAATCAGGATGTCAGGGCTTGCGCAGTTCATCACATCGCGCAGTGATGCATAGTCACCACTGAAGGACCAGTCAGCGATGGCGGCTTTTTGCTGCACCAGCGCCTGCTGGAAATCGCGCAGGTCCGGCATGCCTTCGGTCAGCAGGCCAAAACGGTCAATCATAAAGACCTGACTGCGCGCCTGGGCATCGCTGATGCCTTCGGTGACCATCTGGCTGATCACCTGTTCGGCGATACCACAACCGGCAGATCCTGCGCCGACAAACACCACTTTCTGGCTCGACAGCTGGACGCCTTTGCTGCGACAAGCCGCCAGCAATGTCCCCACCGTCACTGCAGCGGTGCCCTGAATGTCGTCGTTAAAACAACAAATCTGGTCGCGGTACCGTTTGAGCAGTGGCATTGCATTAGGCTGAGCGAAATCTTCAAACTGCACCATGGCTTCCGGCCAACGGCGTTTGACGGCCTGAATGAACTTGTCGACAAACTCATAATATTCATCCCCGCTGATACGGCGATGGCGGTTACCCATGTAATACGGGTCGTTCAGCAGTTTTTCGTTATTGGTGCCGACATCCAGGCACACCGGCAAGGTATACGCCGGGCTGATGCCGCCACAGGCGGTATAAAGCGACAGCTTACCAATCGAAATACCCATGCCGCCGATGCCTTGGTCGCCAAGGCCGAGCACGCGCTCGCCGTCGGTGACCACAATCACTTTGACCTTTTTCTTGGTGGCGCTTCTGAGCACATCGTCCAACTGGTCGCGGTCGCTGTAAGAAATAAACAAGCCACGTGCACTGCGGTAGATGTCGGAAAAACGCTCGCAGGCGTCGCCGACGGTCGGCGTGTAAATAATAGGCAGCATGTCTTCCAGATGGTTTTGCAGCAAACGGTGAAACAAAGTTTCATTGTTGTCCTGCACCACCCGCAGATAGATGTGTTTGTTGATCGGTTCTTCAAAAGAGGAATACTGCATATAAGCACGGGCAGCCTGCTCTTCAATCGTCTCGTAACGTGGTGGCAGCAAACCGGTCAGGTTAAATGCGGCGCGTTCTTCCCGGCTGAACGCACTGCCTTTGTTCAGTAACGGCGTTTCTAACAGCGCGGGGCCAGCGTAGTGGATATACAGGGGCGAATTTTCAGCTTGGCTCATAAGGGGTCCGTTTCATGCGGTGATCTTCGGTAAAATTGCCGGGATTCTACGCTGCCGGCCGGCAGTAGTAAAATTTCAGCCAACTGGTCGGACATTGGCGAAAAAGCCGCCGAATGTCGTTTCTTTTCGTACACAAATACTTAACGTTTGAACTTAGTTTCGAGGATCACCGCCGAATTGGTGCGCTCTACGCCGTCCAAATCGCCTATTTGGTCCAGCAAATGGCTTAATTGTTCCGTGCTTTGTGCCTGCACCAGCGCAATTAAATCGTACTCGCCACTGATGGCGTACAACTCAGCGATTTGGGCAATTTGTTTGAGTTCAATATTGGTCTTTGCTGTCAGCTTTTGTTTGACCTTGATTGACACATGCGCCGACACCAGCGATTTGGTGTAGCTGTCGCCGTAATCCAGCACATAACCGCGGATCACGCCGGTCTGCTCCAGCCGGGCGATGCGGGTCTGTACCGTTGAGCGTGACAGATCCAGCGCTCTGGCCAAATCCGACACGCTGGCTCTGGCGTTGCTGCGCAGCAACGCCAGCAGCTTTTCATCTTCTTTACTTATCATACTGACAAATCCTGCCGTCAAACTGTAAAAACAAAACGAATAATTGCCAATTATGGTACTGCAGTTTGGCGATGGCGGCCAATATAATGAAAAGAAAACCCATTCGCTGCCTGCCAGCCCCAGTTTCCCGAGGAATTAAAAATGCAACTGACCCGCGCCCTGTTTGATGAAGTTATGGTTCCCAATTACGCCCCCTCACCGATCATTCCGGTACGCGGCCTTGGCTCTCGCCTGTGGGACCAGCAAGAGCGCGAGTTTATCGACTTTGCCGGCGGCATCGCAGTGAACTGCCTGGGCCACTGTCACCCGGCGCTGGTTAAAGCGCTGACAGAGCAAGGCCAGAAGCTGTGGCATTTGTCCAATACCATGACCAACGAACCGGCGCTGGCGCTGGCCAAACGACTGGTCGACAACACTTTCGCCGATAAAGTCTACTTCGCAAACTCAGGCGCTGAAGCCAACGAAGCCGCACTGAAACTGGTCCGCCGCTATGCGCTCAATACTTTTGGGGCGGAAAAAAGCCAGATCATCGCTTTTAAAATGGGCTTTCACGGCCGCACACTGTTTACGGTGACCGTCGGTGGTCAGCCGGCCTATTCGGACGGTTTTGGCCCTAAACCTGCCGACATTGACCACGCCGAGTACAACAATCTGGACAGCCTCAAGGCGCTGATCTCCGACCGCACCTGTGCAGTGGTGTTAGAGCCGCTGCAAGGCGAAGGCGGCATCATTACGCCAACAGCTGAATTTATCAAAGGGGTCCGCGAGCTGTGTGACCAGCACAATGCGCTGCTGGTGTTTGATGAAGTACAAAGCGGCGTCGGCCGCACCGGCGAACTGTATGCCTATATGGGCCTGGGCGTGACGCCGGATGTGCTGACCACAGCCAAAGCGCTCGGCGGCGGTTTCCCAATCGGCGCTATGCTGACCACCAACGAGATTGCCAAACATCTGGTGGTTGGTACCCACGGCAGCACTTATGGCGGCAACCCGCTGGCCTGTGCCGTGGCACTGGCCGCTTTTGATACTGTCAACACGCCGCAGGTGCTCAATGGCGTCAAGCAGCGTGAGCAGCTGTTTAAGGCGGCTCTGCACGCCATTAACGAGAAATATCAGGTGTTCAGCGAAATCCGTGGTCAGGGCCTGCTGCTGGGCGCCGCGCTGGCACCGGCTTTTGCCGGCAAATCGCGCGATTTTATGCTGGCGGCGGCTGAACAAGGTTTGCTGGTGCTGATGGCCGGTTACAACGTGGTGCGGTTTGCCCCTTCGCTGATCATTCCGGAGGCAGATATTGCCGAAGGTATGGCGCGTTTTGAGGCCGCTATCGCCAAACTGGTGGCCAGCCAAGGCTGAGCCGGACACTGACCCCACCGGCGGCAACGCCGGTGCTGACAGGGAACTCCGATGTTAGTAATTCGTCCTATCACCCAGGCTGATTATCCGGCGCTGATGCAAATCGCGGTGGAATCCGGCGCAGGTTTTACCTCGTTGCCGGTCAACGAGCAAAAGCTCAAACAAAAAATTGCCCATTCCGAGCACAGTTTCGCCATTGATACCGAACAGCCCGGTAATCAGGGGTATCTGTTTGTACTGGAAGACACCGAAAGCGGTGAAATTCTCGGCACCAGCGGTATTGAGGCCTCTGTGGGCCTGACCACACCTTTGTACCACTTCCACAAAAGCACGGTGATCCATCACAGCAACGAGCTGAATGTCTACAACCCGGTCGAAGTGCTGACCATGTGTAACGACTACACCGGCGTGTCAGAAATTTGTACCTTGTTTTTGCGGGAGCCTTACCGCACCGGCATGAACGGTCGTTTTTTGTCTAAAGTGCGTTTTATGTTTATGGCCGAACAGGCCCGGCGTTTTTCCAAAATTGTCATCGCCGAGATGCGTGGTGTGGCCGATGAACATTCACTGCCGCCTTTCTGGCAATGGCTGCAGTCGTATTTTTTCAGCATCGATTTTCCAACCGCCGACCACATGATTGGCATTGGTAACAAAGGTTTTATTGCCGATCTGATGCCCCGTCACCCGATTTATGTGTCTTTGCTGCCAAAATCCGCGCAGGACGTGATTGGTCAGGTGCATGCCAATACAGCGCCGGCGCTGAAACTTCTGGAAAATGAAGGCTTTATCCATCGCGGTTATGTCGATTTATTTGACGCCGGCCCAACGGTGGAAGCCCAGCTCAAACAAATCAAGTCGGTCAGAGCCAGCCACAAAATCAAAGTTGCCATTGGTGTGCCGGCCGAAGGCCCGATGTTGGCGGTCTGTAACCTCAAAGTGGCCGGCTTTCGTGCCACCATCAGCAATCAGGCCAGTGTGCAGGGCGATGAACTCGTCGTGACGCAACGCCTGGCTGACGCGCTGCAGATCAGCGCCGGCGAGCAGGTGAGATATTTAAATCTGGAAAAAGGTGCCAAATGAATTCAGCTTCACAACAAGGGGTGCAGTTTATCAACGGGCAATGGCAGGCCGGCAGCGGCGCGCCGTTCAGTTCAATCGACCCGGCGACGAATCAGGTGATCTGGCAAGGCCGCAGCGCAGACGATGCGCAGGTGCTGCAGGCTTACCAGGCGGCCCGGGCCGCTTATTATCGCTGGTCAGCCCTGCCTTTTGCCGGGCGTGTTGCAGTTATCGAGCGCTTTGCCGAACAACTTAAAGCCAATACCGAAGCGCTGGCCCGCACTATTGCGTTGGATACCGGCAAGTCTTTATGGGAAAGCCGCACAGAAGTGGCGGCGATGGCTGGCAAAATCGCTATTTCCATCAAAGCGCACCAGGAAAGAACCGGTACGGTCGAAAACAACATGCCGGGCGCACGCGCCTTTGTCCGCCACAAGCCGCACGGCGTGGTGGCGGTGTTCGGCCCTTATAATTTCCCCGGTCATTTACCCAACGGCCACATTGTGCCCGCGCTGCTGGCCGGTAACACAGTGTTGTTTAAGCCTTCAGAGCTGACGCCTTTGGTCGCCGAGCACACACTGCGTTTGTGGCAGGAAGCGGGTCTGCCGGCCGGTGTGCTCAATCTGCTGCAAGGTGAAGTGGCAACCGGCAAAGCCATCGCGGCACTGGCCGGCATTGACGGGCTGTTTTTCACCGGTTCCAGCAATACCGGCCATCTGCTGCATAAACAATTTGCCGGCCACCCGGGCAAAATTCTGGCGCTGGAAATGGGCGGCAACAACCCGCTGCTGGTAAAAAATGTCGCCAATATTCAAGCCGCTGTACATGACATCATTCAGTCGGCTTTTATTACCAGCGGTCAGCGCTGCACTTGCGCCCGCCGGCTTTTTATCGAAAACAGCCCAAACGGCGATGCCATTCTGGCGGCACTGGTTAAAGCAACGCAGGCCATAGTAGTGGGTGCGCCTTTTGCCGAGCAGCAACCGTTTTATGGCGCGATGATTAGCAGTAAAGCGGCAGCTGGTATGGTGGCGGCACAGGATGCCATTGAGCGGATCGGCGGCCAGGTGCTGGTGCGGCTGAGCCAGCTTGACCCGCAGCTTGGTTTTGTCACGCCGGGGATTGTTGATGTGACGCATGCCGCCCGGCTGCCGGACGAAGAACACTTTGGCCCGCTGTTAAAAGTGTACCGTTATAATGATTTTGACAGCGCCATTGAAGAAGCCAATAACACTGCTTTTGGCCTCTCTGCCGGCCTTTTGGCCGATGACGCCGCCGATTATCAGCATTTTTATCAGCGGATCCGTGCCGGCATCGTCAACTGGAATAAACCTATTACCGGCGCGTCGAGCGCAGCACCTTTTGGCGGTATTGGCGCCAGTGGCAATCACAGAGCCAGTGCTTATTATGCGGCGGACTACTGTGCTTACCCGGTCTCTTCGGTTGAAGCCGACGCGGTCAGCCTGCCAGCCAGCCTGAGCCCGGGGCTTAGCCTCTGACAGCAGTTTTTCTAAAGTAAGTACCAGATCAATGCAGTTGTCGCCGGGAACTCGTAAAATCCCCGGCCTTTACCGATAGTCAACACAGGTAGTATATGTACACGCAATATCAGGATTTATTCGCCGCGCTGTGGCAGGATTATTTACAGGTCACGCCTTCTGCCAAACAGATCCACGCCCTGCTCGGTTCATCGCAGCAGCAGGATGTGATCAATGATCATATCGCCCTGCGTACCTTTAACCTGCCCAAAGTGGGCCTGGACAAACTGGCTGCGCACTTTGAAGCGGTCGGTTATGTTGCCAAAGGCGAGTATCATTTTGAAGCCAAGAAGCTGTTTGCCCGCCACTACGAGCATCCGGACCCACAGGCACCCAAAGTCTTTATTTCAGAATTGTTAGTTGAGCAATGCTCGCCGGCCTTGCAGGCTGTGGTGCAGCAGCTGGTGGATGCTATCCCGGCTGATGCCGTCGGCGCGGCCAACTTCCCATACTCAGGCCGCCACTGGCCGGTGACACAGGCCACCTACCGCCAGCTGTTGGCCGAAAGCGAGTACGCCGCCTGGATGGCAGTCTGGGGCTTTCGAGCCAACCATTTCACCGTGTCAGTTAATGCACTGCAGAATTTTGACACGCTGCAAGCCGTCAACAGTACGTTAAAACAGGCTGGTTTCCCGCTCAATACCTCAGGCGGTGAGATCAAAGGATCACCGGAAGTGTTGCTGGAGCAGTCTTCGACACTGGCCGATGAAGCAGAAGTCGACTTCAACGACGGCAAAGCCGCGGTGCCCAGTTGCTTCTATGAGTTCGCGCTGCGTTACCCAACGCCAGACGGCTCGCTCTACACAGGTTTTGTCGCCGCATCAGCCGACAAAATTTTTGAGAGCACCAACGCTCGCTGAGCAACAGGCCTGCCGGGGGGCGGGCCGCACAGCAGCGTTCAGGAATTCACCCACCAGGGTGTGTCAAAGCAAAGCGGGCGTAAAGCCCGCTTTTTTTGTGGTCATGCCGCAAAGTGTTGCCGCAGCCGCACGCGAACTCAGTCTTTACAGATAGATATAAGCCAGTTTCTCTTCGCCAGCGGCATCAAATCCCTGTTCGACAAAGCCAAGGCTTTGATAAAACTGTGCCGCAGTTGGGTTATCGGGGACATAACAGATCTCAATCTCACGCAACTGCCCGACAGTCCGTAATTGGCCAATCGCGAGCTGTAAGGCCTGGCGACCTATCCCCCGCTGCTGATGGTCTTTGTCCACCATAAATCGCCAGATGGACATCCGCTGGCGGCTTTCGCGCACCCACATGATAAAACCAACGACGCGGCCATCCGCGTAAATGGCATGGGGATGGTAGTCGTCTTCGTAACCTGCCTCCACCAACGACCAGGGGTTGCTGGCAAGCAGTTCTGCTTGTTCCGGCAATAATTGCAGCTGACAAACTGCCCGATAGTTGTCGCGATTGACCGGGATTAATTCAATGTGCATCAGAGCGCGTCCTGATCAGACGAAAGGTCTGTAGTGGCTGAAAAAAGTGCACAACTTTAATAAAATATCAATTTATTATCAAATTATTTACGAGGCGTTCCCCGCATGAAGCTGCAGCCAGTTGCGGCAAAACTGCCAAAAGAGCGCAGCCCCTGCCTGGTCATAATGGCCCGATAACGGATTGATAAAGCCATGGCCGTATGGCCAGTGCTGCTGGCTGAAGCTGTCGGGGTTTTGCGTGCTGGCGAGCGTCGAT
>CBINNO010000077.1:0-15299 GCA_966252055.1 uncultured Rheinheimera sp. | reverse complement strand
CATAAGAAACTGTGGTAAGATCTGTTTGATCTTGTGCTAATTGATCCGCAAAGGGTTGGATGTTATCGGGTAGATCACCGGCTCCATAAGTTGAGGTGATCACTAACCAGGTTGATGTTCTGGTCAGCTGTTCTAATTCGGGCGTCAGATGGAGTCTGACAGTAAATCCCGCTTGTACCAGTGTTTCAGCCACTTGTTCTGCTGTGTATTCAGCAGCACCCATCTGGCTGCCCACGAGGATCTCAATCATCTGTACGTCTCTGATCAGTTAAATGATTGGCTATACTACTGGAATTTGTGCCTGCAGAGCTATGTTCTGCGCCAGGCACCGGGTATTTTTACTGCGTTGCAGGCTCAGTAAAACTACAATAGCACATACCTAAAAGCGCCTGCGTGTTATTGAGGTTAATACTATTTATGTCTGAGTCCCTGACTTTTTCCCAGCTTGATCTGCCAGAACCAATACTGCGCGCGGTCACAGAATTGGGCTACGAAACTCCTTCTCCTATTCAGGCGGCGGCGATCCCAAAACTGTTAGCTGGTGAGGACTTATTAGGCCAGGCGCAGACCGGCACGGGTAAAACCGCTGCGTTTGCACTGCCACTTCTTGCCCGGTTGGACCCGGCGCAAATTGAGCCCCAGATCCTTGTACTGGCGCCGACCCGTGAGCTGGCGATTCAGGTCGCTGAAGCGTTCCAGGCTTACGCGCGTTTTATGCCGACTTTTCATGTGTTGCCTTTATACGGTGGCCAGAATTACACGACCCAGCTGCGTTCGTTAAAACGTGGTTCACAGGTGATTGTCGGTACCCCGGGCCGCATCATGGATCACTTAGATCGTGGCACCCTGGTTCTGGATAAGTTGCGCGCCATCGTACTGGATGAAGCCGACGAAATGCTGCGGATGGGCTTTATCGATGACGTGCAGACGATCATGGATGCAACACCGGCAGGCCGTCAGGTTGCAATGTTCTCTGCAACCATGCCACCGCAAATCCGTGCTATTGCTCAGAAACATCTGAACAACGCGCAGGAAGTTAAAATTGAATCCAAAACCAGCACTGTGGAGCGTATCACGCAGCGTTATGTGATGCTGGACGGTAACCAGAAACTGGACGCTCTGACCCGCGTGCTGGAAGGTGAAGAATACGATGCCAGCATCATCTTCGTACGGACCAAATCGGCTTCTGAAGAAATCTCAGAAAAGCTGGGTGCCCGTGGTTATGCGGTTGCCTGCCTGAATGGCGACATGAATCAGGCCCACCGCGAACAAACGATCCGTCGCCTGAAAGCCGATCAACTGGACATTATCGTTGCGACTGACGTCGCGGCCCGTGGTCTGGATGTCGAGCGGATCAGCCTGGTCATCAACTACGATATTCCATACGACAGTGAAGCTTATGTCCACCGGATCGGCCGCACTGGCCGCGCCGGCCGTGAAGGCAAAGCGATTCTGTTTGTATCGCCACGCGAGCGTCGTCTGCTCAGAACCATTGAACAGGCAACGCGCCAACCGATCGAAAAGATGACACTGCCGTCAGGCCAGGTGATTGAACAGCGTCGGATTGATTCTTTCCGCGAGCAACTGGCACAGACTATCGAAACGCAGAACCTGAGCTTCTTCCAGGATCTGGTCACAGACTGGCTGGAAAAACTGGAAACGACAGAAGCAGATCTGGCTGCGGCTTTGCTGTACCTGGCACAGAAAGATCAGCCTTTGAATGTGGCCGGACAGTTCCCGGAAATTCGGGAGCCGCATGCCCGCGGTGAGCGTCCTGAGCGCGGTGATCGCCCGGCCCGCTTTGAACGCGGTGATCGTCCGGAGCGTTCGGGTGACAGACCTGAGCGGGGTCCAAGACCACCACGCCGTGAACTGCAGGGTAACTACATCACTTACCGCATTGAAGTGGGTAAAGAGCATGGCGTGCGCGCTGGCGACATCGTGGGTGCTATTGCGAACGAAGCCAATATTGACAGCCAGTTCATCGGTAATATTAAGCTGTTTGATCATTTTTCGACGGTGGAATTGCCGGGCGACATGCCGGCGGAGATTTTCCACCATCTGAAGAAAGTGTATGTACGCAAGCAGAAGCTGAACATCAGCGTTGATACTGGTGGTCCTGGCTCGGAGCGTGGCGAACGCGGTGAGCGTTATCAGCGCACCGGTGGTGATCGTCCGGAGCGTACTGAACGCAGTGGTTCTGGTCCAAGACCTGGCAGTGCGCCGAAAAAACCACGTACCCGTGACTAATGTTTAAAAGACCCGCTTCGGCGGGTTTTTTTATAAGAGATACCCAAGAGCATTTGTGCATGTTTCCGGTTCTGTTGAGGCAGTGGCGCGATGAAGGTGCCTTGCTGGCGAATTTGGCCGGCTTTATGGACGGATTGGTACAGCGGCAGTTCTGCTTGAATTTCCCGGCCAAGTCCCCACATTGAGCAAAACATTTGTGGAGAATTGCTCATGATCCTGGCTTGCCCTCATTGCTCAGGTTTAAATCGTTTACCTGCTGCCCGTCTGCAACAACATCCACAGTGTGGAAAATGCAAAATGCCGCTGTTCGTCGGTCAACCGGTCAACATCACAGCTGCTAACTTCGGCCAGCTGGTGGAGAAATCGGAGCTGCCCGTGGTGCTTGATTTCTGGGCGTCCTGGTGCGGCCCCTGCCAGCAATTCGCTCCGGTGTTTGCACAGGCGGCCAGTGAATTGGAGCCGATGTTCCGATTCGGCAAAATCGATACGGAAGCTGAGCAGCAACTGGCCACTCGTTTTCAAATTCGCTCTATTCCCACGCTGATGCTGTTACAGCAAGGCAGAGTGATCGCGCAGCTGTCCGGTGCTTTACCAAAGTCACAGTTTTATCAGTGGTTACAGCAGCACCGTACCCAGTTGAAAGCTGTTGAGTAAAAGGCTCAGCGCCCGATAAGATGTTCGGGTATCAAAATAGGCTGAGATTTACCGTCAAAGGGCTGGCCTAGCGTACTGAAAGGTGGTGCAGACGCTTTTTTTAACTGTTTTCGTTTACAGCTGACCTTGAAAAGCTGAGCGCTTTAAAAGCGCTACAAAGGCGTTTTATCCTGTATCTGCTGCTACTGGTGAGGTGGCCAGCAGTGGCCAATCTGTTGACAAGGAGACGAGAGTGACCGCATTTACCCTGAAGAGCCCGGATATCCGGGAAGGCCATTTTATGGCCAAAACGTTTGAATTTAATGGTTTTGGCTGTGATGGCCCGAATGTGTCGCCAGCACTTATCTGGGAACACGCACCGGCGGGTACTCAAAGTTTTGCGCTGACGGTTTACGATCCGGATGCGCCTACTGGCTCGGGGTTTTGGCACTGGCTGGTGGTCGATATTCCTGCCACAGTGACCACTCTGGCGCAGGGCGCGGGCAACGGCGCTCTGCCGGCGGGTTGTCGTTCTTTTACCAATGACTATGGTATCAAAGAATTTGGCGGCGCTTGTCCGCCGGCCGGGCATGGTATGCATCGATACCAGTTTACCGTTTGGGCCTTGCCAACACCTGTTCTGGCAGTGCCTGATGGCGCCAGCGCGGCTGTGGTTGGCTTTATGCTCAATGCCAATGCGCTTGGTAAAGCGACACTGACGGCAACTTACGCCCGCTAAGACGGATGGTGCCTGTTCCCCGCCATCATCAGCGGATGTCTGAATAGCTTGGAACTGGCACCGTTGAGCACGACTAAAGCCTGATGGCTGAGCTTTTGCTGCAGCGTTAAGCTGTCGCAAACTCAGATCCGGAACAGGCTTTGATGCGACACCCTGCCACCAAAATCTTGCTGGCTGGTTTTTTCAGCCAGCTGCTTTGTCTGGGCATTGCCCGTTTTGCCTATACGCCTTTGTTAAGTCAGATGCAGCTGGAGGGTTTACCGGCAACGACAGGTGCCTATCTGGCAGCCATTAACTATCTGGGATATCTGGCCGGGGCGCTGGTCGCCGTGCGCCTGAGCGACTGGCGTGTGAAATTTTATGCGTATCGCACCGGTTTACTGCTGGCCGTGTTAACCACTGTCGGTATGCAGCTGAGCAACGATAGCTGGTGGTGGGCTTGCTGGAGGTTTTTGGCGGGGCTCAGCTCCGCAGCCTCTATGCTGCTGGCATCGGGTCTGATCCTGCGCCAGCTCGCGTTGTTGAACCGGCCGCCTGAACTGGGGATCCACTTTGCCGGCCTGGGTCTTGGCATTGCACTGGTTGCCGGGCTCGCCGAATGCTTCAGTCAGGCTGGACTGAGTGCTGCGCAGCAATGGGGTTGGCTGTCACTGCTGGCTTGTTTACTTTTGCTGCCTGCCTGGCGATGGTTACCGGGCCCTAGGCCTTTACCGGCGCTGGCTGGCACAGCGCAAGAGGATACTCAGCTTTCGGCGCAGTTCCGCTTTTTGTTATATCTGGCCTATTTTTGTGCTGGTTTTGGTTATGTTGTCACTGTGACATTTATTGTCGCGATGGCAAAGTTGACGCCATCGCTGGCCGAAGCGGGCAATCTGGCATTTTTGGTGTTGGGACTCAGTGCAGCTGTGGCGACGGTCTGTTGGGATCAACTGGCGCGTCGTGTCGGTTACCTGGAGAGTTTTCGGATAGCGCTGGTGGTCAATGCGCTGGCTATTTTGCTGCCTGTGCTACACGGCGATGTCTGGAGCCTGTTGCTCAGTGCCAGTTTATTCGGCTTTAGCTTTGTCGGCTGTGTCAGTCTGGTTCTGACGATGGCTGGGCGCTTGCGTCCTGGCAAACCAGCACAGCTGATGGGGAAACTGACGTTATGTTATGGCAGCGCTCAGGTATTGGCGCCGGTTTTCAGCGGTTTGTTATTGCAGCAATCAGGGCAGTATCACCAGGCGTTGTGGATGGCTGGCGCTGTGGTGTTAGCGGGTGTCATCACCGTCAGCGCTCTGATCCGGCTGACCTCTGCGCACCACCTGGCTCGCCGGCGGCCATAAAGCCGCCGACGCTTGTAGCTTATTTGCCGATACAGAACGAACTGAAGATCCGTCCCAGTAAGTCGTCTGAGCTGAACTCACCGGTGATCTCATTCAGATGCTGTTGTGTCAGCCGCAGCTCTTCCGCCAGGAGTTCGCCGGCCAGATGGTCGTGCAGCTGCTGATCACCGATCGCCAGGTGTTCGGATGCGCGGTTGAGGGCGTCCAGATGCCGTCGTCTGGCGATAAAACTGCCTTCGACGTTGGCGTCAAAACCCATACAGGCTTTTAAGTGCTCGCGCAGGGCATCCAGCCCGGTTTGGTCTTTAGCCGACAGCCGGAACAGCGGGTATTTCCCGCCTTCGGCGGCGCCCGGGGTTTCGCCGGTCAGATCTGCTTTGTTTCGGATCACGCTGATGCCCAGACTCTCTGGAATTCGGGCGATAAAATCAGGCCAGATCGCCGCCGGATCTGTCGCGTCGGTTGTGGTCCCGTCGACCATAAACAATACCCGATCCGCCTGCAGGATCTCCTGCCAGGCCCGCTCGATGCCGATTTGTTCAACTTTATCAGTGGCTTCGCGTAAACCTGCTGTGTCGATGATATGCAGCGGCATGCCATCGATATGGATATGTTCGCGCAGTACGTCGCGCGTGGTGCCGGCGATGTCGGTGACAATCGCCGCTTCACGGCCTGCTAAGGCATTGAGCAGGCTGGATTTACCGGCATTGGGCCGGCCGGCAATCACTACTTTCATGCCTTCGCGCAAGATGCTGCCTTGGGTCGCCTGTTGCTGAATATGCGTCAGGTCGGCGCGGATCGCGGCCAAATCGCCCGCCACTTTGCCGTCGGACAGAAAATCGATTTCTTCATCCGGGAAGTCGATAGCGGCTTCGACGTACATCCGCAGATAAATCACTTTTTCCACCAGCGCGTGAATTTGGCGGGAAAATTCCCCCTGCAGCGACTGCATCGCACTGCGCGCTGCCTGTTCACTGCTGGCGTCAATCAGATCAGCTATCGCCTCGGCCTGAGTGAGATCCAGTTTGTCATTTAAAAATGCACGCTCGGAGAACTCGCCAGGCTTGGCGATCCGCAGGCCCGGCAGCTGCAGGATCCGTCGCAACAACATATCAAGCAGTACCGGACCACCATGGCCCTGCAGTTCCAGCACGTCTTCGCCGGTAAAAGAATTGGGGCCGGGGAAATACAGCGCTATGCCCTGATCCAGCACTGAGCCATCGGCAGCGAGAAAAGGCAGGTATTCTGCATGGCGGGCTCTGGGCTGACGTCCCAACAAGGCGTTGGCGACGGTCGCGGCCTGTGGGCCTGACACACGGATGATACCCACGCCGGCGCGACCTGGTGCTGTGGCTTGGGCGGCAATAGTGTCGGTACTGTACATAGCTCTGTCCTGAAAATGGTCTGGGCGGCAGATAAAAAAATGGCCATTACGCAGTGTAGTGGCCATTTAACGAAGTGACAGCGAAGATCAGGCGTTGCGTACGTGCAGGCCTTTTTTCTCCATGCCTTTGTAGATATACAGCATCTGCGCCAGTGAAATCAGGTTGCTGACCACCCAGTACAGCACCAGACCACTTGGGAAGATGATAAAGAACAGACCAAATACCACTGGCATCCACAGCATGATTTTTTGCTGCATTGGATCTGTCACTGTAACCGGCGTCAGCTTTTGCATGGCAAACATACTGAGCATATACAGCACTGGCAGCACAAAATAAGGGTCCATCGCCGACAAATCCTGGATCCACAGGAAGAATGGTGCCTGACGCAGTTCGATACTTTCAACAAACACAAAGTACAGCGCCAGGAAAATAGGCATCTGGATCAGCATCGGCAGACAGCCACCCATCGGGTTTACTTTCTCTTTGCGATACAGTTCCATCATGGCCGGGCCCATTTTCTGCCGGTCGTCTTTGTAACGCGCCTGCAGCTCGTCAATTTTTGGCTTCAGATTGCGCATTTTGGCCATGGATTCGTACTGAGCTTTGGTCAGTGGGAACATGGCCAGCTTGATCAACAGCGTGATGCCAATGATGGCTAAGCCCCAGTTTCCGACGAAGTTATGGATGATTTGCAGCAACCAGAACAGCGGCTGGGAGATGAACCAGAGCCAGCCATAGTCGACGGTCAGGTCCAGGCCGTGCGCCAGTTTAACCAGGCTGTCCTGATCTTTTGGACCCGCGTAGAAAGTGGCGGTCAGCGTTTTGCTCTCACCTGCGCCAATGCTGTGCTGCGGGCCGCGCACGCCGATAATGCCGTCGTTGTTATTGACCAGACTGAACAGCTGATTTTGTTCTTCTGCCTGCGGTATCCAGGCGGAGACAAAATAGTGTTCCAGCATGCTGACCCAGCCGCCTTTGGTAGCGATATCCAGGTTCTGATCTTTCATATCGTCAAACGCGAACTTTTTATAACGCTCTTCGGTTGTTGAATAAGCACCGCCGCGATAGACCGGCATCATCATGTTGCCGTCTTTCCCGTTATCAATGGTTTGCGCCAGATAGTGGTAGGGCTGCACGACCTTGCTGCCATTGCTGGCGTTGGTCACGATATAATCCAGCCGCACGTCATATTTGCCGGCGCTGAAGGTGTAACGTTTTTCGATTTTCAGACCGTTATGTTCCAGCAGCAGGCTGACTGCCATTTCCTGCTGACCGCTGGCCAGACTGTATGTGTCTTGCGTCACGCTGTAGACAGGTTTACTGCTGCGTTTTTCGTCCGGACCATCGCCGAGTAAGCCGCTTTGAGCGCTGTACTGGAAGCCGTTCAGTTGGCGCATCAGAGGATAGGGCGTGCTGTCAGACAAGCTCATGGTGAACTTCGGCAGTGTCAGCCCGATAATGTCACCACCGCGGGTGTCGATTTTCACCGACAATACATCCGTGGTGACTTCAACCACTTTGGCGGCGGCTTGCTCAGCCGGCTGGCTATTGCTGGCGCTGAGCGGACCAGAAGCGGACAGTTGCGGTTCGGCATTACCTGCCTGGCTGACGGTTGTCTGCACTGGCGTGACCGGTTTGGGGCCGTAATCTTTCTGCCATTCTTGCCACAGGAAGAAACTGATGATTGCAAAAGCAATCACGAATAAACTACGTTGCGATTCCATTGGTGCGTTTATCTCTTTTGCTTTTCTGGAACAGGGTCTTCACCACCCGGATGTAAGGGGTGACATTTTAATAGACGTTGGGCGGTTAACCAACTGCCTTTGATCGCGCCAAAGCGCTGCATTGCTTCTACTGCATAGTGTGAGCAACTGGGAGTGAAACGACAGCTGGGGGCAAATAAAGGGCTGATACAACGCTGGTAGCCGCGAATCGCTGTGATCAGGATTTTGGCTGGGTAGCTTTGTACTGGCGGGCTATTTTGCTCCACAGGCGCTCCAGTTGCTGATGTAACTCTGCATTGTCTGTATTGCTGATATCGCCTTTGACCATCAGCACCAAATCGACCGGCGGCAGTTCATGCTGATGCAACCGAAAACTGTCACGGGCACAACGTTTGATGCGATTGCGCTGGCAGGCCAATTTAACACGTTTTTTCGCGATCGTCAGACCAATCCGAGCATGTTCAGACTGATTTGCTTTGCACAGGATAGTGAAGAGTGGGGAGGCGACCCGGAACGGGTTCTGGAACACATTGTCGAATTCGCGGGGAGTTAACAGACGTAACTCCCTGCTGAAGGTAAAGCTGACCACGCAGCGCAGTTAACTGACTAGACAGTTAAACGCTTGCGGCCTTTCGCACGACGACGTGCTAATACTGCACGGCCGTTTTTAGTAGCCATACGTGCACGGAAGCCGTGATTGCGTTTCTGTTTTAAAACGCTTGGTTGAAAGGTTCTTTTACTCATGTCTTCGTCCGTCCGGTCGAGTTACTAACTGAATCTGTGTTTTAGTCAGTACCAAAACGCAGCGATTTAAAAAAGAGCGCGAATTTTAAGTACTCCGCCTGCCCTTGTCAATGCGATCCTTGGTTATTTCGCGATCAGATCCAAGATCTTGCGCAGTTGTCCACAGGCTGACAGTGTTTTTTGGATAAAATGTGAATTAGTCAGATGAGTCCTGTGGTTTATGACGGAAAATGCGGTCGGTATTTGGTGGTATTATTAAATTGTCTAAAAGATAAAAATGCATATAAAACAATGGCTAATATGTGTGCCTGCTGAATAGGCCGCTTTTTCCAAAAGTCAATATTGAAGTTGTGGATAAGATCAGCCCATAATGCGGGTCTTTCCTTAACACCTGCCTTGTCAAATACCTATTATTCGGGGCTGTTGGAGATATGGTGTATCAGTCAGTCTGGCAAAATTGCCTGGAAGCGTTGCAGTCTGAGCTTCCCGCTCAACAGTTCAGTATGTGGATCAGACCTTTGCAGGCTGACAGCTCCCATGATGCTTTAACGCTTTACGCGCCAAACCGCTTTGTGCTGGATTGGGTGCGGGATAAATACCTGAATCGGATCAATGAACTGATCCACGACTATTGTGGCGATCATTCTCCGCGCCTGCGTTTTGAAGTGGGTAGCAGCCAGAAAGTACCCAAAGCCAGTCCGTCGGCAACTCCGCGCGTTCATCCCGTCTCGGCAGCAGCTGCTGCGCCAGCTGAAGTAGCTGAACCTGCACCAAAAACCATTGTACGCAGCAATGTCAGAACCAATTACACCTTTGATAACTTTGTTGAAGGTAAATCCAACCAACTGGCGCGCGCGGCGGCCAGTCAGGTGGCTGACAACCCTGGTTCTGCCTATAACCCGCTATTTTTATATGGTGGGACTGGTCTGGGTAAAACACATTTGTTGCACGCGGTCGGTAACGGCATTCTGGCGAAGAAGCCGGACGCCAAAGTCATTTATATGCATTCTGAGCGGTTTGTGCAGGACATGGTGAAGGCCCTGCAGAACAATGCCATCGAAGAATTTAAGCGCTATTACCGTTCCGTCGATGCTTTGCTTATCGATGACATTCAGTTTTTTGCGAAAAAAGACCGTTCTCAGGAAGAATTTTTCCATACATTCAATGCGTTACTGGAAGGTAATCAACAGATTATTCTGACCTCGGACCGTTACCCGAAAGAAATCGACGGCGTGGAAGAGCGGCTGAAAAGCCGGTTTGGCTGGGGCCTGACCATTGCGATCGAACCACCAGAGCTGGAAACCCGCGTTGCGATCCTGATGCGTAAGGCGCAGGAGAACAATATCCGCTTGCCGGAAGAGGTGGCGTTTTTCGTCGCGAAACGGCTTCGCTCGAATGTGCGTGAGCTGGAAGGTGCGCTAAACAGAATCACCGCCAACGCCAATTTTACCGGCCGTCCAATTACCATTGATTTCGTGCGGGAGTCGCTGCGCGATTTGCTGGCGTTACAAGACAAGCTGGTGACTATCGAGAATATTCAGAAAACGGTGGCCGAATATTACAAAATCCGTGTCGCTGATCTGTTGTCTAAACGGCGCTCACGTTCGGTCGCCAGACCCAGACAAATGGCGATGGCCTTGTCGAAAGAGCTGACCAACCACAGTTTGCCCGAGATTGGTGATGCTTTTGGTGGTCGCGACCATACCACAGTGCTGCACGCCTGCCGCAAGATTGAGTCTCTCAAAGAAGAAACTCATGAAATTAAAGAAGATTTCCAGAATTTGATTCGGACTTTGTCATCTTAATAGGGACTTGTTATGCATTTTATTATTGAGCGTGACGCTTTATTAAAGCCCTTACAAATGGTGTCCGGTGCCATCGAGCGCCGACACACATTGCCGGTGTTGTCGAATGTGTTGTTGGATGTTGGTCCTGATCACATCACGTTGACCGGCACAGACCTGGAAATTGAATTGGTTGCGGGCGCCATTGCACAGCAGGTGATGACGCCTGGTCGGGTGACAATTCCGGCAAAGAAGTTGTTGGATATCTGTCGGTCTTTACCGGACGGCTCGATGCTGAGTTTGCAACTCAATGGCGAAAATTGCGTGCTGAGTGCCGGCAAAAGTAAATTCACGCTGGCGACCTTAAGTGCGAATGATTATCCGAATCTGGAAAGCTGGCAAGGCGAAGTCGAGTTTGAATGCAGCCGTCAGCAGCTGCGCAAGTTGTTGGATGACACTGCTTTTTCAATGGCCAACCAGGACGTTCGGTACTACCTGAACGGATTGTTGTTTGAAGTCGACAACGGCACCCTGCGCACAGTGGCGACAGACGGTCACCGGCTGGCGTTGAGTTCGATCGAGCTGGCTGTCACTGCTGGTCAGCAGAAGCAAGTGATCATCCCCCGCAAAGGTGTTTTAGAGTTGATGCGTCTGTTGGTTGCTGATGATCAACTGATCCGGCTCAGCATTGGCCAGAATCATATCCGGTTGATTGACAGCCAGTTCAGTTTCAGCAGCAAGCTGATTGATGGCCGCTTTCCTGATTATCGGCGGGTGTTGCCACGTAACAGTTCTCGCCAGCTGACAGCGCACCGTTCAGTGCTGAAGGATTCTTGTGTCCGGGCCTCGATTCTTTCAAATGAAAAATATCGTGGTGTGCGTTTTACATTGAACCCTCAAGAGTTACAGATTGTTGCTAATAACCCAGAGCACGAGCAGGCGGAAGAGGTTATTGAGGTGGAGTATAACGGCGATACACTCGAGATTGGTTTTAATGTCGGCTATGTGCTGGACGTGCTGAATACCTTAAGTACAGACCTGGTTGTGATGCACTTGAGCGACGCTAACTCGAGTACGCTGGTGGAAGGGGTTGGTAATCCTGGTGCTTTGTACGTCGTGATGCCAATGCGGCTCTGAGATGGCGTTAACTTCTTTGCAGCTGAGTGATTTTCGCAATATCACTCAGGCGCAGCTGGAGTTTGCGCAAGGCTGGAATCTGATTTGCGGTGCCAATGGCAGTGGAAAAACCAGCGTGCTGGAAGCTATCTATTTGTTGGCACATGGACGTTCGTTTCGGACCAGTAAACCGCATAAAGTGATTCGTCATCAGCAGCCGCTCTATCGGCTGTTTGGCCGGGTGGATTGGTCCATGCAGCAAGTGGGTCTCGGGATGCAGCGCGACCGGCAAGGCGATTGGCAGGTCAGGCTCAATGGCGAGAATGTACAGCGACTGGCTGATTGCGCTGCGTTGCTTCCTGTGCAGTTGGTGCAACCAGAGAGCTTTCGCCTGTTCTTTGGTGGACCAAAAGAACGGCGACAGTTTTTTGATTTGGGTTTGTTCCACGTGGAACCTTCTTTTTATGACATTTGGCTGCGTTTTAATAAGGTGTTGAAACAGCGCAATGCTTTATTAAAAAACAGGCAAAGCTATGGTAGCCAGTATCAGTACTGGGACCAGCAATTTGTTGAACTGGCGATGCAGTTACAGCAGCTCAGGCTGAACTACTTGACCACTTTGCAACAGGCGTTAGCGCCGTTGGTGCAAGAGGTTGAAGCCTTGGCCGGGCTTAGTCTGGAGCTGGCGCCGGGCTGGCAAGTTAAGGATGGCTCGGAGGCTGAGCTCGCGCGTCAGTTGCAAGAGAGTTTTCAGCAAGACCTGCGTTTTGGTTACAGCCAGCTTGGCCCACAAAAAGCGGATCTGAAACTCAAAGTCGATGGCGAGTATGTCGATGAGCTGTTGTCGCGTGGTCAGCTTAAAGTGTTACTCTTTGCGTTGAAAGTGGCGCAAAGCAATGTCATCTGCCAACGCGGACACAAGCAACCGCTGTTGTTAATTGATGATCTGGCGTCTGAGTTGGATGACCAATCCAAACGCCAGATTTTCTCATTTTTAGCTCAACTGCAATCGCAGGTTTTTATTACTGCGATTGAACCTGACCAGATAGTGCCGCACTTGCAGTGGCCGGTTGCTATGTTCCACGTGGAACAAGGTCAGATAAAACGGACGGATAACGATGGCCGAAGAACATAACTACGATTCCTCGAGTATTAAAGTACTGAAAGGTTTAGATGCGGTTCGCAAAAGACCGGGTATGTACATCGGGGACACCGACGACGGCTCAGGCTTACACCACATGGTGTTTGAGGTCGTCGACAACTCGATCGATGAAGCATTAGCGGGCTACTGTAGTGACGTTTTTGTCACTATTCATAGCGACAACTCTGTGTCAGTGCGTGACAACGGTCGGGGCATTCCGACGGATATGCACGACGAAGGTGTGTCGGCTGCGGAAGTCATCATGACGGTACTGCATGCCGGCGGTAAGTTTGACGACAACTCTTACAAAGTTTCCGGTGGTTTGCACGGGGTTGGTGTTTCGGTCGTCAACGCGCTGTCTGACAAACTCGAATTGACCATTCGGCGGAAAAATCAGGTTCATAACCAGATTTACCGCCTTGGTGTGCCTGATGAACCGCTGAAAGTAGTTGGTGAAACAGATACGACAGGGACTGAGATCCGTTTCTGGCCAAGCCCAACGATTTTCTCTGATACCAACTTCCACTATGACATTCTGGCGAAGCGCCTGCGTGAACTGTCATTCCTGAACTCTGGCGTCAGTATCATTCTGACTGACGAGCGTAATGACAAACGCGACCACTTTAAATACGAAGGTGGTATTGAAGCGTTCGTACAGTATCTGAACCGGACTAAAACCGCCATCCATCCGAAGGCGTTCTATTTCAGCGCGACCCGCGATGATGGCATTTCGGTTGAAGTGGCGATGCAGTGGAATGACTCGTTCCAGGAAAGCATTTTCTGTTTTACCAACAACATTCCGCAGCGTGACGGCGGTACTCACCTGGCTGGTTTCCGTTCGGCACTGACCCGTGTACTCAATACCTACATTGATGCTGAAGGTTATGCCAAGAAAATGAAAGTGCAGGCCACCGGAGACGACGCGCGTGAAGGCCTGACCGCAGTTATTTCAGTCAAAGTCCCGGATCCGAAATTCAGCTCACAAACCAAAGACAAACTGGTTTCCAGTGAAGTGAAATCAGCTGTCGAAAGCGTGATGCATGAAAAACTGAATGAGTATCTGCTGGAAAGTCCGAACGATGCCAAAATCATCGTGACGAAGATTGTGGATGCAGCGCGGGCGCGGGAAGCTGCACGTAAAGCGCGTGAAATGACCCGGCGTAAAGGTGCACTCGATATCGCTGGCTTGCCAGGCAAGCTGGCGGATTGTCAGGAAAAGGACCCAGCCTTGTCTGAACTCTACCTGGTAGAGGGTGACTCTGCGGGTGGTTCTGCTAAGCAGGGCCGCAACCGCAAGAATCAGGCAATTCTGCCGCTGAAGGGTAAAATCCTTAACGTTGAAAAAGCCCGTTTTGACAAGATGATTTCGTCACAGGAAGTGGGCACGCTGATTACTGCTTTAGGCTGTGGCATCGGCCGCGAAGAATACAATCCGGACAAGACCCGCTACCACAGCGTGATTCTGATGACGGACGCCGACGTTGACGGTTCGCACATTCGCACACTGTTACTGACATTCTTCTATCGTCAAATGCCAGAACTGATCGAGCGCGGTTATATCTACATCGCCCAGCCACCGCTGTATAAAGTGAAGAAGGGCAAACAAGAGCAGTACATCAAAGATGATGCAGCGATGCAGGAATATCTGACAACCCTGGCGTTGGACGAAGCTTCATTGCATGTGAATGCGGATGCGCCGGCTATCAATGGTGCTGCGTTGGAAAGCCTGGTTAATCAGTACCACAAAGGCATGGCTACTATTGAACGCCTCAGCCGCAAGATCCCACAAAATCTGCTGACCCAGCTAGTCTATGTGCCTGGTCTGAATGTTGAGCAGTGTAAGGATGCGGCCACCGTTGAAGCCTGGGTTGCCACTTTGGCGAAGCGTCTGCAAGAGCAGGAAGGCGATGGTTCCAGCTACACCTTTGGCATTGCCGAAGACCGTGAGCGTCATCTGACTTTGCCGAAGATTGTAATTCGCCAGCACGGGATCGATAACGAATATGTGCTGCATTACG
Source organism: uncultured Rheinheimera sp. (assembly GCA_966252055.1). GTDB lineage: Bacteria > Pseudomonadota > Gammaproteobacteria > Enterobacterales > Alteromonadaceae > Pararheinheimera. The sequence goes on along the minus strand of CBINNO010000077.1, from coordinate 440 downwards.
ACTTCCTGAACTCAGCCGACTACGGCCGGTTGGTAGCCTTAGGCGATGCTATTCGTGACTTGATTGAAGAGGGTGGCACTGTTCGGCGCGGTGAGAAAATCAAGCCAGTGACAACCTTTGCTGAAGCACTGGAATGGTTAATCACGGAGTCGAAAAAAGGCCTGTATATTCAGCGCTATAAAGGTCTGGGTGAAATGAACCCGGAACAGCTGTGGGAAACCACCATGGACCCTAATACTCGCCGGATGCTGCGTGTGACCATTGAAGATGCCATCGGCGCGGACCAACTGTTCAACACCCTGATGGGGGACGAAGTGGAACCACGTCGGGCCTTTATCGAAGAAAACGCCTTGCGCGTCGCGAACCTGGATGTATAGCGTATAGCCAACATCGATACCTGCCAAAAACGCCGCTTCAAAGCGGCGTTTTTTTTATTCCTG
>CBINNO010000076.1:0-15451 GCA_966252055.1 uncultured Rheinheimera sp. | reverse complement strand
GGCTGATGCTGGAGTCCTGGCTCAGCAGTCAGGGGCTCAGCCTGCGGCGCACCATGCAAATCGAAAGCAACGAGGCGATTGCGCTCAGTGTTGCTGCCGGCCTGGGGCTCGCCGTGTTGTCAGCACACACCTTACAGGCAGGCAACGAACCTGTTGCCGTGTTGCCGGTGCATGGTTTTCCACTGGAAAGCCACTGGTATTTGGTCAGCCGGCGCGACCGGCGCCTGACGGCGACCAGCGAGCAACTGATCCAGTTTATCGCCAATCGCTTGCCCGACTTTGTCAATCCAGCCTGGCAGGTCAGCGAACTTGCTGATTTACTGACACATTTTAAAACGTTACCCTGAATGTCTGCAGTGCTATGAGTGCCCAGCAACACAACGCATGCGAAGGCAAGCTGACCGGATCCGCCCCGCTGGCGCGCACTGAAACCGTTATGCTGAGCGTTGTTTAGCTTTGAAATCAATTGCCGCCCAGAGGGTTGGCCGGAGTATTGCCATGATCGATTTTCGTTCTGACACTGTCACCCAACCCACCGCTTTGATGCGCGAGGTGATGCACCGCGCGCCGCTTGGGGACGACGTATTTGCCGATGACCCTTCGGTCAACAGCCTGCAACAATATGCCGCCCAATTACTCGGCTTTGAAGCAGCGCTGTTTGCGCCGAGCGGCACCATGACCAACCTGATTGGCCTGATGAGCCACTGCCAGCGCGGTGATGAAGCCATCGTCGGTCAGAACTGGCATACCTATAAATGGGAAGGCGGCGGGATGGCGGTGTTAGGCTCCATTCAGCCACAACCGCTGGCCCATCAGAGCGATGGTAGTCTGGCACCTGCTGACGTGTTGGCGGCAATGAAGCCGGACGACCCGCATTTCGCCCGTACCCGCTTGCTGGTGATTGAAAATACCACTGGCGGCCAGGTGCTAAGCCCGGCTTATATGCAAAGCATGGCGACACTGGCCCATGACAATGGCCTGAGTTGCCACATCGACGGCGCCCGTATTTTCAACGCCGCCGTCGCGGTTGCCGCCAAAGACGGCAGTGACCCCTACCAGGCCGCCCGCCAACTGGTGCAAGGGTATGATTCCGTCTCCGTCTGTTTGTCCAAAGGCCTCGGCGCACCGGTTGGCTCCCTGCTGCTTGGCAGCAGCGAATTTATCCATAAAGCCCGTCGTGTACGCAAAATGCTTGGCGGAGGCATGCGTCAGGCTGGGATGCTGGCTGCGGCCGGACAATATGCGCTGGAGCATCATGTGATCCGGCTTGGCGAAGACCATCACCATGCCGCCCAACTGGCCGGTGGGCTCAGTGACATCGTGCGCCAACGCGGTCTGGAAACAGAGTTTTTCCTGCATCCGGTGCAAACAAACATCCTGTTCTGCGATCTGGCCCCTGCGCTTGCCAGCCATTTTGTGGCAGAATTAGCCAAAGCCGGCATCCGGCTGACCAGCAGCAGCTACCAGCAGGCTGGTCAGCAGCGCACGAGAGTCCGGCTGGTCACTCACCTGGATATCAGCGCAGCCCACATCGACCAGATGCTGGCGCACAGCGCACAGATCCTGCAGCGTTTTTAACAGGCCGGCGCGACTGGCCTCAGGTATTTTCATGCTGAAGTTTTTCGAAAAACTGACGCAGCCATTTCCGGCTGCTGAGCCAACACAACCCCCCAAAGGCTTGTATGCCTTTTGTCGTCATTATAGCCGCGGTATGGAAATACCGCTTTTGACCATGGCGGCGCTGACAGCATTGCTGGCCATGCTCGAAGTCACCCTGTTTGGCTTTATGGGCCAGCTGGTTGACTGGCTGGTCCAAAAGGACCCGGCCACTTTGTGGCAGACCGAACAAGACACCCTGATCAGAATGGGCTTACTGACCGCTGTCGGCATGCCGCTTTTGGTGCTGCTGCATTCAGCCGTGTTGCATCAGACTTTACTGGGTAATTATCCGATGGCCATTCGCTGGCAGGCGCATCGTTACCTGCTCAAACAATCGGTCAGTTTTTACAGTAATGATTTTGCCGGCCGCATCGCCACCAAAGTGATGCAGACTTCACTCGCAGTGCGGGAAACCGCCACCAAACTGCTCGATGTGATGGTTTATGTGCTGGTCTACTTCAGCACTATGCTGTATCTGGTTGCTGAAGCGGACTGGCGGCTGGTGCTGCCGCTCTTGGTCTGGCTGGCCGCTTACATCGGCCTGCAGATTTACTTTATTCCACGCCTTAAGGACGTGGCGAGCCGTCAGGCCGATGCCCGCTCGGACATGACGGGCCGCATTGTTGACAGTTACACCAATATTCAGACCATTAAGCTGTTTTCGCACACCAGCCGCGAAGCAGATTATGCCAAAGACAGCATGACCAGCTTTTTAGACCCGGTTTACCAGCAAATGCGGCTGGTGACCTGGCTGAGCTTCTCAGTGCAGGGCATCAACTATCTGCTGGTGTTCAGCGTCGGCGCCATGTCGATTTGGCTCTGGACCGCCAATCTGGTCAGTGTGGGCGCTATTGCCATCGCGGTCAGTTTGTCGCTGCGCTTAAATGGCATGTCGCAGTGGATCATGTGGGAAGTCAGCAGCCTGTTTGAAAACATCGGCACAGTGGCTGACGGCATCACCACACTGGCACAGCCACAACAAGTGACTGACGTGACAGATGCCAAACCTTTGCAGGTCAAAGGGGGCGAGATCTGTTTTGACAACGTTAGCTTCCAGTACGCCAGCGAAGGCCGTCACGTGTTGCAGCAGCTCAACCTCACGATTAAAGCCGGCGAAAAAGTCGGTCTGGTGGGCCGCAGCGGCGCCGGCAAATCGACGCTGGTCAACCTGTTGCTGCGGTTCTACGACTTACAACAAGGGCGTTTGCTGATCGACGGCCAGGACATCGGACAGGTTCAGCAGGAAACGCTGCGTGCTCAAATCGCGATGGTGACGCAGGATACATCCTTGCTGCATCGCTCTGTGCGGGAAAATATCCTGTACGGGAAACCCGACGCCAGCGAAACCGAGTTACTGGCGGCGGTGCGCGCCGCGGAAGCTGACCAGTTTATTGCAGAGCTCAGCGATCCGCGTGGCAATAAAGGGCTGGATGCGCAGGTCGGCGAACGTGGCGTCAAGCTGTCCGGTGGCCAGCGCCAGCGTATTGCCATTGCGCGGGTGCTTTTAAAAAACGCGCCAATTCTCATCCTCGACGAAGCGACTTCAGCGCTTGATTCCGAAGTGGAAGCGGCTATCCAGCACAGCCTGAATCAGCTGATGGCCGGTAAAACCGTGATAGCCATTGCCCACCGGCTGTCGACTATCGCCGCAATGGATCGGTTGATAGTGCTCGATCAGGGACGTGTCGTCGAGCAAGGCACCCATCAACAGCTGATTGCTCAGGGTGGGATCTATGCTCAGCTGTGGGCGCATCAGACCGGCGGTTTTATCGGTCTGGAGTAAAGCTGAAGTCTGTTCAAAAACAAAAAGGCCTGCGATTGCAGGCCTTTAACATTCAAAGTATCAAACAATTAAAATACCTGGTCATTAAAGTAGCAAAGCATCAACCCAGCCGCGGATCGGTCTGTTCCACGCCATTTTGCTGCTGATGCCGCACTTTGAATTGTAACAAGGCCGGAAACGGCGACAAATCCACCAGTTCGCGAAAACAAATCCAGTCAATCAGGCAATACAAGCTAATTGCCAGATAGTCCCAATCGGCAAAGCCGCCTTGCTGCACCTGATGACCAAGCACTGCCAACACGGCCTGCACCCGCTCATGCTGCAGATTAAAGAACAACTTATCGCTGGTCACATCAAAGCCCGAACGCTTGCACAGCAGTAATTCAACCAGCGATTCGTTGACTGCATTGATCAGCGTCAGCTGGTTCTCCTGCGGCCAGCTCAACGGGCTGAACAGGTACTTCTGCGCTAAATAACGATAAATCACATTCGAGTCAAAAATGACCTGCTCACCATCCAGTAACATTGGCACTTTGCGCGCCGGGTTAATGGCGATAAGGCGCGCCCGGTCGGCCGATTCAAATATATTCAGTGAAATAAATTCGTGTTCGTAGTTCGTCAGCAATAACCGCAAACGACGGACATAAGGCGAAGAGGTCGAACCGTATAACTGCATAATTGCTCCATAAAAGCCCTGACTACAAAGCGTTCAGGGCACGTCGGGTTGAACTACTCGATAACCTGCGCTTCCTGAGGCAACGGGTTGTGTTCGCGCACAGCGCCGGGCCGCTCAACTGGCCTCGACATTTCCTGTCGTTGAAAACTACGCTCTATCCTCGGTTGCGGCTGCATCTGTGGTTGCATAGCCGGCTGAGGCCGCTGATAGGACGGCTCATTGCGCGGCATGCTGACCGGCTCACTGCGTTGGTAGCTGCGGTCCACCTGGCGCGGCTGGTAGGCCGGGACCTGCGGATTGCGTGGTTCGTTGGCGCGATAACCCCGATCTGGCTGATTGACGGGCACCTGATAAGTGGGTTGCGCGCCAGGCTGCATTTGCGGCTCCGGGCGCCGGTAACTGCGGTCGACCGCAGGTCGTTCATTGCCGCCCATCGCCTGATCACGCCCGTTTTCCTGTCTCATTTCAGCACGCTGGCGTCGCTGCTCTTGCCAATCTTCCCGACTTGCCTTGACTTCACGCGAACGGGGATCGGCCATCTCGTCCCGGTTTGGTCTGTGACGCAAGCCCTCTCTGGGGCTGGCACCTGGTCTGGGGCTGGCACCTGGGTCAATCGCAGGCGTTTGCGGCTGTCCGCCTGGTAAAGTTTGCTCATTGTGAGGGCGGTTATGACGCCATTCCCGCGTTTGTTGATGAGCGCCATCTTCCCGTTGCGGACGCTGCAGCTGTCCGCGCTCACGATCTTCCCGGCGGATCATTTGCCGATCCGCAGGGAAATCCACCCGATTCTCCACCCGGCGCTCAGCGGCCCAACGACGTTTATCGTCATGGCGTTCATAACGAGGCTGCGGTCCCTGTATCTCCCTGACCGGTCTGTAGCTGCCGCGATACTCGACTCCACGGCGGTGAACCGGATTGTGCCGCCAGTGCCGGCGCTCCTCGTGACGGATGATGTCGTAGCTGTGGTAATAACGGCTCGGCCTGTGGTGATGATGGATCACCACTACTTCACGTCGCGGCCAATAAAAAGTTGAGAAATAAAAACCCGGGGCAACGCGTGCACTAAGCCCCCAGTAGAAACTTGAACTGCTGTGATAGCCTGCCGGGTAAGGCCAGTGTACTGGCGGATACTCACGCCACCACCAGTCGCCATAGACAACGCGGGTGTCATAAACGGGCACATACACGACCTCAGGCTGCGCAGGCTCAATCACTATCACTTTTTCTTTGCGCTCAACACGGATTTGGTCCTGCTGCAGCAAATTGCCATTGGCATACGCTTTTTCCCGCAATTGCTGCACTGTGTCCATCACCTGGCTTTCCTGCGTCAGGAAAGCATCGCCAAGCTGTTGAGTCCATTCGAGATCGTTGTTCATCTGGGTCAACAGAGGAGGAAATGCCACCAAAGCACGGACACTCGGGTCCCAATCCTCGTTTTCCGCCGCTTTGAGTGCTTCTTCTGAGGTCATCGCCGGTTTCCCGGACAACCAGCGGGTCGCCTTCACGATTTCAAGCGGGTAAGTTGCGGCAATCAGCACATGGGACAACACGGTATCGGGATAAAGCGCGATAGGCGCCAGCATCTGGTCGAGTTCAGCCTGGGTGAACAGTTTTTCCGCCTGTATCGAAGCCGCCACGGCAGGCTCACTGGTTTTGCTAAGCGCTGCGGTGGCCTCAGCCGCCGCCGATTTATTCACTGCATGCGCAGGAAATTGGGTCAAGATGGCAAGGCTGAACACTGATAACCACGATATTCGGCTCGACATGACTGGCTCCTCGCTGATTGAACAGCCGCTAATTCGCGCAGCATCACTTGCTGCCTGATCATTTGTGGGGCACACCCGTCAGAAACCAGTTCATTGTTGATGGGCATCAATGCGGGTGTTTTACCGCGGGTGTCTTAACCACTATTGTACCGCGCTCTTGACTGAGCCGGTATGCGCCTATCTATAGTGCAGATTATCTGAACTGCTTATGAATTTTGCGTAGGCCCTTTATTTGTGCGTATTTGTTGCCAGAGGCTGGCCGGCGAAAAGCCGGTCACCATGGCGGTACCACACAATACGGTAAGTCCACCCGCCAGGGTATGCCAGCCGACTGCTTCGTTTAAAAATAACGCGCCCCAACTGACACCAAACACCGGTATCAAAAACGTCACGGTCAAAGTAGGCGTGGCGCCGATGTCGCGCACAAGGCCGAAGTACAGCAGATATGCAACGCCTGTACAGATGACGCCCAGTGCCAGCAAAGCGCTGGTTGCAACTGCACCTGGCACAGCAGGCGGCGGCGAAAAGAGCGCCAGCGGTAACAACCAGCACAACGCCCCCCACATGCTGCCATGCGCATTGGCAAAGGGTTCAACTTGCACTGCACGCCGGGTGTAATGCGTCGCCAGGCCATAACAACAGGCGGCACCAGCAGCAGCTGCCACTGCAGCGACTGCGCCGTCTTTGAGCAAGACGGGATCAAAACCAACCAGCACCGCAACACCAACAATGCCAAGCGCTAACCCCAATCCCATTTGCAGACTGACCGCCTGTCGAAACAATAAGGCCCCCAGCAAAGCTCCCCACAACGGGGCGGTGGCATTGAGCACCGACAGCACTGAAGCGGTCAACCACTGCGCGGCATAAGCAAACAAAAAAAATGGTAATGCAGAGTTCAGCAGACCCAGCAATAAAAAATGACGCAACCTGCCCCGCCAGCTCAATTGCCTGCCCAGCCACCAGCCGACGCAAGCCAAAAACATTGCGGCAAGCGCCACCCGGCCAGCCATCAGCCCGGCCGGCCCCAGGCTGCCGACCGCGATGCGGATAAACAGAAAAGAGGCCCCCCAGATGGCGGCCAGTAACAGGAGACGAATCAGGTCAAAAATGCGCATTTGCGGACTCTTTCTGCTCAGCGGCCAGACAGGGGGAACTCAGGTGCCGGTGTTTTTTACCAGCGCTCTGTCGCCGGAGCACATGTTTATGCATGAAAACTGCAATTTTTTGCGAAAAAACAGCCCGGCTGTCTTGCCTGCCGCGGCAAGCTGCGGAATAATATGCAGGCTTCATTTTTGCTTTATTGCTTCGGCCCATACATTTGTATGGGCTTTTTCATTTTTGCAGTCGGGCAGATCACGACTCGCTCTGTCCGGGGTCGCTCTGTCCGCGGTCGTCCTGGCCAATCCGGCTGGCCACCGCCCCGCTTTGTTGGCGGTATTTCGCATCTTGTCTTGTGTTGTACGGCCGCGCCGCTTCACCGGTCATCAGCTCAAAATTCAGCGCGCCGATTTTCATGTTCGGACGCAGTGCCAGTGGCAGTCGGCCGCTGTTGTAAAACTCCAGCACGATATTGCCCGACCAGCCCGGATCAATCCGGTGCGCTGTGACGTGCACCATCAACCCCAACCGGGCCAGGCTGGAGCGCCCATCCAGCCAGCCAACGATATTGGCTGGTAAAGTGACAGATTCCAGTGTGATGGCCAGTGCCAGCTCGCCCGGATGCAGGAAAAATGCGTCGTCGTCGGACAGTACAATTTCGTCACTCATCACACTATCCAGCGCCGCCTGCACTTGCTCGCGCGGGCCGCTCAGGTCGATAAAAGGGGCGGCATAAGCCCGGAAAGTTCTGAATTTGTGCCCAAGCCGAATGTCGACGCTGACGCCGCTGATCATGTCAGCCGCAGGTTGTGGTTCGATGCGGATCAGCCCTTTGGCCAGATAGTCTTCAATATCGCGGTCGCACAGTCTCATTTCAGTCATCCGTCATGATAATTTCGACCTGCGATTTGCCGCGGGCCTCGGTTTGCCAGTATAAAGTCAGAATCAGTTCTCTGGCTATTTTTCTATAGATTTAAGCTGTTTGATTGTTGTCTTCTAATGCAATTGGCCGGCCTTCGTCACCATGGCGGCGGATGTCGCTGTGCAGCGGCAATTGACCCAGCACCGGCAGTTGATAACGCTCTGCCAGTAAACGGCCTCCTTCGGTGCCAAAAATATCGTCGGCTTCACCACAGTGCGGGCACTGATAAAAACTCATGTTTTCAATCAGACCTGCCAATGGAATATTGACCTGGCGGAACATCTGCACCGCTTTCTTGGCGTCAGCCAATGCTACATCCTGCGGCGTGGTGACAATAACGGCTGCCGATACATTGAGTTTTTGCGACAACGTCAGCTGGATATCCCCAGTGCCCGGTGGCATATCGACAATCAGGTAATCCAGCTCTGGCCATAAAGTTTCATTGACCAGCTGCATCAGAGCCTGGGCCGCCATCGGGCCACGCCAGACCGTCGCATTGTCCGGATCGACCAGAAAGCCGATAGACTGCATAAATATGCCGTATTTATGCAGCGGATTCAGGTGTTTTTCATCCGGCGAAGTGGCTTTGGCGGTTTGCTCGCCCAGCATCAGCGGCACCGAAGGACCATAAATGTCCGCATCCAGCAGGCCAACTTTTGCCCCTTGCTGCGCAAGCGCCACGGCCAGATTGACAGCGGTGGTGGATTTACCGACGCCGCCTTTGCCAGATGCAACCAACACCAACTGGCGAACCTTGCCAAAAACATAAGACTCATCAGCCCCCCAGCTCAGTTGCAGCTGATAAGGCAAGTCCGCGGCTTGCAGCTTGTCCTGCAACGGCTTTTGCACAAAACCTGCCGGAAACGGCAGTTCAATCCGCAATTGCCGGCCATCCAGCCTGATGTCGGCAACTTCACTCAGTACCAGCGGGACCGCCTCAGTCAGCGGCTCATCCAGCAGCGCCCGCAATGCAGCAGGCAACTGCGTGCCCTCTTTGGTCTTTTTGCTACGGTTAAACAATGAAAACACAATCACTCCGGAATTGCAGGCTGCGGATCACTGACAATTTCAAGGCATCTGGCCGCTGATTTTGTCTGTTTTTTCATCAACTTTGCGTAAAAGCTGGCCGGCGAACGGGTCGCGCTTTACAGCCTTCTGATGTATCATGACGCCTATTGTATGGATTGCCTGCCCAGTTTTCGAGTGAACCGATGACATCACGTAAAATTTTAATTACCAGCGCCTTACCTTATGCCAATGGCCCTATCCATTTAGGCCACATGCTGGAGTATATTCAGACCGATATCTGGTCCCGTTTTCAAAAAGGCCGCGGCCATCAGTGTTATTACGTCTGTGCTGATGACGCGCACGGCACTCCGATTATGCTCAAGGCACAGCAGCTGGGTTTAAGCCCGGAGCAGATGATTGCTCAGACAGCGGTCGAACATCAGGCTGACTTCGCCGAATTTCTGATTGGTTTTGACAACTATCACAGCACCCACAGCAGCGAAAACCAGGCCTTTGCCAGCGAGATTTACACCAAACTCGACGCAGGTGGTTACATCAAACGCCGCTCGATCAGCCAGCTGTTTGACCCGGAAAAACAAATGTTCCTGCCGGATCGCTTTGTCAAAGGCGATTGTCCGAAATGCGGCGCCCTGGACCAAAACGGCGACAGCTGTGACGCCTGTGGCGCGACCTACAGCCCGACCGAGCTGAAAAACCCACGCTCCGTGGTGTCAGGCGCCACGCCAGTTTTAAAAGATTCCGAGCACTACTTCTTTGATTTACCAGCTTTTGAAGCCATGTTGCAGCAGTGGACCCGCGGCGGCGCACTGCAAAGCGAAATGGTTAACAAACTGCAGGAATGGTTTAAAGACGGCCTGCAGCAATGGGACATCAGCCGCGACGCCCCTTATTTTGGCTTTGAAATTCCAGGCGCACCTGGCAAGTATTTTTATGTCTGGCTGGACGCGCCTATTGGCTACCTAGCCAGCTTTAAAAACCTTTGTGACAAGCAAGGCATTGATTTTAATCAGTTCTGGCAGCTTGACTCAGATGCAGAGGTGTATCATTTCATCGGCAAGGACATTATCTATTTCCACAGCCTGTTCTGGCCAGCTATGTTGCATGGCGCCGGTTATCGCAAACCGACCAGCGTGTTTGCCCACGGCTTTGTTACGGTCAACGGCGCGAAAATGTCCAAATCGCGCGGTACTTTTATCAAAGCGCGTACTTATCTGGAGCATCTGGATCCGGAATATCTGCGGTACTATTTCGCTTCTAAACTGACCGCCGGCATTGTTGACCTCGATTTGAATCTGGAAGATTTTGCCCAGAAAGTGAATGCAGACCTAGTGGGCAAAGTGGTGAATATCGCCAGCCGCTGTGCCAGCTTTATCAGCAAAAAATTCAACGGTCAGTTGTCTGCGACTTTGGCTGAACCAGCTTTGTTTGCTGAATTCACCGCACAAGGCGAAAGCATTGCGCAGGCCTTTGAGGAGCGCGAGTTTGCCCGCGCAGTCCGCGACATCATGGCGCTGGCCGACAAAGCCAACCAATACATCGACGCCAAAGCCCCCTGGGTGCTGGCCAAAGATGACAGCAAACAGCAGGAGACGCAGGATGTCTGCTCGATGGGTATCAACCTGTTTCGCGTACTGATGCATTATTTAAAACCAGTATTGCCGGCGATGGCTGGCGAAGTGGAAGCTTTTTTAAATGCACCACTGAGTTGGGACAGCTACCAGCAGCCGTTGCTTGGCCATGCCATCAATCCGTTTAAAGCGTTGATGCAGCGGGTCGACCCGGTCAAAGTGCAGGCGATGGTCGATGCATCCAAGGAAAATCTGCAGCCGACCCCGGCAGTTGCGGTGGCCAGCAAGGCAGCTGTGACAGCGACAGACATCGACCCGATCGGCGACACCATCAGCATTGATGATTTTGCCAAACTGGATTTGCGTATCGCCCGCATCGCGAGCGCCGAACATGTCGAAGGTGCCGATAAGCTGCTGCGTTTACAGCTGGATTTAGGCAACGAAACCCGTCAGGTGTTCGCCGGCATTAAATCGGCTTATCAGCCGGAGCAACTGGTGGGCCGGCTCACCGTGATGGTGGCCAATCTGGCGCCGCGTAAGATGAAATTCGGCATGTCAGAAGGCATGGTGATGGCCGCCGGCCCCGGTGGTAAAGAGATTTTCCTGCTGAGCCCCGATGAAGGCGCGACCCCAGGTATGCGGGTCAAATAACAGGATCAGAAACCGCAGCCTCCGCTGCGGTTTTGTTTTTGGCTGCATGAGGACTTTTGCATTATGGCGGTGACTATCCGCTCTTTTTCATCATTGTATAGCGCCACTTTGCTGATGGTACTGGCCGCCGGTTTGCTGACGACCTATCTGGGTCTCAAACTGGCATCGATGGAAGTCGCCAAAATCTGGATTGGCGCCATGATGTCGGCCTATTATCTCGGTCTGGTGCTGGGCTCAAAAATTGGCCATAAACTGATAGCCAGGGTCGGCCATAGCCGGGCTTTTACCGCCAGCGCCGGCGTTGTTACCGCCAGTGCCCTTGGCCACGCGCTGGTGGATCAACTTGAGATCTGGCTGCTGCTGCGCCTCGTCGTGGGCATGTGCATGATGTGTCAGTACATGGTGTTGGAAAGCTGGCTGAACGAACAGGCCGACAGCAAAAACCGCGGCACTATTTTTGCGAGCTACATGATTGTCAGCTATCTCGGACTGGTACTGGGCCAGGGCGCGATGAGCCTCAACCCCGGCCTGACGATAAAACCCTTGTTATTGGTGGCAATCTGTTTTGCGCTTTGTGTCGTGCCGCTCGCCCTGACCCGGCGTATTCACCCGCAACCGCTAAAACCAGCCCCGCTGAAAATCAAAGCGTTTTGGCAGAAAGTGCCACAGTCGTTGACCACTATCGCGATGGCCGGCGTCATTGTCGGTTCTTTTTATGGTTTAGCCCCTGCCTTTGCCGCCGCGCAAGGCCTGTCAACCGAACAGGTCGCTTTGTATATGGCGACCACTGTGATGGCAGGATTACTGGCCCAATGGCCGATGGGGAAATTGTCCGACCGCGTGCGTCGCAGCCGGCTGATCCGCACCAATGCTGCCATTTTGGGCGTGCTGGTGCTGCTGATCGCCAGCCTGCCATTGTCCGGCTGGCCGCAGCTGGCGCTCACTTTTGTGTTTGGCATCTTTGCTTTTACGCTGTATCCGCTTGGCACCGCCCTTGCGAATCAAAATGTTGACCAACACGAACGGGTCGCGTTGTCTGCCACTATCCTGCTGACTTTTGGCCTCGGTGCCAGTATCGGTCCACTATTGGCGTCCGTCGCGATGCAATTTGGCGGGCCGCGCATGCTTTATGGTTTTATGGCGCTGGTGGCCGGCATCCTTTTTTTACGGTTGCAGCAGGTTAATTATCTGCAAAAACAACAAGATAAAAACACAAGCACGGACTACCAGATGGCATCTGGCGACGTGGTCGGCTCACCACTGGCAGCAGCGCTGGACCCAAGGGTCAGTCAGCAGGATGTCGTTGAACAAATGAGTGCCGAGCGGTACAGCGAGCCTTCGATAGAGACTTTGCAGATGGAGTTACCGCTCGACGTCTCACAGCCGGAAACCACCGCTGCAGCTGAGCAGCCCGGCAGCCAGACTGACAGCGCCGCTAAAAATTAGCGCTGTTGCGAACTGAGTGCTGCCACGCGGCAGGGCCGCAGAAAACATCTGCCAAGATCAGCTGCAAAGATCAGTCGTAAAGAACAGCCGCAGAGATAGCGGACCTGTCTGGCGCGGCCCCTGCGGCTAGCTGACCTGGCACTGCGCCGGGTCAACCACCAGCACCACTTTGCCCACCAGCAGATTCTGGCTGAGCAGTTGGTGGGCCTCGTCAGCTTGCTGCCAGGGCAACATCTGAGCCACCACTGCAGCCACAGCGCCGCTTTGTACAGCCGCACCGAACTGCTGCCAGAACTGCGCCGTCAGTTCGGCTTTATACAAATCACTGCGGTTACGCAGCGTCGAACAAATCAACTGACCGCGCTTTTTAAACATCAGCGCCAGATCAAAAGCCGGCACTTGCCGTCCGCCCAGCATTGCCAGCACCACAATGCGACCATCCATCGCCAACAGCGGTAAATTCGCAGGTAGGTAATCGCCGGCTACCGGGTCAACAATCACATCAAAACCGCCCGGACGGGCCGATTGAAGAACTGCGCGCCAGTCTTGGGTCCGGTAATTCAGCGCCATATCGGCGCCAAGCGCCAGACAACGCGCCGCTTTTTCGTCACTGCCAACAGTGACTGCAACAAAAGCGCCGCGTGCCTTGGCCAGCTGAATGGCCGCGGTACCCACGCCGCTGGCACCGGCATGTAACAGCACAGCGCCGCCTGCAGGTAACTGACCAATCGTGAACATGGCCTGGTACGCAGTCAAAAAAACCTCGGCAGTACCGGCCGCCTGCGTCATGCGAAGGCCCGGCGGCACTTCCAGTACATGTGCAGCCGGCACTTTGACATATTCGGCATAACCACCGCCCGGCACCAGCCCGAACACCCGCTTGCCAAGCCAATGCTGCTGGCTTTCATCGCCAACAGCGACCACGGTGCCGGACACTTCCAGACCGAGAATGTCGCTGTCGCCGGGCGGTGGCGGATAATAACCGGCTCGTTGCGCTAAATCAGCGCGATTGACGCCGGCGGCCGCCACTTTGACCAGCAACTGTCCATTGTTGAGCTGTGGCAATGGTTCATCGCTGAACATCAGCTGCTGCTGCGCGTCGACCCGAATCGCCTGCATCCGCGGCACCAAAATGTCTGACATCACTGCTCTCCTGCTCTGTTAAGTGCAACAAGAAGCGGATTTTGCGCCGCTACTTTTGCTTTTGGCCTGACACGCTTACAATACGCGCCTTTTTATTCTGCCGGATACAGTTATGGCCGCCACTCTCTTTTTACAAGCCGATCGCGAAAAATCGCTGAAACGTCGCCACCCCTGGGTATTCTCCAAGGCGGTGAAGCAAGTCAAAGGCAAAGCCAACAGCGGCGAAACGGTGGACGTGCTGTCGGCCAGCGGCGAGTTTCTGGGCCGCGGCGCTTATTCGCCAGAATCGCAGATCCGCGTCCGCATTTGGACCTTTGACCCGAACGAGCAAATCGACGCGGACTTTTTCCTGCGTCGCATCAGCGCCGCCTGGCAAGTGCGTCAGCAGCTGTTTGATTTCACGACGACCAATGGGGTAAGGCTGGTTGCCGCCGAATCAGACGGCTTACCGGGTGTCACTATTGATTTGTACGCCGACGTGTTGGTGGTGCAGCTGTTAAGCGCCGGCGCCGACTATCACAGGGCTCACATCGTCGCAGCGCTGCGCAGCCTGTTCCCACAATGCAGCATCTATGAAAGATCAGACGTCGATATCCGCAAAAAAGAAGGCCTGGCACCGATCACCGGCTGGTTGCATGCTGAGCGCGACAGCGGCGAAGTGGTGATGCTGGAAAATGGCATGCAAATTTTGGTCGACGTGGTCAACGGCCACAAAACCGGCTTTTATCTGGATCAGCGCGACAGCCGCGCCGCAGCCCGCCGTCATGCAAAAGACAAAACGGTGCTGAACTGCTTCAGCTACACCGGCACTTTTGCGGTCGCCGCGCTGTGCGGCGGTGCCAGCCATGTCACCAACGTCGATATGTCGGAGCTGGCGCTCACTACAGCCAAGCGCAATGCTGAGCTTAATACGCTTGATTTGACAAAACTTTCCTTTGAAAAAGCCGATGTCTTTAAACTGCTGCGCAGTTACAAAGAGCAAGGCCGCCAGTTTGATATGGTGATCCTGGACCCGCCGAAGTTCGCCGAGAGCAAAGCCCAGCTGATGGGCGCTTGTCGTGGCTACAAAGACATCAACCGGGTTGGCATGCAACTGGTCAAACCCGGTGGTCTGTTGCTGACCTTTTCCTGTTCGGGCCTGATGGAAGACAGTTTGTTTCAAAAAGTGGTCGCCGACGCCGCACTGGATGCCGGCCGGGATTGCCTGTTTATTGAGAAACTGAGTCAGGCCAGTGACCATCCGATCGCCAGTTTCTACCCGGAAGGACATTATCTCAAAGGCTGGGTCTGTCTGATCCGCTGACGACAAGACTGACCAGGTGACGCCGTTGCCCGCAGCGGCGTCACTGCAAAGCGCTGCCATTTATCCTTTGGCTGGCAACAGGCAGACAGCACCATGCTTTCGCTGTACTTTCGCCGCAATTTTCGATGATTTACGCTGAATTTATCAGACAGGTGCTTGGACCGCCCGGTCCGCTGACGTATGCTATCGGCCGTTCCCCTGAACCGATAGGATTTTGTCATGAAAAAACTGATACTTGCGATGGCGCTGAGCGCTGGTGCTGCCCAGGCCGGCTGGCAACTGGACCCGGCGCATTCTTCTTTAAATTTCGTCAGTGTGAAAAATGATGTGGTCGCGGAAACACACAGCTTCAAACAGCTGCAAGGCCAATGGGCCGATGATGGCAGTTTTAGCGTGGAGATCCCGGT
>CBINNO010000075.1:0-15990 GCA_966252055.1 uncultured Rheinheimera sp. | reverse complement strand
GGGGCGCTGCCAAGCAGGGCCAGGCTGACCGCCAGCGCCAGCGGGCTTAACGCGCGGAAGCGGCGGGTTGGAAACTGCAGCGCTTTACTTTTGGCGCCGTAATACAGGTTTAAATCAGATTGCACTGACATAGGATACTCCGTGGGTGTTCAGTCGTTTCATCGTTCAGTTGTCACTGGGCGACTTCCGGTGGTCCGGTCAGTGCAGTCGTTTCAAACTTGGTTTTTGGCATTCAGACGTCTGTACATCTGTAATTGCGTGATTGGATAGTAGGCAGGCTTTTAATAATTAAAAAGAACAAAATTAAGATTATATATATCGTTTTGGAATATTTGGTTGGGGCTGACGCCGGTTCTTGTGCCGCAGGTAAAAAAAAGCCCGCAACAAGGCGGGCTGAAACAACAGGGACAAGGACAGAGGTGCAGGGAGTCGGGGTTGCCCACTCACTGCGGCACACAACAACAGGGCAATGTCGCTGCGATGGGGTCAATCTATCAGATCAAAAAAGCATTACAATGGTAAAATATATTCCATTAATGCATATGATATTTGCCCGCCATCGCATCAGGCCCGCAGCTCCTTTAATGCATTTATGGAATATAAAAACAATTATTTATTATTTATGGTTATCCAAAAGGCTCTGCTTTAATGACGCCTTACCCCTCACTATCGCTGAGTTTGCGGAGTCCCTATGAAAGAATGGCAGCATGAACAGCCAGCCAGTCGCCAGCACATTGTCGCAGAACTGTTAAAGCAACTGGAACAACTGATTGGCCGGGTGGAATTTGGCACTGTCGAACTGGTGTTTCATCAGGGCCGGCTGGTACAACTGGAAAAAACCGAGAAACTGCGCGTCGATTGACGCGGCAGCTTGCTGCTGGCGCGCAAAGTTGTGTATAACAACTTTTTGTTGCTGACCAGCCGCGTGCCCGATGACCAGAACCAGCCATACCCTGAAAACCGTCGCCCAACAGCTGGGCGTTTCGACCGCAACCATCTCGAATGCCTTCAGCCGCCCTGATCAATTGTCGGCGCAGTTGCGTGAAAAAATCCTGCAGGCCTGCGCTGAGCTCGGTTATCAGGGGCCGAATAAGGCCGCGCAGTCGCTGCGAAAGGGCAGCTCAGGTATCGTCGCGGTGATTTTGTCCGACTCGCTGGATTATATGGTCAGCGACCCGGTCGCCAGTCAGTTTATCCGCGGTGTGGCGCGCTCGCTCGAGCTGCAACAACGCCACATGCTGCTGTTTTCCGGCAGTGCGCCGAGCCTGGACCCGATCGCCGATTTTGTCGACGGTTTTATCTGTTACGGCGCGCCACGCAATACGGCACTGATTGACCAGCTGGAAAAAACCAGTAAAAAAGTGCTGATGGTCGACTGCGATTTGCCAGGCCGTCCTTCGGTCAATATCGACAACGAACAGGCCGCTTTTGAAATCGCCAGCCGGGTGCTGCAGGCCGATTCGCGGGTGGCGATCCTCGGCTTGCGGCTGACCGACGCCCCCAACAGCTGCCGGCTTGGCGACAGCCCGCTGTGGGACAGCCAGAGTTCGATTGCCCATCGCCGGCTCGACGGCTACCTGCGGGCGGCGACGGCGGCCGGTGTCAGCATCAGCAACCAGCAAATCTGGCACTTGCCAAAAAGCAGCCAGCAGGACGCGATGGACGCGGTGCGCGAGGCGCTGGCGGACGAACCAAAGCCCAATTTATTGTTATGTATGAGTGATTTAATTGCGCTCAGTGCGATGCGCGAAGTGCTGCAGCAAGGCTTACGAATTCCGCAGGACGTGCAAGTGGTCGGTTTTGACGGCATCGAGGAAGGCCAGCGTTATCACCCGACGCTCACCAGCATCTGGCAGCACAGTGACCAGAAAGGTGAGGCGGCAGTCGACGCCTTTTTACGCGGCGACAGCGGCTCTTTGCTGCTGCCTTATGAACTCAGACCCGGCGAAAGCAGCCGCTAAGCCGGGTTTTGACGCAGCATCGCTCTTATCGGTCAGGGGGATGCATCCGGCGCAACCAGGATACCGCCGCTTTGGCTGGCTGCGCGGTTAAAGTGGCTTCACCCACTGCTGACTGACCTTTTTAAACAAGGCGCTGCCAGCGCGTTCCAGCCATTCAAACGCCACCATCTCCAGGCTGACCAGCACCACACCGGCCTGCTGCAAACGCTGCAGCGCCAGCTGTTTGTCGGCCGGACGACGGGAACCGCAGGCGCTTGGGACTAAATACACCTGAAAACCAGCCTGCACCAAATCGAGCGCCGTTTGCAGCACACAGACATGGGTTTCGGTGCCGCATAACACGATTTGCGGCCGCTTCACATCCGCCAGCATGGCGCGGACTTTGGGTTCCCGGTAAGCACTGAAGTGGATTTTTTCAATAATTTCATCGCTTTGCAGCTGACTCAGCAGCGCAGGTACTGTGACGCCAAGCCCGTGCGGATATTGTTCAGTTGCCAGCACCGGTACCGACAGTTCGCGCGCAAGCGTCAGCAACCAGCGGCAATGTTGTTCAATTTCCGCAATGCCGTCGATGGCCGGCGCCAGCCGCGCCTGCACATCAATCAGCAATAACAGGCTTTGTTCGGCGTTTAACAGCAGCGGGTGAGACATGGCAAAACCTCCGGCGATAAGCGGTGTCGCCTGCGGCGGCACCGGTGTTTTTGCTGAGTCTGGATCAGAGAACCGCCGCCTGCAAGCCGACTTTAGGCGTAGCTGAGCAAGCAGGCCGCGCCAGCACCGCTTAACTGACCGGCAGGCCCTGCATCTGGTGATAGCCGACCAGCCCTTTGAGGGTTTGCTGCAAAGCTTCGCGTTCTGCCGGTGGCAGATGGGCGAAAAACAGCGCGTCGTTGGCATCAGCGAGGTCGCAAAGCAGGGGCACCAGCTGGCGGCCACTTTCGGTCAGCGTCAGCAGCTGTTCGCGCGCTTTGCCGGCGGCCAGCTGACGGCTGGCGTAGCCTTTTTCTTCCAGTTTCTGCATCACTTTGGAAACGGCGCCTTTGGTCATGCCGAGCGCTTCGATGAGCTGGGCATAACTGGTTTGTGGCTGTTGCCACAAGGTGCGCAGCGCCACCCATTCGGCGACTGTGACCCCTTGTTCTTCCAGCAGTTTTTGAAAACGGAAGGATACCCGGTTCGACACCAGTCTGAGCCAAAAACCGAGGTGCGAATCTAAAGGGGCTGGCTGGTCGCTCATTTTGGTATCTCCGGAAACTGGAAGCAGGATAGTAGATTTTGTCGCTGTCAGCGTCAACGACTGCTGTTTGGCGCATTTACGGCGTTGTTTTTGCGTGGTTTGTTTTTGCAGCGTTTGTGCGCAGATGCTTGTTGAAGTGATGCTTGCTGAAGTAGGGGGTGTTTTGCGCCGCTGGTCTCTGATGCGTTCTGCTTCGCATGTGGCTGGGCGTGAGGCTGGCGTCCAGGGCGGCAGCCACCAATGCTTGACGAATGTTTCCTTGGAAACTATATTGGTTTCCAGGGAAACCTTTTGTGACAGACAGCTGCAACAGCCAGCTACAACAACAGCGCCAACAGGAGCCAACATGACCATTGAGATCGCAGAGACCGCAGAGACCGCAGAGATTAACAGAGCAACACCCAACGTCCGTACTCTGATTGAAGACACTTTTGCTGCCTCCAATGAAGGCCGCCTGCATTTTGGACAGGTGATTGGTCAGTTGCTGTCGGTTGGTGTGCAGTCTTATCAGGTGGATTATCGCGCCGGCCGCGCCACTTATTATCTGCCGGCAGATGAGGTGGTGGAGCTCAGCTTTGACCGGCCAGACCAGCCGATCGCGGGCATGTTCAGCAACGAAGGGATCCGCGCCGCCATCGCCGGCGCCCAACAAGGCACAGTGTTGTATCCAGAGTTTAAAAGGCTGTCGCAGCAGGCGGGCTGTGTCGGTTATACCGTGTGGCTCACCGGGCGTCATGTCAGCTATGTTGGCCGCTGCGGTGACCTGCATATCGAACGTTTTCCCGATTAAGCAGCGCTAACGCTTCGAAAACTTGCTTTACCTGCGGCCATTTTGAGTTTCGCTGCGGTCGATTTTTTAAACGAATCGGTGCTCTGAGGCCAGGCAGCCGCTATGCTGGGGTTTTGTCAGTCAGCAGCAGGACACCCCGATGCAACAAGCTTTTTCATTAACCAGCCAGGTGGTGGTACTGGACCGCCAGTTGCAGGCCCATCCGCTTAAAACCGGGCCTGAATTGTATGCGCAGCTCGACCAGCAGTTTGCCGGGTTCGCCGGCTGTTATTTGGTGTCGGAATACAGTTTCAACGCCAGTTGGCCAGGCTTTGAAATGCATCCGGCCGGTGATGAACTGCTGTATTTACTGGCCGGCAGTTGCGAATTGCTGCTGGAACTACCCGACGGCCCGCAGCGTGTCCGCTTCGACCAGCCCGGTCAGGTACAACTGATCCCCAAAGGCTGCTGGCACCGCGCCGAACTGGCTGGCGGCGGGCAATGCCGCATCTTGTTTGTCACGCCGGGCGAGGGCACCTTACACCGGCCGGCCTGACGCTGACGGAGTGCTTTGATGATTTGTAGCTTATTGATTATCATCTGGAAATATTAGCAAACACCAGATGCATATATGACAACAGCACCAGAAATCGGCCACGGAGTTCCACCCAGCGCTTTTTATCTGATTGGCAGCAAATATGGCGGCGAACATGATGTGTTACCGGACATGTTAGCCAAGGGGGTTATTTGCACCGGATTTGCCAACCATATTGATTTAAGTGAAATTATTGGCGGTGATTGGGCTGAAAACCGTCGCTGGCTGCAGCAAAAGATCCCGGCGGCGACGAGTACAGCCAAAGGCACACTGGCGATGTTTGCCAGCCTGCGCCCTGGCGATTTGGTGGCGGTTAAAGCGCATAGTGCGCCAAATGGTACTAAAGCCCGGTTGGTGATCTGCCGGTACGCCGTTGTCTGTGGTGAGCACAAAGCACAATATCAGACTGATGCAGAGCTCGGACACACACTCAAAGTTGATTTTCTCGACCCGATAGAGCCGTTTGAACTGAACTTAGGGTACGGCCGGACTTTGCATAAAATTCGTACCGCACAGCGGATTGCGATGATTTTTGGTGCTTATCCGCCGTCCATGCCAGAGAAAGCGGCACGCAATGAATTGGAGCCGACAAACCCAAAAGCGACGCACACGACCCTGGTGCCAGGCAGGGGGGCTTATCTGATGCAGCGGGTGCACAACGAGCTGCAGAACTGGATTTATCAGCAGCTTGAACGCTATTTTGCGCAACAACCCGGCCAGCCGCCAGAGTACAAACGAGAAGACAACGGTGCAGATATCCGGATCAGCTGGCCAGACAAACTGGTGCTGATTGAAGTGAAGTCGTCGGTTTCTCCGCTCTCTTGTGTTCGTGAGGCGTTAGGGCAGTTATTGCATTATGACTTCAAACTGAGAAAACGCGGGCAACAGCTTGCGTTGATTGTGGCAGGGCCGATGCCGGCGTCGCAGTCCGATCAAGACTTTATCGGCCATGTTGCCAGCATGCTGGCTGTGCCGTTGCGGTACTATGCGTTTAACGACATTCCGCTGGACAGCCTGGCAGCGTTACCTGCAATACCGTTGAACAGCTGAAACCGGACAAACGAAAAAAATTCATTTTTTGCTGGCGTGGATCTTGAATCTTAAACGTTTAAGTTGTATACCTTGCCACCAGAAGATTGTGAATCTTTGGACTGGATTGCGAAATGATGGCCGCGGGTTTCTGCGGGCAGGTTGGGTGGGTGCAGCGTTCCGGTTCTGACATTATCAGGCAGAGGCAACTATGCACAGATCCAATCCGGCGGCCGCAGGCGGCGCGACGTTCAATCCACCGGTCACGCCGGTCCCCCATGCTGTTGTCGCGTCGGTGACGCCGGAGCGGCTTTCTGCACAGCCGGTGTCTTCGTATACCGCGTCACAGCATGCTCTACAAAGCCCGCAACAGCGGGCCCGGCAGCGCCAAATCCGCCAGGTCAGCTGGATGACCTGTCTGATGTTTTTTGTCTTTGCGATGACCACAGACGCGGTCGGCGTCATTATCCCCAAAGTGGTTGAACAATTTCAGCTGAGCCTGACCGAAGCGGCCGCCTTTCATTATGTGCCGATGGTGCTGATTGGTTTGTCTGGTCTGCTGCTTGGCAGATTGGCCGACAGCCTGGGCCGCAAGCGCGTGATCCTGGCCGGCCTTGGCATTTACACCCTCGCCTGCGTCGCCTTTGCCTTTGGCGATACCTTTTTGTTTTATCTGGGCCTGCTGGGCGTGTCTGGCCTGGCGATTGGTTTATTTAAAACCGGTGCACTTGCGCTCATCGGTGACATCAGCGATGACAGCAGTCAGCACACCCGGCTGATGAACCGGGTCGAAGGCTTTTTTGGTCTCGGCGCTATTGTCGGGCCTTTGCTGGTGACTTTGCTGATCAGCTATCAGCTGGACTGGACGCAGCTGTATCTGCTGGCGGGGTTGCTCTGTGGCCTGCTGCTGGCTGCAGCTGCTTTTGTGCAGTATCCGCCGGCACCTGAGCCGGCACCAGCCTCATCGCAGGCTGCCGATGCTGCCGCTGGCGGTTTTCGCCAGAGTCTGCGGCTGCTCAAAGACCGGTACGCGCTCGGCTTTTCGCTGGCGATCGCCTGTTATGTAGCGGTCGAAGTGGCGGTGTTTGTCTGGCTGCCGACCTTGCTGCAAAGTTATCAGGGCGACTACGGCTGGCTGGCGCTGCATGCTATTACGGTGTTTTTTGTGCTGCGCACGCTGGGGCGTTTTCTCGCCGAATGGGTA
The DNA here is from genome assembly GCA_966252055.1 of uncultured Rheinheimera sp. Classification (GTDB taxonomy): domain Bacteria; phylum Pseudomonadota; class Gammaproteobacteria; order Enterobacterales; family Alteromonadaceae; genus Pararheinheimera. The sequence goes on along the minus strand of CBINNO010000075.1, from coordinate 9,195 downwards.
CTGCAGTGGCTGGACTGGAGCCTGATGCTGGCGCTGTTCAGCAGCGCCATCCTGCTGTGTTATCTGGTCAGTATGCTGGGCGGGGTCGACGCGGCAGTTTGGTTGATGCCATTGTCCGGCCTTTTTATGTCGATGCTGTATCCGACCATTAATTCCAAAGGCATCAGCTGTTTTGACCGTCAGCAGCACGGCGCTGTGGCGGGTTTGTTGCTGGCGTTCACCGCCTTAGCCGCTGCGCTTGGTCCTTTGCTGATGGGCATGGTGGGCGACGCCTTTGGCGATGTGCGTTATGGCTTTTATCTGGCCACCGCCATCGCGCTGTTGCTGTGCGCCGGCAGCTGGCTGAACTGGCGCTATCAGCCTGCAGCAGCCCGGCTGGCGCAACAAGACTTGCATTGATTAGCTGTACTGGTTTTCTGCACTGGTTTTGGATACTGATTCGCAGTACTGGTTTTCAGCACTGATTTTCAGCGTTGAGCTGGCGCGCAATGCTCGCCAATTTTCTCCGATCTCTCTCTGTTGCTTGCGGCCTTCGGGCCGCTTTTTTTGCCGCTTTTATCGCAACATTGCCGTGCAATCTGCCCGTTGGCAGTCAAGGCGCAAGCTGGCCACTGCGCACTTGGTGAGGTAACTGCTGACAATAAGCGGGGATGTCGGCTGCTGTATCGACAGCACCTGTGCTTTTCAGGCTTTGCAGCAACAGATCGTCGGCACCCTGCAGTCTGAAGCCGAACCACTGGGCTTCCCGCTGCTCAGTTTTGGCGATGTGACAGGCGAGGAGGGCTATCTCGAACCCGACATCCTGCAGATATTTGTTTGCTGCTGCGCTGTCGGCCTGATGTTTGACGGTGGCATAACCATAGCTGTGCGCTTTGAGCAGATTAAAGTTGTTCAGATGGGTAAACGACAGCGCAATCCAGCTGGCAATGCCGAAAAAAACCAACGCCAGCAGCGCTCCGCTTAGAAATAACAATGAAGTTTTTTTGTTTGGCATCCCTTGTCCTCACTGAAAGATGTAAAGCTGCACTATTGCTGTCAGGTGCTGTCACGTGAGCTGCCGTCAGATGATCTGCAACCAGGCCATCTTGTCACTGTACGCGATACAGGACGACAGGCAGTATCGCCAGCCAATATTTCTGTTGAAACTCGTTGCCGGCCCTGACAGATTTTCCGGGCTAAAGCTTGTCAGCAGCCAGCCAATGCTGCACAGTGACAACGACTGTTTTATAAGCAATCAAATAATAAATCAAGGAGTTAAGATGACAGGCATTATTCTGTTGGTGGTGTTAGTGCTGTTGGCGTTCTGGGGCATCAGCATTTACAACAATCTGGTTAAACTGAAAAACCGTCTGCAAAACGCCTTTGCACAAATCGAGGTGCAGCTGAAGCGCCGCTACGATCTGATCCCGAATTTAGTCGAAACCGCCAAAGGCTATATGGCGCACGAACGTGAGACGCTGGAAGCCGTCATTGCGGCCCGCAACAGTGCGGCGGCAGGACTGGCCGCGGCGGCCAGCGCGCCTTCAGACGGTGCAGCCGTGCAGGCATTGGCTGGCGCCGAAACTGCGGTGCAGCAGGCGATGAGCCGGTTTAATGTGGTGATGGAAGCCTACCCGGATTTAAAAGCCAATCAGAACATGCTGTCGCTCAGCGAAGAGCTGGCCAGCACCGAAAACCGGGTGGCCTTTGCGCGTCAGGCGTTTAACGACGCGGTGATGGAATACAACAGCTTTAAACAGAGTTTCCCGGCCGTGGTGCTGGCCGGCAGTTTTGGCCATGCCAAAGATGCCAGTTTGCTGGAATTTGCTGACAGTGCTGCCATTCAGGCCGCGCCGCAAGTGAAGTTCTGAGCAGGAAGCCAGCCGGATGGCCATGAACTTTTTTGCCGCGCAGGATCAGGCCCGCGGCCGCACCCGGTTACTGGTCGCGTTGTTTGCGCTGACCGTGCTGTTGTTGGTGGTGCTGACCAATCTGGTGGTGCTGATCGCGCTCGCGCTACTCAGTGCCGACACTCAGACGGACCCGCTGCTGACGCTGCAAACCAGCCTCACCCCGGCGCTGCTGCCATGGAAGTTGATTGGCAGTGTTAGTCTGCTGGTGATCTGTGTGATTGTGTTGGTGGTTACCTTTCGTGAGCACGAACTGCGCCAGGGCGGCAAAGTGGTCGCACAGGCGCTCGGCGGCATCCGGATTGGTGGCAGTGACCCGGGCAATGACCCGGACCCGCAATCACACAGTGGCCCGAGCGACAAAACCAACCCGGCGAAAAATCCCAGGCTGCGCCAGCTGCAAAATATCGTCGAAGAAATGGCGATAGCCGCCGGCGTGCCGGTGCCGCCGCTGTATCTGTTGCCTGAGCCGGGCATCAACGCTTTTGCCGCCGGTTTTACCCCGGCCGATGCGGTGATCGGCGTGACGCAGGGTTGCCTGGATTTATTAAGCCGCGACGAACTGCAGGGCGTGATTGCCCACGAATTCAGCCATATCCTCAATGGCGATATGCGGCTCAATATCCGGCTGCTGGCCTTGTTGCACGGCATTTTGTTTATCAGCGAAGCCGGCCATCAGTTGCTCAGTGTGCGGCCGCGCAGCAGCGGCAACGATAAAAACTCCGGCATTCTGGTGGTGATTGGCCTTGGGCTCAGCCTCATCATCATTGGCTATCTCGGTGTATTTTTCGGTCAGCTCATCAAAGCGGCGGTCAGCCGCCAGCGTGAATTTCTGGCCGACGCCAGCGCGGTGCAGTTTACCCGCAACAGCCAGGGCATCGCCGGTGCGCTCAAACGCATTGCGGCGCTGCAGCAGGGCGGCCGGGTGCGCCACCCGCACGCCACTGAGATGAGCCATCTGTTTTTTGCCAATGCATTGTCGCCCTGGCAAAACGGCTTTGTCGGCTGGCTGTTTGCGACCCATCCACCGCTCAAAGACCGGATCAAACGGCTGGAACCCAGCTGGATTGGCGGGCTGCCGACCGCCGAACAGGCGGCGATCCCCGGCGCTATGGCGGCCGCCGCGCCTGTCAGTCCGCCTCCGCAGGCTGAGCGCAGCGACGCTCGCAGTGACCCAGCGGCGCTGACCCAGCGGCTCTTGATGCTGCAGGGGCTGCTGATGGCCGGCCAGCAGGTGGCGCTTGGGGCAACCACGGCGCCTGAGCAGGCGGCTTTATTGCCGGCCGACCGGCAGGCCCAGCTTAAACAGATTGGAGCTGAATATCTGGCTTTGTCTGCGCGGGTGCGCCACGCCAGTCAGCAGTTGCTGCCGGCGCAGGCGCTGCTGGTCTGTTGTCTGCTCAGTGCGGACGACTCAGGTCAGGATCTGAGCCGCCAGTTGAAACTGGTGCAGGGTCTTGGCAGCCCGGCGCTGCTGGCCGAAGTTGACGGCTTGCTTGATGAAGTGCAGCAATTGAGCCCGCTGGTGCGGCTGGCATTATTGCAGTCGGCGATCCCGACGCTGAAACAGCTGTCGGCCGCCGCCTTTGCTGGTTTAACCGAACTTTGTCAGCAACTGATTGAACAGGATGGGGTGTACAGCACCTTTGAAACTATTGTCTGGTTGTGGCTGCGCCATGCAGTGGCAAGCGAGTTCAGTGCCGACGCGGTGAGTCATCCGCCGCGCCGGGCGCGGCTGGCGCAGTCTCAGGACGCCGTGCTGAGCCTGTTGTGGCTGCTCAGTCAGCAATCTGCCGCAGCTGGCGATACGGTCGCGGGCGAACGGGCCTGGCAGGCTGGTTTGCTGGCGTTGGGTTTGCCGCAACGGCCAAGGCCGACAGCGGGCCATGATGCCGCGACGCTGCGTCAGACGCTTGACCCCTTGTTGCCTGTCCTGCTCAATACCACGCCGACGCTGAAACAGCAGATTTGGCTGGCGGTGCGGGCCGCGGTGGCGGCCGATGGTCAGCTGTTGCTCGATGAATTGTTGTGGTTGCAGGGGCTGGCTTTGCTGCTGGAAATTCCTGTCGACAGCCCGCCGCCGGTCGCCGGTTTTTAAAGCCGGCCGGCAGCTGCTGATTTTTCCAGTGAGCGAATGGCATACCAGAACAGCCCGGACAGCAGCGCACCAAACAAGACAATACAAAGGCCTTTTTCCAGGCTGGGTTTATTGATCAGAAAATAGCCGACTTGCGCCAGATTCAGCACTGCAACACCGCGCAGCATCCATTCTTTGTTGATTTTGCTCAGCACAAAGGCGCCGAGCGGAGCCATCAGCAGCACGACCGGATAAGCGCATAACCAGGTCTGGATTTGGTATTGGCTCAGGCCATCATCCCACCACAGGCGATAGCCATAGCCCAGCACACTCATCGACGCCATCAGCATAATGCTCATGTGCGTGGCAAATTTTTCCTGCAGGCGAAAGCGGGTGACCAACAGCGTGTACAAAATAATATCGGCACCAGTGCCAAACAGACTGGCGCAAATACCGCCACAAAACAGCACAGTGGCGAACAACGGCCATTCATGTTTTTGCAACGAACGCAACATCAGCCGATCGCCACGATGCTTACCAAAGCTGTAGATCACGGCAAAAGCCGTGATCAGGCTTAAGAACAGTGCCTGGATCACAAACACCGGCAGCTGTTGCATCAGTTGCATACCAAAAATAAAACCGGCGAAACAACAAGGGATCATCCACAGCACAGGCCGGTATTGTCGGGCATTGGCGGCATGGGTCAGAATAAAAATGCTGGCGCTGGTCATGCCGATACTCTGGATCATCAGACTGAAATCACGGGCCATGACCCGATCGATATTCAGAAAGATATTCAACACCGGAAAAGCCACTGCGCCGCCGCCTTCCGGTGTGACGCCAGCGACAAAGGCGCCGACGACCATAATGGCCGGGTAATACCAATGATCGACTAAAAACTGAAAATCATTGAACTGGTTAAATAACACCAGCCAGCAAAGCAGGGCCGCGCAGAACCAGCCATTAAAGTATTGATTGCGAAACATCGCGTACACCTTCTATCTACGATGCTTTGTTATATCAACCTTCTCTGCGGTTGGACAGAAGTTTGACAGCGTTGCCAGACTGCACTGTGACCGCAAAGGCAGCACGGCTATGCACGTCTGGCCGCCAGTTGCTGCAGGGACGCTGGCAGGGTGCGTGACAAGGCCGCCGACCAGCGCCGCTGATGACGCTGCCACAACACGCCGGCATAAATCACCGCAAAGCCAATGGCGCACAGCACCAGCGGAAACCAGGTACTGTCCTCGAACAAATCAAAGGCCAGATGGCCCAGATACAGCATGAAACCCAGAGCGCCAAAAGGCACAAAGAGTCGGCGGCGCAATGCCAGACCACAGCCAATCAGCAGCAGATTCACCAGCGCATAGATGGCTTTGCCCAGCTCGCTGTCGGAATGCATCGCCGTCAGTCCGCCCCAGAAACTGAGCAGGCCGGACAGATAAAGCCAAAAGGCAAAATCGCGGCCGCTCTGGTCACGCACATCTACTTTCAGCGCCAGTGCCAGCGTCAGCAAACCCCAGCCAACCGACACCCATTTGCGCTGTTGCCAGCTGGCGTCGCTGTTTTGCAGCAGCAAAGGCGCCAGATCCATGCTGAGGTACCACAGCGTGACGGCGACCGGCAGCAGCAAAAACGGCAGCCTGTAGCGATAAAGTGCCAGCGCAGCAACGGCCAGCGTCGCCAGCTCCATATAAAGCCAGCGGCCATCAATCCATTGATGAAATTTCTGATAGCCGGCCAGCCACATGCCCCATTCCAGCTGCAGGCCGTACACCAGCAGCGGTGTCTGCACCAGTGCAAAAGTGGCAAAAATACCGCACAGCAGCAGTTGGCTGCGCTGGCGGCAATATTCAGCCAGCGCAAAGCCTAGCAGGCCATAAGCAAAAGCCAGTACCGCCAGGCCAATGCCGCCGTAGTGCTCCTGACTCAGGGTCATAAACAAGGTCATGGCGGCAATCGCCAGCACACCGCCGAAGTAATACAGCAGATGGGCGGCTTTAAACTGCGGTTGTTCCGGCGGCGCCTGACTGGCGAGAAACTGCCACAAAGGCTGCACCTGTTCAGGGCGTAACAGGCCGGCGTTAGCGGCTGCCTGCAGTTGGGTCTGACTGAGTTGCATCAGGGGCTCCTGTTGATTAAAGCGGCGTTCAGTGCCGAAAAACTCATTTGCTGAAAATGTCTGATTGAAATCCTGTAATTGATTTGTTATTGATGAAGCAACGGATCCCCGCCGTCAACAGGAGTTGTTGTGATCCTTATCCGAATCAGACAAATCTGGCAAGCCTGGTGGCACAGCCACTGGCCACGTTTGCGCCAGCAGGTGTCGGTCGCTGACGCGCAATATCAGCAACAACAGGCCGACACGGCGGCCAAACTGGCCGCTGCTGCCGTTTTGCAGCAACAAGGTTTGCTCGAAGTACAAAAACGCCATCAACAGCAGCAGCTACAGAAGCTGGCTGACGGGCAGCAGGCGCTGGAAGCAACGGTGCGCCAGGCGCTGGCACAAGGTCAGGATGACGCCGCGCACGCGGCGGCGCTGCAATGGGCAACGCTGGCTCAGCAGCATCAGCAGTGGCAGCGTGAACTTGATCACACGTTGCAGCAGCTGACGGTCGGCAATGACAGCCCGCCCGCGGCCGCCGAGCCGCTGGAGGAACTGCAGCAACTGCAGCTGAATCAGCAGGCTGCGCTGCTGGTGCAGCGGCTGCGGATGGCAGCAACGACAACACAAGGAGAACAGGGATGAGTCTGTTGTGGTACGAACAAACCCAGTGGTTCAGCGTGGCTTTGCTGCTGATGCTGGGCATCGGTGTGCTGGAAATTCTGGCATTGGTGTTTGGCCAAAGCATTGCCGATGCGCTGGAGAATATCCTGCCGGCACCCGATTTAAACCCGCACGGCGAAGTGGCTGTGGGCGATGACAGCAGTCTGGCCCGGCTGTTCAGCTGGTTACGCATTGGCGAAGTGCCGGTGCTGATGCTGCTGGTGTTGTGGCTCTGTAGTTTTGGCTTGAGCGGTCTGACGCTGCAATGGCTGGTGCTCAGTCTGACCGGCGCGCTGTTGCCGGCGCTGCTCGCGGTGGCCCTGGTGTTACCGCTGACGTTGCCGTTGTTGCGGCTGACCGGCGGCTGGCTGGCGCGGCTGCTGCCCAAAGATGAAACCACCGCCGTCAAAGCCGACGATTTGCTCGGCTGCATCGCCGTGCTGACACTTGGCAATGCGCGGCGTGGTTACAGTGCCGAAGCCAAAGTGATGGACCAGCATGGTTATCATCATTACATCCGGGTCGAACCGGACGATCTGCAGGAACTGCCGCAAGGCAGCGAAGTGCTGCTGCTCAGTTACCACAACGGTTGTTATCTGGCTTGCCCTAAGCCGGACTCGCTGAAATCTGCCCCTTTTTAATTAGAACAGAAGGAATACATGGATGAATGAAGTTACCCCGGTCACCGTTTCGTTTGATGTGCTGACGTTGGTTGCGGTGTTGCTCGGCGCTTTGCTGGTGCTGGGTTTGATCCTGGCGCGGCTGTACAAAAGAGCCACCAAAGAAGTGTCTTTTGTCCGCACCGGCTTTCGCGGTGAAAAAGTCATCATGAACGGCGGCGCTATCGTGCTGCCGGTGCTGCATGAAATCATCCCGGTCAATATGAATACGCTGCGCCTCGAAGTGCGCCGTGCCGCCGAGCAGGCACTGATTACCCGCGACCGCATGCGGGCCGACGTGATGGCCGAATTTTACGTGCGGGTCAAACCAACGGTGGAATCCATTGGCAATGCGGCGCAGACGCTTGGCCTCAAAACCATGAACCCGCAGGAACTCAAAGAGCTGGTCGAAGGTAAGTTTGTTGACGCGCTGCGCTCGGTCGCCGCCGAAATGGCGATGGAAGAGCTGCACGAAAAACGCGTCGACTTTGTGCAAAAAGTACAGCAGGTGGTGTCAGAAGATTTGCTGAAAAACGGTCTGGAGCTGGAGTCGGTGTCGCTGACCGGGCTGGACCAAACCGCCTTTGAACACTTTAACCCGCAAAACGCCTTTGACGCTGAAGGTTTAACCAAGCTGACACAGGCGATTGAATCGCGTCGTAAGATCCGTAACGACATCGAGCAGGAAACCGACCTCGCCATCAAGCAGAAAAACCTCGAAGCCGAGCGCGCCCGCCTGCAAATTTCACGGGAAGAAGAATACGCCCGCTTAGAGCAGGAGCGTGAGGTGTCTATCCGTAAAGCGCATCAAAGTACGGAAATTGCCCGCGAACAGGCGGAGAAAAAACGTGAAGCCGAAGAAGCGCAGATCGCTGCCCAGCGCGAAGTCGATTTAAAGCGCATTTTGTCGGAGCGCGACATCGAAAACGAAACCATCCAAAAAGAAAAAGCCGTACGCGAGATGGAAATTGCCAAAGCGCGTGCGGTCGAACAGGCTGAAATCGAGCGGCAAAAAGCAGTCGAGCTGGCCGCGCAGGAAAAATCCATCGCGGTGGCAGAAAAATCCAAGTCAGAATCGGAAGCCAAAGCGCTGGCAGACAAAGCCCGCGCCTTAGCGGTGAAAGAGGAAGAAGCGGTCGTCACAGTGCGCGAAACCGAGCGGGCCGAGCGGGACCGCCAGATTGAGCTGGTCAATGCCCGTCAGCAGGCGGAAAAAGACGCCATTCAGCTGGTTGTTGCTGCTGAAGCCGAGAAAAAAGCCGCCACCGATCAGGCTGATGCGGCCCGGTTAGCCGCGCAGGGTAAAGCCGATGCTGAGCGTCTGGCGGCGCAAGGTCAGGCCGATGCCGAAATCGCGCTGGCTGCGGCCAAAGCGCGCAGTTATGAAGTGGAAGCGCAAGGGAAGCAGGCGGTCAACGAAGCGGCCAATACCTTGTCGGCCGAGCAGATCGCCATGCAAATTCGCCTCGCCTTGATAGAGCATCTGCCGCAGATCATTGCCCAGAGCGTCAAACCGATGGAGCAAATCAGCGACATTAAAATCCTGCAGGTCAATGGCTTGCATGGCGGTGCACCGGCCGGCGGCAGCGCCGCCAGTGCCGGCAATGGTGCTGAATCGCTGGCTGATCAGCTGGTGAACAGTGCACTAAAATACCGCGCGCAGGCGCCATTGCTGGATTCGCTGATGGCTGAAATTGGCATTCAGGGCGGCCAGATCAATGGCCTGACTCAGGCGCTGAACAGTACAGTGACGGGAGCAGTGACGGGCGCTGCTGCGCTGCCGACGGCCAATGCCGTGGTCAA
>CBINNO010000074.1:0-16078 GCA_966252055.1 uncultured Rheinheimera sp. | reverse complement strand
CGCGCATGCTCTTCCGCCTGACGCGCTTCTTCTTCGGCTTTTAATGCTGCTTCATCAAGCATCGGACGTTTGACATAAGTTTTTTGCTTCCGGACTTCAACCTGAATCTCCCGGTTGCGCCCCGCGCCACCGCTGACACTCAGGGTGGTTTTTTCTTTGCGTTTCAGCGTCAGGCGTGACGGCTCGCTGCTGCCACCACCATGCTGTTTGCTCAGGTGGTCTAACAAAGCTTTTTTCTCGTCTTCGCTGACCATCTGGCCCGCCTGTTTCGCGATGCCTGCATCAGCAAATTGTTGAACCAACCGATCAACAGTCGTTCCTACATCACTGGCCAGCTTTTCTATCGTGACATCTGCCATGTAATAGTTTCCTCTCTGTCGACCTATCAGTTCTGCTCACTAAACCAAACAATATTGCGGGCCGCCATAATCAGCGCCGCAGCTTTTTCTTCTGACATTTTTTCAATTTCAATCAGGTCATCGACGCCAAGCTCCGCCAGGTCATCCAGGGTTGAGACCCCTTTACTGGCCAGCACGTAGGCGGTATGGGTTTCCATTCCGTCCAGTTTAAGCAACGCTTCGTCAGGTTGGGCCCCTTCCAGCGACTCTTCACTGGCCAGCGCCTTGGTCGTCAGCACCGCTTTGGCGCGCTTACGCAGCTCTTCCACGATATCTTCGTCAAAACCATCGATAGACAGCAGCTCGGAAACTGGCACATAAGCGATTTCTTCGAGCGTCGCGAAACCTTCGTCGACCAGCACACCGGCGAAATCTTCATCTATTTCAAGTGTTTCCATGAAAAGACCCAGCACTTTGGAATTTTCTTCCTGATGCTTTTGTTTCATATCAGACACAGACATCACGTTCAGTTCCCACTGCGTCAGCTGACTGGCAAGACGCACGTTCTGACCGGCCCGGCCAATAGCCATCGGCAGGTTGGAGTCTTCAACAGCGATATCCATCGAGTGCGCATCTTCATCAACGATGATAGAAGCCACTTCGGCCGGCGCCATCGCATTAATCACGTACTGCGCAGGGTTATCATCGAACAATACAATATCAACCCGCTCGCCACCCAGCTCACCGGAAACAGCCTGTACCCGCGAACCACGCATGCCTACACAAGCACCGACCGGGTCGATGCGGCGGTCATTGGTCTTCACGGCAATTTTCGCACGCGAACCCGGGTCGCGGGCTGCGCCGCGAATTTCGATCATTTCTTCGCCAATTTCAGGCACTTCGATGCGGAACAGCTCAATCAACATTTCCGGACGAGTGCGGCTTAAGAATAACTGCGCACCGCGGGCTTCAGGATTTACGGCGTAGAGCAGCGCCCGAATACGGTCGCCTGGACGGAAAGTTTCACGTGGGATCATTTCTTCGCGGGCCAGCATCGCTTCTGCATTGTTGCCGAGGTCAACAATGACGCTTTCACGATTCACTTTTTTCACCACGCCGGTCACCAGCTCACCGACCTGGTCGATGTAAGCTTCCACCACCTGCGAACGTTCCGCTTCACGCACCTTCTGTACAATAACCTGCTTGGCCATTTGCGTGGTGATACGGTCAAACTGAATCGATTCAATTTGTTCTTCCACGTAATCGCCAACTTTCAGCTCAGGCTCATCATACTGAGCTGCAGAAAGAGTAATTTCACGGTATGGGTTTTCTTGTGGCTGATCATCCGGGATCACCAGCCAACGACGGAATGTCTCGTAAGCACCGGTTTTCCGGTCGATTGCAACGCGAACTTCGATGTCGCCTTCATTTTTCTTTTTGGTGGCAGCAGCCAGAGCGTACTCCAGTGCCTGAAAAATCTTCTCACGCGGTACCGACTTTTCGTTGGACACCGCATCAACTACTAATAATATTTCTTTTGCCATGATTTCTGCCTCACAAAGAGCCGTGATTCTGATCAGAACACCGGAACTACGTTTGCTTTATCTACATTATCCATAAGCAAACGATAAGGTTTGCCATCCACTTCGATGACCAGCATGTCATCTTCAATTGCCTGCAGCACGCCTTTAAAGCGACGACGACCTTCCTGCGGAATGGCCAGTTTCACTTCAACTTTTTGTCCGACCACTTTGGCAAAATGCTCTGGTGTGAACAACGGACGATCCAGTCCGGGCGAAGAAACTTCCAGGTTGTACTCGTTCTGAATCGGGTCTTCAACGTCAAGAATGGCACTGACCTCCCGGCTTACAGTGGCACAATCATCCACATTCACCCCTTCCGGATGATCGATATATAACCTCAAAGTGGAATGACGGCCTGCGGCCAGAAATTCGATGCCCAGCAGTTCAAAGCCTGTTGCTTCCACCGTTGGCGACAACAGCTCAAATAAACGCTGCTCCTGTTTAGTCAAAGAGACCTCCGGAAATAAAAAAAGGGCATATAGCCCAGACATAGTAGTACAACGTTACTCCGGATAGAAAAACGCCCCGACTATCGGGGCGACATTCACCGGTAAAGCAGCAGACTATCACCGCTTTAAATCTGGTTTCAGCTGCAGCCAATACTGCCTGCTGTCGCCGCGCCTTGCTGCTGTAAGCAAAATAAATCTTTATGATTTAATTCAGACAGCCACCTGCGTGACAAGTTGGTTGCGGGAGCCGGATTTGAACCGACGACCTTCGGGTTATGAGCCCGACGAGCTACCAGGCTGCTCCATCCCGCGTCCGAAAACTGCTGCGCATTATATAGCGATGACTAATACACCGCAACACATTGTTTTCTTTGCTGGCAAGCGTTGCTTGCGCTCTGGTTCAGTATGAAGACCTGGCACTGAACTCAGGATATTGGTGCCGAGAGCGGGACTCGAACCCGCACGCCTAGGGCACTACCACCTCAAGGTAGCGTGTATACCAATTTCACCATCTCGGCATTTTTTCTTTGGTCTCTGGCAAACGATTAGTTGCCGACCGGAATATCTTTAGAGGCTTCTTTCTTTTCTTCTGGTTTCGCAGGCACTGTCTCAGCAGCTACTGCTGGAGCAATGTTTTCGAACTCAGATTTTTTCTCAATGTGGCTGGTGTTGTAGTTTCCAAGCACCAGACTCAATGCAAAAAAAGCAACAGCGAGCACGCTGGTAGAACGAGTCAGGAAGTTTCCACGACCAGCAGAGCCAAAAATAGTGGCAGATGCGCCTGCGCCAAACGAAGCGCCCATGTCAGCGCCTTTACCGTGCTGTATCAAGACGAGACCGATAATAGCTAAGGCAACCAACGCATATAATACGATAATAATTTCGTACATCTTTAATCCTTTGCTGTCTGGCAAATCGCCAAAAACTCAGCTGGTTTCAAACTTGCACCGCCAACCAGTGCACCATCAATGTCTGGCTGACTGAACAGTGTTGGCCAGTTACCGCCGTTCACACTGCCACCATAAATAATTCTGACTGCCTTCGCAGCATCTGCATCTATTCTCTGCAGGTACTGGCGGATAAAAGCATGCACTTGCTGTGCTTGTTCCGGCGTTGCTGTCAGGCCACTGCCGATAGCCCAAACCGGTTCATAAGCGATCACCGAACAGGCCAGTAAATCAGGGTGCGCAGCATACACCGCATCCAGATGCTGTGCAAGAACCCACATGGTTTTTTCTTGCTGCCGCTCGGATAAAGTCTCGCCAAAACAAATAATTGGCGTCAAACCAGCGGCCACTGCCTGCTGTGCTTTTTGCACAACAATCGCATCAGTTTCACCATACAAGGACCGCCGTTCACTGTGGCCGTCTATGACGTATGAACCTCCAGCGGCGCGAATCATATCAGCACTGATCTCACCTGTGAAGGCTCCGGCGTTCTCACTGCTGAGATTTTGAGCACCCAGCTGAAAATGAGGCTGTTTTGGGAAGTACGGAAGAAAGATTACCGGTGGGCAGATCAAAATTTCGTGACGAGTATCTAATGATGCAAGCGTTTCACAGGTCTGTTGTACCAGCGCGGTACTCCCGTTCATTTTCCAGTTTGCTGCGATGAGCGGACGGCGAAATGTCATGCGAACTCCCCTGATTTAGCCGGCGCGATCTTACCGGACATACCCGATAAGAACAAGCAAAAGCCATAAAAACGCAGGCTGCCGCCCTATGCTGCAACGAGTCGAGAAGAAAACAGCTGGTGTGTAAAATAACAAAAGCCCGCACTGGAATGCGAGCTTTTGCAAAGTGGTTACAGCTAGAGTGTCAACTTGCCAGCTTTACTGCTGCGGCAATTTTTTCTGCATATTGCTGTACCTGCTCCTGTTCTCTTCCTTCTACCATTACACGGATTAACGGCTCTGTCCCTGATTTTCGGATCAATACCCTGCCCTGACCATGCAATTCGGCCTCGACTGTCGCTATTACATCTTTCACATGCTTGTTTTCCAGCGGAGCCGAACCTTTTTCAAATTTCACGTTGACTAAGACCTGCGGCAGCTTCGTCATACCGTGACTTAAATCAGCCAGCGACAAGCCGGTATCCATCATTGCGGCCAGTACCTGCAACGAAGCGACAATGCCGTCGCCAGTCCCTGTATGGTCGAGGTTAATGACATGGCCTGAGTTTTCGCCACCGATGCGCCAGCCTTTTTCCTGCAACAGCTCCATCACATAACGGTCGCCGACTTTGCTGCGCACAAATGGGATGCCAAGCTCCGCCAGTGCCAGTTCCAACCCCATATTGCTCATCAGCGTGCCCACCACGCCGCCAGTCAGCCGGTTCCGTTGCTTGGCTGAGCGGGCAATCATATAAATAATTTCGTCGCCATCAATCTGCCGCCCCGTGTGGTCGACCATCATCACGCGGTCGCCGTCACCATCATAGGCAATCCCTAAGTCAGCGCCCAATTCAATCACTGTTTTTTGCAGCTCATCCGTATGTGTTGCGCCACATTTTTCGTTAATGTTGAGGCCATTAGGCGTCGCCGCAATGGTATGAACTTCTGCTCCGAGCTCCCGAAACACATTCGGCGCGATGTGATATGTGGCGCCGTTTGCGCAATCCAGCACAATTTTAAAACCACTGAGTGACATATGGTTGGGCAAATGGCTTTTACAAAATTCGATATAACGGCCAGCGGCATCGTCGATGCGCTGCGCTTTACCCAGTTTTTCTGATGATTCGCAGACCATCGGCTGTTCAAGTTCAGCCTCAATCGCCAGTTCAATTTCATCCGGCAGTTTGCTGCCATCCGCAGAGAAGAATTTAATACCATTGTCATAATAAGGATTATGCGAGGCACTAATCACGATACCAGCCTCGGCACGGAAAGTATGCGTCAGGTAAGAAACGGCAGGGGTTGGCATTGGCCCCAACAACCGGACATCGATTCCGGCAGAGATCAGACCGGCTTCCAGTGCGGTTTCCAGCAAATAACCTGAGATGCGGGTATCTTTACCAATCAGTACCTTGCGGGTACCGCGCTGCGACAGAACACGACCAGCGGCCCAACCCAGCTTCATAGCAAATTCAGGGGTGATTGGAAATTCACCAACGCGACCACGCACACCATCAGTACCAAAAAACTTCCTGCTCATTGATTTACTCCAAATTTCGTCGCGGCCACTATTGCTAAAGCATCGGCCGTTTCTTTGACATCATGCACCCGAATAATCTGTGCACCGTGCATGGCGGCTATTGTGGCACAGGCAATACTGCCTGCCAAACGTTCTGCAACATCACGCTTTAGCAGCTGGCCGACCATTGATTTTCGCGACATGCCAGCCAATACCGGATAGCCGCTGCCAATAAAACGCGGTAAAGCTGCCAACAGCTCATAGTTGTGCGCTAAAGTTTTACCAAATCCAAAACCGGGATCCAGCACAATCTGCTGACGGGCGATGCCGGCCTGCTGACAGATGGCTGCCCGCGCCAGTAAAAAGTCCAGTACTTCCTCAACGACGTCGCGATACAGAGGCTGGTGTTGCATTGACCTTGGAGCCCCTTGCATATGCATCAGACAGACTGGCAAACCGCTTCGTACTGCGACTTCAAGGGCTCCCGCTTCTGTGAGAGCCCGCACGTCGTTAAGTATGTCAGCCCCTGCCAGAGCCGCCTGGCGCATTACTTCGGCTTTACTGGTATCGACCGAGATCACTATGTCGGGATCTTGCTGGCGAATCATCGCAATCACCGGCACCACCCTTTCCAGCTCTTCATCCAGGCTGACATCCGCTGCACCGGGTCTGGTCGATTCGCCGCCTATATCAATGATTTCAACGCCTTCTGCCTTCATTTGCCGGATACGTTGCAAAGTCGCAGTCCCCGCATTGAAGCGACCGCCATCGGAAAATGAATCCGGTGTCAGGTTCAAAATGCCCATCAGCCGGCTGCGGGACAAGTCCAGCTTTCTGCCACGGGGTAAAATCAGTTCCATTAAAGTTCCTCTGTTTTACGGTGCCCAGAACAGAAAACCCCGGCAGGCCGGGGTTTTCTCTGAGTTGTCCTTTCGGACTTAGCTGCTTGGACTTTCGCTCGTCGCCACATCAGTTGGCGTTACCGCGGCGGCGCCACCTGAACCTGGTGCTTCCGGCTTTTTATCCTTTGGCTCCCAGTGCTCTGGCGGACGAACGTCACGACGCGCCATCAAATCATCAATTTGTTTGGCATCAATGGTTTCATACTGCATCAGACAATCTTTCATTGCGTGCAGAATATCCATGTTCTCAACGATCAGTTGTTTGGCACGGACATAGTTGCGGTCGATAAAATCGCGAATTTCCTGGTCAATTAGTTTGACGGTATCTTCCGACATGTGTTTATTCTTGGTCACCGAGCGGCCAAGGAATACTTCACCCTCTTCTTCCGCGTACAACAGCGGACCGAGTTTTTCTGAAAAACCCCACTGGGTGACCATCTTACGCGCCAGATTAGTCGCACGCTCGATGTCATTCGAAGCACCGGTACTGACCGCTTCGCTGCCATAAATCAGCTCTTCAGCGATACGACCACCAAACAGCGAGCTGATCATCGACTCGAGATAACGTTTCGAGTGACTGACCCTGTCCTGCTCAGGCAAATACATGGTCACGCCCAGCGCACGTCCACGCGGAATAATACTCACTTTGTAAACAGGATCGTGTTCTGGCACTAACCGGCCCACAATGGCGTGGCCAGCTTCGTGATAGGCAGTCATTTCCTTCTCTTTCTCGGTCATCACCATAGAGCGACGCTCTGTGCCCATCAGGATCTTGTCTTTGGCTTTTTCAAACTCGTCCATCGACACGACACGGCGATTGGCGCGCGCCGCAAACAGCGCTGCTTCGTTTACAAGGTTCGCCAAATCTGCACCTGAGAACCCAGGTGTACCCCGCGCCAGAATGGATGCATCCACACCATCAGCTAACGGCACTTTACGCATGTGGACTTTCAGGATTTGTTCACGGCCACGCACGTCTGGCAGACCAACCACCACCTGACGGTCAAAGCGGCCTGGACGCAGTAAAGCTGGGTCCAGCACGTCTGGACGGTTGGTCGCTGCAATGACGATGATCCCTTCATTGCCGTCAAAACCATCCATCTCCACCAGCATCTGGTTCAAGGTCTGCTCGCGCTCATCATGACCGCCGCCTAAGCCGGCACCACGCTGACGACCCACTGCGTCGATTTCATCGATGAAAATAATGCAAGGCGCAGCCTTTTTGGCCTGCTCGAACATATCGCGCACCCGGCTGGCGCCGACGCCGACAAACATTTCGACGAAATCAGAACCCGAGATAGTAAAAAACGGTACTTTTGCTTCGCCGGCAATGGCTTTGGCCAACAAAGTTTTACCCGTGCCCGGTGGGCCAACCATCAGCACGCCTTTTGGAATACGACCGCCGAGCTTCTGGAAACGCGATGGATCTTTTAAATAATCCACCAGCTCGGTCACTTCTTCTTTCGCCTCGTCGCAACCGGCGACATCGGCAAAAGTGGTTTTAATCTGATCTTCGCCCATCAGACGGGCACGGCTTTTACCGAAGGACATGGCGCCTTTACCGCCGCCGCCTTGCATCTGGCGCATGAAGAAAATCCAGACGCCGATCAACAGCAGCATTGGGAACCAGGAGATAAAAATCTGGCCCAGTACGCTTGGCTCTTCAGGCTTAACGCCAGACGAATCAACGTTATTCTTGATCAAATCATCAACCAGCTTTTCGTCAAAACCGCCCGGGATAGTGGTTTCCACCCGCTGACCATCTTTGCGGACAGCACGTACCACACCACCACGGTCAACCTGCACTTCGCGGATTTGGCCTTGATTCAGGTCATTGATAAATTGGGTATAGCTGGTGCTGCGGTCAGCACGATCAGCCGGGCTGAAGCTGTTGAACATCGTCATCAGCACAACGGCGATGACTAACCAGACCAGCAGATTTTTTGCCATGTCACTCAAGGAAATAACCTCTTGTTACCAGAAAGACTTCTGTTGCTACTTTACTAGACTTTGAACCCGGTCGCCACGATATAAGTCTCGGGCGAGCGCGATCTGGACGAATCCGGTTTGCGGATCCGTACAGTGCCAAATACGTCCCGCACTTGCTGGACATAAGCTTCAAAGCCTTCGCCCTGAAACACTTTGACGACAAAACTACCATTTTTTTTCAGTACCTGATGGCACATATCAAGCGCCAGCTCCACCAGATACATACTGCGTGCCTGGTCGACCGTCGCGTTCCCACTCATATTCGGCGCCATGTCAGAAAGCACAACATCGACATTACGGCCGTCGATCCGCGCTAACAAAGCGTTCAGGACAGCCTCCTCCCGAAAATCGCCCTGCAAAAATGCAACTCCGGCTAAAGGGTCCATCGGCAGGATATCACAGGCAATCACCAACCCAGACGGGCCCGTCAGCTCCGCAGCCAACTGTGACCAGCTCCCAGGCGCTGAGCCGAGATCTACGACAGTCATGCCGGTTTTGATCAATTTGTCTTTTTGCTGAATTTCGTCCAGTTTGAACGAAGCCCGCGAACGTAAACCCAGCTTTTGCGCTTTTTGCACAAAGGGATCTGACACATGCTCCTGCAGCCAGCGACTGGAACTGCCCGAGCGCTTTTTCTTGGTCATGGAAACACTCTTAATTGGTCTTCACGGCAAGATGGCGGTACAATGACAGAATTTCAAGCTTTCCCATCGGAAAAAATCAGGTTATGAGTCTTACAAACAAACAAAAACAATTTTTAAAGGCTAAAGCGCACGAGCTCAAGCCCGTGATCCTGCTCGGCGGCAACGGTCTGACCGAAGGCGTCATGGCCGAAATCGATTTGGCGCTGGAGCATCATGAATTACTCAAAGTCAAAGTGCCAAGCATCGATCGCGAAGAAAAAATCGCCATCATGGACGCCATTGTCCGTGAAGCCAAAGCCGAAAAAGTTCAGGTCATTGGCCATATTCTGGTGCTGTATCGCGCCGCCAAAGAGAAAAAACTGCAGCTGCCACGCGGCTGATTCAGGTCAAAAAGCCCAAAGCCTGCAGATTTCTGCGGGCTTCTGCCTCATCTGACACCCGTTCAGAACGAAAACCCGCTGGTTTACCAACATCAGTCGATTTCAGATACTGCCAGGCCAGCAAAGGGTCCGCTGGCAACAGCACCTGCGCACAGGCGAGATTGTGGCGAATACACCAGATACTGTTGTCCTGAAATAAGGCGAATGTCTCAATCGGGCTCGGTTGCCACTGCCGCATATCTAATACACAGGCCCAGGGTTTCAGCAGCAACGGTTGCACCAACAATCTGAATTCACGCACATATTCTTCAACATCACGCAACGTTGATGTACCGAATGCAGTCACCCACAAAGTTTGTTGCTCCAGACGAAGCTGATAGGCTTTCCCCTTTCGCGTTTTTACCAAAGAACTCATTTCAGCCCTCACGACCCTGATGACAGCTATCAGGCACTCTTACTGATGGGTAATTTTTACTGAGCTATACAACAAAAAAGCGGCTGACGCCGCTTTTTTCTGCTTTCATCGACCAAAGTCGGGATCAGCGATACTGCACTTCGGTGATTTCAAATTCCACCACACCGCTTGGGGTAGTGATATTGACCACGTCATCCAGTTGTTTGCCAATCAGACCGCGGGCGATCGGTGAATTGACCGAAATCAGGTTATTTTTGATATCCGCTTCGTCGTCACCGACGATGCGGTAGGTCACTTCTTCCTCAGTATCGAGGTTGAGAATAGTGACCGTAGTGCCAAAAATGACCTTGCCGGTATTGGGCAATTTCGTGACATCGATCACTTGCGCATTCGCAAGCTTACCTTCGATATCCTGAATACGGCCTTCGCAGAACCCCTGTGCTTCGCGGGCAGCATGGTATTCGGCGTTTTCTTTTAAATCACCGTGTTCACGCGCTTCAGCAATCGCTTCAATAATCGCTGGTCGTTTCACTGATTTCAGTTCATGCAGCTCGTCGCGCAGTTTTTGTGCGCCTTCGACTGTCATCGGGATTTGACTCATCCGTTTACTCTCTTATGTAACTCCTGCACCGACGACACAGTGGCAAACGCGTTAGCGGCGTTCGCTTTACAGGTCGCAAATGCGGCATTCAGCGTCGTCGTATAGTTGGCTTTGTGTTGCAGTGCACCACGGCGTAACACTTTGGAGTCTTCGATGGCCTGACGTCCTTCGGTGGTATTGACAATATAGCTGTACTCACCGTTTTTGATCCGATCAAGGATATGCGGACGACCTTCAAACACTTTGCTGACCACCCGGCAAGGAATGCCGGCCGCTTGCAGCGCTTTAGCGGTACCGCCGGTGGCGTCCAGCTCAAAGCCCAGACTGACCATGGTTTTTGCCAGTTCAACGACGCGCACTTTATCGCTATCGCGCACTGAAAGTAAAGCGCGACCGCCGGTCGGAACCACAGTGCCAGCGCCCAGCTCACTCTTGGCAAAAGCTTCGGCGAAGGTATCACCGACGCCCATCACTTCGCCGGTCGAGCGCATTTCAGGGCCAAGGATAGGGTCAACACCCGGGAATTTGTTGAACGGGATCACCACCTCTTTCACCGAGAAATACGGCGGGATGATTTCTTTGGTCACGCCCTGCTCTTGCAGCGACTTACCGGCCATGCAACGGGCACCGACTTTAGCAACAGCAACACCGGTGGCTTTAGAAACAAAAGGTACAGTGCGGGCAGCACGCGGGTTCACTTCAATCAGGTACACTTCACCGTCTTTCACCGCAAACTGAGTATTCATCAGACCCACGACGCCCAGTTCCAATGCCAGTTTGCGTACTTGTTCACGCATCACATCCTGAACCTGCTGATTCAGGCTGTGCGGTGGCAATGAGCACGCCGAGTCACCCGAGTGAATACCGGCCTGTTCGATGTGTTCCATAATGCCGCCGATCACCACCTCGGTGCCGTCACAAATGGCGTCAATATCCACTTCAATGGCATCATCAAGGAAGCGGTCCAGCAATACCGGCGAATCATTCGATACCGAAACAGCTTCGTTCATGTAACGTTTCAGGTCGATATCGTCGTAGACGATTTCCATCGCCCGGCCGCCCAGCACGTAAGATGGACGGACCACCATCGGATAACCGATGTCCGGCGCCTTGGTTAAGGCTTCTTCCATACTGGTCACTGTGGCGTTTTTCGGTTGTTTCAGGCCCAGGCGTTCAACCGCCTGCTGGAAACGCTCGCGGTCTTCTGCCCGGTCAATCGCATCCGGTGAGGTGCCGATAATTGGCACACCATTGGCTTCTAAGGCGCGTGCCAGTTTCAGTGGTGTTTGGCCACCGTATTGCACAATCACACCTTTTGGCTGTTCTTTTTTCACGATTTCCAGCACGTCTTCCAGCGTAATAGGCTCGAAGTACAGCCGGTCTGAGGTGTCGTAGTCGGTGGAGACTGTTTCCGGGTTACAGTTGACCATGATGGTCTCATAACCATCTTCACGCAGCGCTAAAGCCGCATGCACGCAGCAATAGTCAAACTCGATGCCCTGACCGATGCGGTTCGGGCCGCCGCCGATAATCATGATCTTATCGCGGTTGCTTGGCTGTGCTTCACACTCTTCATCGTAAGTGCTGTACATGTAAGCGGTGTCAGAAGAAAACTCGGCCGCACAGGTATCCACCCGTTTGTACACCGGGTGCAGACCAAAGCTGTGGCGTTTTTTACGCACTTCCGCTTCTGCCACGCCCAGTAAATCGGCAATACGCTTGTCGGCAAAACCTTTGCGTTTGAGCACATTTAAACGGCCTTGGTCGAGACCGGCGAAGCCATGTTCAGTGATGGCTTTTTCTTCGTTGACCAAATCTTCAATCTGCACCAGGAACCAAGGGTCAATTTTGGTCAGGTTAAAGATTTCATCCATGCTCATGCCAAAACGGAACGCATCAGCGATGTACCAGATCCGGTGTGAGCCCGGCTCACGCAGTTCACGGGTGATTTTTTCTTTTGCTTCTGGTGCTTTGATGTCAATCACCGGGTCCAGACCACAGACACCTATCTCAAGGCCACGCAGCGCTTTTTGCAGCGATTCCTGCTGGTTACGGCCAATCGCCATCACTTCGCCCACTGACTTCATCTGCGTAGTCAGACGGTCGTTGGCACCGGCAAATTTTTCGAAGTTAAAGCGTGGCACCTTGGTCACCACGTAGTCGATGCTCGGCTCGAACGACGCCGGAGTTTTCCCGCCGGTGATGTCGTTCGCCAGCTCGTCCAGCGTGTAACCCACCGCCAGCTTGGCTGCCACTTTGGCAATTGGGAAACCAGTGGCTTTCGAGGCAAGCGCTGAAGAGCGCGACACCCGTGGGTTCATCTCAATGATGACCATCCGGCCATCGACCGGGTTGATACCAAACTGCACGTTCGAACCACCGGTTTCGACACCAATTTCACGCAGCACCGCCAGCGAGGCGTTACGCATGATTTGATATTCTTTGTCGGTCAGCGTCTGGGCTGGCGCTACGGTGATAGAGTCACCGGTGTGTACGCCCATCGGGTCAAAGTTTTCAATGGAACAGACGATGATGCAGTTGTCGTTTTTGTCCCGCACCACTTCCATTTCGTACTCTTTCCAGCCGATCAGCGATTCGTCAATCAGCAGCTCTTTGGTCGGTGACAAATCCAGACCGCGGGTACAGATTTCTTCGAACTCTTCGCGGTTGTAGGCAATACCGCCACCTGAGCCGCCCATGGTGAAAGAAGGCCGGATAATGCAAGGGAAACCGATTTTTTCCAGCACTTCGTAAGCTTCTTCCATCGAATGGGCAAGGCCGGCGCGTGGACAAGCCAGGCCAATCGAGCGCATCGCTTTGTCAAAGCGGCTGCGGTCTTCCGCTTTGTCGATGGCGTCGGCGGTGGCGCCGATCATTTCGACATTGTATTTCGCCAACACACCGTGGCGCTCTAAATCCAGCGCACAGTTCAGCGCGGTCTGGCCGCCCATGGTTGGCAGTACCGCACATGGACGTTCTTTTTCGATAATTTTTTCGACTACCTGCCAGTGGATCGGCTCGATGTAAGTCGCATCGGCCATCTCAGGATCAGTCATGATAGTGGCAGGGTTAGAGTTCACCAGAATCACCCGGTAGCCCTCTTCTTTCAGTGCTTTACAGGCCTGAGCACCCGAGTAGTCAAACTCACAGGCCTGACCGATCACGATAGGGCCGGCGCCCAGGATCAGAATACTTTTAAGGTCGGTACGTTTTGGCATGGCTCGTCTCTTGTCCTGTTATTTGGCGTTACGCTGTTGCATCAGTTCGATAAAGTGGTCGAACAGTTCACTGGCTTCGTGTGGACCTGGGCTTGCTTCCGGGTGGCCCTGGAAACTAAACGCCGGTTTATCCGTGCGGTGGATACCCTGCAAGGAGCCATCAAACAGCGATTTGTGCGTGGCGCGTAAGTTCGCTGGCAAAGTGGTTTCTTCTACGGCGAAACCGTGGTTCTGCGCCGTGATCAGTACTTTTTTGCTGTCCAGATTCTGCACCGGGTGGTTGCCGCCGTGGTGACCAAATTTCATTTTCAGCGTTTTGGCACCGCTGGCCAGCGCCAGTAACTGGTGGCCTAAACAAATACCGAATACCGGAATGTCAGTTTCGAGGAAGGTTTTGATGGCTTCGATGGCGTAGTCACAAGGTGCCGGGTCGCCAGGACCGTTTGACAGGAAGATGCCATCCGGCGCCAGTGCCAGCACTTCGGCCGCCGGTGTTTGCGCCGGAACCACTGTTAAGCGACAGCCGCGGTCCGCCAACATACGTAAAATATTGCGTTTCACACCAAAATCGTAAGCAACGACGTGAAACTTCGACTCAGGTGCCGCACGATGGCCTTCGCCCAGCTGCCAGCTGCCTTCGGTCCACTGATAAGGTGTTTTAACCGTCACTTCCTTGGCCAGGTCCATGCCGGACAGCCCAGGGAAATGACGCGCCAATTCGAGCGCTTTGGCTTCATCGATATCACCGGCCATCAGGCAACCGTTCTGCGCACCTTTTTCCCGCAGGATCCGGGTCAGCTTGCGGGTGTCGATGTCAGCGATGCCAAGGACGTTGTGATCTTTGAGGTATTGACTAAGAGAACGTTGATTACGGAAATTAGAAGCCAGCAGAGGAAGGTCACGGATAATCAGGCCTTTGGCCCAGACTTTACCGGATTCTTCGTCCTCCGCATTGGTACCGGTATTGCCAATATGCGGATAGGTCAGCGTGACCATTTGTTCTGCGTATGAGGGATCCGTCAGGATCTCCTGATAGCCGGTCATTGAAGTATTAAACACCACTTCACCAACCGACACACCTTCAGCGCCAATGGCTGTACCACGAAATACGGTGCCGTCTTCCAGTACGAGCAGGGCGGACTTAGTCAAGATAACCTCCAAACAGCAAAAAACGGGCGGAAACCCACTGGTTCTCACGACCCGTTTTGACCCAGAAATTGTGAAATCAGGTCTGCCTAGGCAAACCTTTATATTCTAGGTGATTTGTGGCATCTGGTCTAACTATTTTTTGGATTTTTGCAAAAATAACGCTTTTATCACAAAAATAAGGCAAATAAGCCAAAAATCTATGTTAAGTCTGCCAAACCCAGCACTTGCTGCATAGAATAAAGTCCGACCTGTTGTTTTTTCAACCAGACCGCTGCCCGCAGCGCGCCTTGAGCAAAAGTGCTGCGGCTGGAGGCTTTATGGCTGATTTCCAGCCGCTCGCCGATGTCAGCAAACAAAGCGGTATGGTCACCGATAATGTCGCCACCGCGCACCGTGGCAAAGCCAATGGTCTCGCGCGGCCGCTCGCCGGTGATGCCTTCGCGGCCATAGACGGCCACTTGATTTAAATCACGGCCGAGCGCTTTGGCAATGCTGTTGCCGATAGCCAGAGCCGTGCCGCTTGGTGCGTCTTTTTTAAAACGATGATGGGCTTCAATGATTTCGATGTCAGCGCTCTGTCCCATCACTTTGGCGGCGGTCTGCACCAAATGCAGCAACAGATTGACCCCCACGCTCATATTCGGCGCCCAGACAATCGGAATATGCACGCTGGCCGCTTTGACCTCTGCATACTGGGCGTCGGTTAAGCCGGTGACACCAATTACCATCGCTTTTTTCGCCGCAACCGCCAGTTTGAGGTGTTCCAGCATGGCTTCCGGCATGGTGAAATCAACCCAGACATCGGCTTGTTGCACCAATTCGGCCGACACGGTTTGCAGTGGCAAACCGATATTGCCAATGCCGGCCAGTTCGCCGGCGTCGATGCCAGCCAGCGGTGAGCCACTGCGCACAGCAGCGCCGGTCAGGGCCAGTTGCTGCTCACGCGCGACTGTGACCAGTGCGCGCCCCATCCGGCCATTGGCGCCGAAAATCCCGATTGCTGTCATCTTTCTCTGCCTGTCTCTCTTTGGAACTGCCCTGCCAGTTTGCCGGCGTCATCCGTCAGATTGTAAAAAAGTGGCCTATTAAAACAAAAATTTGCCAGTGGCTCTAATCAAATTTGGCGGCTGTTCGCACTGAAAGCCCTGAACGCACCCAGCTTGCAGATAAAAAACTGCAGGAGCAGTTTTTAACAACGCGCAGCGTTGGCCGAAGGGAGAGCGCCATGGACGGTGCGAATAAAAAACTGCAGGAGCAGTTTTTAACAACGCAAAGCGTT
>CBINNO010000073.1:0-16214 GCA_966252055.1 uncultured Rheinheimera sp. | reverse complement strand
CCGGTCACCGGCTTTTTGATTGAGCAGGCTGCCCGACTTTGTTATACTTTCCGCCCGTCCTGATACCAATACCTGTACCGCCCGACAAACAGCTTCTCAGCTGTGTGGGGGTATTGCTGTTGGTCCATTAAATTCAACGTTGTCTCAGGGGTCTCATGACTACAAGATACATCTTCGTGACGGGTGGGGTTGTCTCATCTTTAGGTAAAGGCATTGCAGCTGCGTCATTAGCGGCAATTTTAGAAGCACGTGGCCTGAAGGTAACGATCCTGAAACTGGATCCCTACATCAACGTCGACCCGGGCACCATGAGCCCTATCCAGCACGGTGAAGTATTCGTCACTGAAGACGGCGCCGAAACCGACCTGGACCTCGGTCACTACGAGCGGTTTATCCGCACCAAGATGACCCGTCTGAACAACTTCACCCAAGGCAAAGTGTACGCCGAAGTCATTCGCCGCGAGCGCCGCGGTGATTACTTAGGCGCCACCATTCAGGTGATCCCGCATATCACCAACGAAATCAAATCCCGCGTGGTCGCCGGTGGTGAAGGTTATGATATTGCCATCGTCGAGATTGGCGGCACTGTCGGTGATATCGAATCGCAGCCGTTCCTCGAAGCTATCCGTCAGCTCGGCACTGAAATCGGTCGCGAGCGCGCGCTGTACATGCATTTGACACTGGTGCCTTATTTAGGCGCTGCCGGCGAGATTAAAACCAAGCCGACCCAGCATTCGGTCAAAGAGCTGCGCTCTATCGGCATCCAGCCGGATATTCTGGTCTGTCGCTCAGACCGCGCCATTCCGTCGAACGAAAAAGCCAAAATCGCGCTGTTTACCAACGTCGAAGAACGTGCGGTTATTTCGCTCAAAGACGTGTCCAGCATTTATCAAATTCCGGCGCTGTTAAAGTCGCAAGGGCTGGACGACCTGATTTGCCGTCGTTTCTATTTAACCTGCCCGGAAGCCGATCTGGCTGAATGGGAACAGGTGCTGTATCAGGAATCCAACCCGACTGGCGAAGTGACCATCGGCATGGTCGGCAAATATGTGGAGCTGCCGGATGCTTATAAGTCGGTCAACGAAGCGCTGAAACACGCCGGCCTGAAAAACCGTTTAAGTGTGACCATCAAGTACATCGACTCGCAGGATGTTGAAAGTAAAGGTGTTGCCGTGTTGGCGGGCCTTGATGGCATTCTGGTACCGGGCGGTTTTGGTGAGCGCGGCGTGGAAGGCAAAATCCAGGCGGCCAAATATGCCCGCGAGCAAAAAGTGCCATACTTGGGGATTTGCCTCGGCATGCAAGTGGCGCTGATTGAATTTGCCCGCAATGTCTGTGGCCTGAAAGATGCTCATTCCACTGAATTTAATAAGAACACAACTTACCCTGTGGTGGGTCTCATCACAGAGTGGCTGGATGCCGCCGGTCAGGTAGAACAACGCTCAGACAATTCAGATCTGGGTGGCACTATGCGCCTTGGCAGCCAGAACTGTAACCTCAAGCCCAATACCAAAGCCCGGGCGGTGTACGGCGCTGACGTTGTCAGCGAACGGCATCGCCACCGGTATGAAGTGAACAATCACTTTATCCCACAATTAGAGGCTGGCGGATTGGTGATCTCTGGCTTGTCGGCGGACAACCAGCTGGTCGAAATGATTGAAATCCCTGAACATCCATGGTTTATCGCCGGTCAGTTCCATCCGGAATTTAACTCGACGCCGCGCGATGGTCACCGGTTGTTTGAAGGGTTTGTTGCCGCCGCACATAAATATCAAAAACAGCAACAGGCAAAATAACTGAAAAGCCGTGCCCACCAGGGCGCGGCTTTTTTTCAGCTTTATCAGGCCTACAGGGGAAAAACATGTCTGAAATTATCAATATTGTCGCCCGCGAAATTCTGGACTCGCGTGGCAACCCAACCGTTGAAGCCGACGTCTTTTTAAAAAGTGGTGTGATGGGCCGTGGCTGCGCACCATCAGGCGCTTCAACCGGGACTCGCGAAGCCTTAGAACTGCGCGATGGCGACAAAAGCCGTTATCTGGGTAAAGGCGTGAAAACCGCAGTAGCCAATATCGATGGCCCTATTAAAGCTGCTTTGCTGGGCCAGTCTGCTTATGACCAGGCCAACATTGACCAGATCATGATTGATTTGGATGGCACAGAGTCAAAATCCAAACTGGGTGCCAACGCGATTCTGGCGGTGTCACTGGCGGTGGCCCGCGCTGCAGCCGCGGATAAAAAAATCCCATTGTATCAACACATTGCTGATTTAAACGGCACGCCAGGTGTGTATTCGATGCCGGTGCCAATGATGAATATCATCAACGGTGGCGAGCACGCTGACAACAACGTCGACATCCAGGAATTTATGGTGCAGCCGGTTGGCGCGAAAAACTTCGGCGAAGCGCTGCGGATGGGGGCTGAAATTTTCCATCAGTTGAAAAAAGAACTGCACAGCAAAGGTTTAAACACGGCAGTTGGCGATGAAGGGGGTTTTGCCCCGGATCTGAAATCCAACGAAGAAGCGCTGGAAGTGATTGCCAAAGCCGTTGCTGGTGCGGGTTACGAGCTGAATAAAGACGTCACGCTGGCGCTGGACTGTGCTGCTTCTGAATTCTATGTCGATGGCAAATACAAACTGTCCGGTGAAGGCAAAGAGTTCACTTCATATGAATTCAACGACTTCCTGGCGGGCCTGGCGACCCGTTTCCCCATCGTCTCGATTGAAGACGGTCTGGACGAGTCAGACTGGGATGGCTGGAAAGATTTGACCAACAAAATTGGCAACAAGGTGCAGCTGGTGGGTGATGACCTGTTTGTCACCAATACCAAGATCCTGACCCGCGGTATCGAGCAAGGTATTGGTAACTCTATTCTGATTAAATTCAATCAGATAGGCTCGCTGACCGAAACGCTGGCGGCGATCAAAATGGCCAAAGATGCCGGTTTTACCGCGGTGATTTCACACCGCTCCGGCGAAACGGAAGACGCCTTTATCGCCGATCTGGCGGTTGGTACTGCCGCAGGTCAAATCAAAACCGGCTCATTGTGCCGTTCAGACCGCGTTGCCAAGTACAATCAGTTGCTGCGTATTGAGCAGGAGCTGGGTGCCAAGGCACCGTACAAAGGCCGCAGCGAGATCAAAGGCCAATAAGACCTGACAAAGCCGGCATTTGCCGGCTTTTTTCCGCCCAAAGCTGTCAGGCTGCACCCTGTCAGTTGCAGCGGGCCCGCTTTGGACTGAAATTCGGCTGGGCAAAATCATGGCCCTTGGTTAACATCAGACGATGACGATGCAAAATCCGCTCTGGTTTAATCCGGAGCAATCCCTGACTTATGCCGAGCTGTGCAATACCTTGTACGAGCGGGAATTGTCACGGCTGGCGCAAAGCCCGCCGGAACACTTGCCATTTCTGCCAAAAAGGCTGAAAAGCCTGCCGTTTTATGTCCGCGAAGCGGCCAGTCTGATTTTGCAGCACCCGTCCCCGCTGACGCTCGACAGCCAGAATGCCTGTTGGCTGCACAGCCAGAGCCGGCAATGCCCGCTGCCCAATGTCGACGAATCGGCCAGTATTCTCAGCTATTACGACAAACACGCCAGGCTTGGCTTGCTGGTGCCGGTTTATGCACAGCAACAGGGGGCACAGCAACAGGGCGTGCAGCAAATTTTGCTGGATTCTGTTGATGAAATTGACCGCGATGGTCAGCGGCTGCATTGTAATGAGCATGGCTGGTTCGCCATGGGGGGCTGGCCACAAGAGCCTGATAATCAACATAAAATGTTGTTAAAGCCAGGCAAACAGGTGTTCACTGCGGTCTGCTGCGGCCATCAATGGCGCAATGGCGAGCGCAAAACGCCGCGTTTATTGAGCCTGCGCGAGATGTTGCTGGCCAGTCGTCTCAACTGGCAGAATTTCGCCAAACCCCATCCGGCCAAGCGCTAACGCTGGTCAATATGCAGCGCCAGACCGCGTAAATTCAGCATTCGGGGCTTTTCAGCCGGGGTTCTGATCTTCATAATAACCACAGTTTGTCGGTTTCGGATGTGCCATGCGACTGTTAATTGTGTTGCTGCTGGCGCTGGTCACTGCGTTGCAGTACCGGCTGTGGTTAGGTCCGCACAGCATTAAAGAATATGTAAAACGCCAGGAAGAGCTGAAGATCCATCAGTCCAGCAATCTCGAGCTGGAAAAACGCAATAAAATGCTGATGGCCGATGTGGCGGATTTACAAAGCGGGATGGACTCGATTGAAGAGCGCGCCCGCAACGAGCTTGGTCTGATTAAACAGGACGAAGTGTTTTTCCGGCTGGTCGCCGCGCCGGGGAAAAAATGACCGTTGCGGTGGTGATCCCGGCGGCCGGGGTGGGCAGCCGAATGCAAGCCGACAGACCAAAACAATATCTGACGCTGGCTGGCAAAACAGTACTGGAACATACCATCGCGGCGCTGCGTCAATTGCCACAGCTGCAACACATCTGGCTGGCGCTGTCAGCCGACGACCCTTATTTCCCAACCTTGCCGCTGGCGGCGGATGCCAGCATTCAGCGGGTGACCGGCGGCGCTGAGCGGGCGCATTCGGTGCTGGCTGGTCTGGCAGCCATTGATGCACAGCAATTCCCCTGGACTTTAGTGCATGACGCTGCCCGGCCGTTGGTGTTGGCCAGTGATATCGAAAGACTGCTGAACCAATGCCTGGCAGCCGGCCATGGTGGCATTCTGGCGGCGCCGGTACGCGACACTATGAAGCGCGGAGCTCCGGCCGGCGGCATCGACCTCGCAGGTCACAGCCTCGTCGGTTACAGCCAGGTCGGTCATCATCCGACCGGCTGTAGTCTGGTCGACCATACGGTCGAGCGCCAGCAGCTTTGGCATGCGCTGACGCCACAACTTTTTCCCACACAATTACTGCGCGACAGCTTAAGCCGGGCGCTGGCGGCCGGCGCCACTATCACGGATGAAGCCTCTGCGCTGGAATGGGCCGGCAAGCCTGTGTTGCTGGTGCCTGGGCGCGCAGACAATCTCAAAATTACCCAGCCGGAGGACTTAGCTCTGGCCTCATTTTATCTGGAGCAACGATGATGCCTTTTCGGATTGGCCACGGTTTTGATGTGCATGCTTTTGGCGGCGAAGGCCCGATCACGCTCGGTGGGGTGAAAATTGATTACCCGCAGGGCCTGCTGGCCCACTCTGACGGTGATGTGGTGTTGCACGCGGTGTCTGACGCTTTGCTCGGCGCTGTGGCGCTTGGCGATATCGGCCACCATTTCCCGGATACCGATGCGGCGTTTAAAGGCATCGACAGCCGGATTTTACTGCGCAAAGTGTTTGCGGATGTCAACGCACGCGGTTTTGTTATCGGCAACCTGGATGTGACGATTCTGGCGCAGGCACCCAAAATGGCGCCGCATATCAGCGCGATGCGCGCGGTGCTGGCCGAAGATCTGCACTGTACTTTGGCGCAGGTCAACGTCAAAGCCACCACGACCGAAAAACTCGGCTTTGTCGGTCGCAAAGAAGGCATCGCGGTGGAAGCCGTGGTGCTGTTGATGAAAAAGGATGCGGCATGACAGTGCCTGCTTTTGCTGCCTTGCCGTATTTGTACGGCCAACCAACAGCCAGCGCCTTACTGCGCGTAGAGCCGGATGATTTTATTGTCGATGAGACTTTGAGTTTCACCCCGACCGGCGCCGGTGAGCATTTACTGCTGCAAGTGGAAAAAACCGGTCAGAATACCAAGTTTGTCGCCGAGCAAATCGCCCGGGCGGCGGGCCTGAAAAACCGGCTGGTCAGTTTTGCCGGTCTGAAAGACCGCCATGCCGTGACCCGGCAATGGTTTTGTCTGCCAGTGCCGATTAAACAACAGCTGGACTATCAAAGCTGGCAGCTTGAGGGCGCACGGATTTTACAAAGTGTGCGTCACCAGCGCCGGCTGAAAATCGGCTCAATTAAACACAATGAATTTCGCATCCGGCTGCGTCAGGTGTCGGATAAAGGCGCGGTTGAAGCGCGTCTGCAGCAAATTGCGCTAGGTGTGCCGAATTATTATGGCGAGCAGCGTTTTGGCCATGATGGCAACAACCTGAAGCTGGCGGCGCATCTGTTTGCCGGCGGCAGCATTGCCGACCGTCAGCTGCGTGGGCTGGCGCTGTCGGCCAGTCGCTCGGCGCTGTTTAATCAGCAGTTGGCGGCGCGTATTGACGCGGGGTTGTTTGCCCGCTTGCAAGCCGGTGCTGTGGTGCAGCTGGATGGGTCAGGTTCGGTCTTTAAAGTGCCGGAGCTGACAGAGGAGCTGGAAGCGCGGCTGGCGGCTTTTGACATTCATCCGACCGCGGTGTTGCCGGGCATTGGCACTGTGCTGGAAAGCGGCGACGCACTGGATTTTCAGCAGCAGGTGCTGGCGCCCTGGCAAGACTGGGTGGATGGTCTCTGTGCGCTCAATGTGCAGACCGAGCGCCGGGCGGTGCGGCTGGTGCCGAAGGCGCTGAGTTTTCAATGGCAGCGTGATACACTCGAGCTCAGTTTTGCGCTGCCGGCGGGCTGTTTTGCCACGGCAGTGCTCAGAGAACTGGTCAATTATCAGGATGTCCGCCGCGAGCAGGCGATACTGGAGAGTTAAATGCGGATTTTGCTCAGTAATGATGATGGCGTCTATGCCAAAGGTATTTTGGTGTTGCAGCAGGCGCTGGCAGAGATTGCCGAGGTGCTGACGGTCGGACCTGACCGGAATTGCAGCGGTGCCAGTAATTCGCTGACTTTGTTAAATCCGCTCAGAACGCAGCAGCTGGACAACGGCTTTATTGCCGTCAACGGCACCCCGACCGACTGTGTGCATCTGGGCATTAGTCAGCTCTGTGACAAGGCGCCGGATCTGGTGGTCGCCGGCATCAATCATGGTGCCAATATGGGCGACGACGTGCTGTATTCCGGCACTGTCGCTGCCGCCACCGAAGGCCGTCATCTGGGTTTGCCGGCCATTGCCGTCTCGCTGGCCTCACGCAGCGAAGAGCATTTTGCCACGGCCGCTTATGTCACAGTGCAGGTGATTAAAAAGCTGAAATCTCATCCGCTGCCGGCCGATCAAATCCTCAATATCAATGTACCCGGCGTGCCGCTTGCTGAACTCAAAGGCATTCAGGTCACCCGGCTGGGGCGGCGCCACAAAGCCGAAACCATGACCAGCACCACCGACCCCTGGGGCCGGCAGATTTATTGGTATGGCTCGCTCGGACCTGAGCTGGATGCCGGCGAAGGCACCGATTTTCATGCCATCGCGAACGGATATGCTTCAGTGACGCCACTGCAAATCGACATGACGGCTTATCGCAGCCTGCAGAGCCTGACTGGCTGGCTGGAAGGGATCCGGCTCTGATGGCGGTGGCGACTCCAAGAAGTGCGCAGTTATTGGCGCAGAAGCTACAGCAGGATGGCATTAAATCGGCTCAGGTCGTTCAGGCTATTGCGGAAACCCCACGTCATCATTTTGTTGAAATGGTTTTGGCGCATAAAGCCTATGAAAACACCGCACTGCCCATCGGCCAGGGCCAGACGATTTCGCAGCCATATATCGTGGCGCGGATGACCGAGTTATTGCTGCAGGCCAACGAAGACGGCACGCCGTGGCAGCCGAAAAAAGTGCTGGAGATTGGCACCGGCTCGGGTTATCAGACCGCCATTCTGGCGCGGCTGTTTCCGCAGGTGTGCACGGTCGAGCGGATCAAATCACTGCAGTTTCAGGCCAAACGCCGGCTGCAGCAGCTGGATTTGCATAATGTATCGATGAAACACGGCGACGGCTGGCTGGGCTGGCCGAGCAAGGCGCCGTTTGACTGTATCATTGTGACGGCAGCGCCGGTCAGTGTGCCGGATGCGTTGTTGCAGCAACTGGTTGAAGGGGGCCGGCTGGTGATCCCGGTTGGTGCCCAGGAGCAGATGCTGCGCGTCTACCAGCGCAGTGCCGACCAGTTTCCAGCCAAAGATGTTGAAGCGGTGCGGTTTGTGCCCTTGGTGCCAGGCGAACTGGCCTGAATTTGTTTTTCCGGGAGTAACTTTTTGCGTATTTTTCAGTGGATGTATGATAAGGCGCTGGAGTGGGCGAAACATCGCCATGCTGAGCGTTATTTGTTTGGGCTCAGTTTTACTGAATCGGTGATTTTCCCTATTCCGCCGGATGTGATGCTGGCGCCTATGGCGTTGGCGCGGCCGGAGCGGGCCTGGTATCTGGCCTGGCTGACCACGCTGGCGTCTATTTTGGGTGGTATTGCCGGTTATTGGCTGGGCTATTTCCTCTATGAACCCGTGGTGCTGCCGGTGATTGAACATCTTGGCTATCAGGCGACTTTTACCAAGGTTGAACAGTGGTTTACCACTTATGGCGTCTGGGTGGTATTTATCGCCGGCTTCTCGCCAATCCCATATAAACTTTTTACAGTCGGAGCCGGCCTGATGCATATGGCATTTTTGCCTTTTGTTATCGCGTCGCTGATCGGCCGCGCCAGTCGTTTTTATCTGGTTGCCGGGCTGATGTATTGGGGTGGCAGTAAGATGCAGGCAAAGCTGCGGGAAATTGTCGATTTGCTGGGGTGGGGGACTGTGGGCCTGGCTGTGGTGTTGTACCTGATTTATGGCTAAACAGACTGTCAGTTCTCAATTAGGCCTGTTGCTGCTGCTTGGATTATTATCCGGCTGTGGCAGCAACAATGCGCCGGCGCCGGTAGAAAGCTGGCAAAGCCGCAAAAAACCAACGCGCCCGCTGCAGGCGGACACCTATCAGGTCAAGCGCGGGGACACGCTGTTTTCGATCGCCTTTCGTAATGGCATGGATTACCGCAGCCTGGCGCGGCTGAACCGGATTGAAGAGCCTTATACGATTTATGTCGGGCAGGTGCTGGTGGTTTCCACCGCGCCGGATAACAGCAGAAGCACAGACACAAGACCCGCAATCAGGAATAAGTCCCATTCAAATTCAAGCGCTTCGGCGCCTTTAGCAAAAAACGCTAAAGTAGTTGCACAGCAAAATCAAAAGGGTTATGGTCAAAATCAACGGGTCGAAGAACCCGAAAAAACTGCGAACAGTACCATTAATGGAGACGTTCAGCAATGGCATTGGCCGGTAAAAGGCCCCATTCTGGCGAAATTCTCCAGTCAGGAACATGGTAACAAAGGTCTTGATATTGGTGGTGTTCTCGGTACACCGATCAAAGCGGCAGCAGCAGGCCAGGTGGTATACGCCGGCAATGCACTGCGGGGATATGGCAATCTGATTATCATCAAACACAACGATGATTTTTTAAGTGCTTATGCCCACAATCACCGGTTACTGGTGAAAGAGCGCGATTCGGTGGCAGCTGGACAGACCATAGCCGAAATGGGCAGTTCTGATGCAACGCGTGTGCAGTTGCATTTCGAAATCCGTTACCGTGGAAAATCTGTCGACCCGCTGCGATACCTCAAATAAAACAGCACACAAGCGCATCAGTAAAGAATGGAATTCTGGCAATGAGCGTGACCCTTGCAGATCTGGGAGACGGATATGGGACAAAAAGATGAAGACGAAGTAGTTGATTTCAAGGAAGCGGAATTAACAGATGACGTGGTTCTGTTGGACGAAGACAGCGCAGAACCGGATATGGCAAGCCTCGCCGCCGAAGAAGACAATACTCCTGACGATGTGTTCACCCGCGACGACAGTCAGCGGACCATGGACGCCACACAAATTTACCTTGGTGAAATCGGTTTTTCCCCGCTGCTAACAGCAGAAGAAGAAGTTTATTTTTCCCGTCTGGCGTTAAAAGGCGATCAGGCCGCGCGTCGGCGCATGATTGAAAGTAATTTACGGCTGGTGGTGAAAATCGCCCGCCGTTATATCAACCGCGGTCTGGCATTGCTGGATTTAATTGAAGAGGGCAACCTTGGCCTCATTCGCGCGGTGGAGAAATTTGACCCCGAACGTGGTTTCCGCTTCTCGACCTACGCTACCTGGTGGATCCGGCAGACTATCGAACGCGCCATCATGAATCAGACCCGGACTATCCGGCTGCCCATTCATGTGGTGAAAGAGCTGAATATTTATCTGCGGGCCGCGCGCGAGTTGTCGCAGCGACTGGACCATGAACCGACGCCGGAAGAAATCGCCGCAGCGCTCGACAGACCGGTCGATGAAGTGCGCCGCATGCTGAAACTGAATGAAAAAATCACCTCGGTCGACACCCCGGTGGCCGGTTCTTCCGAAAAGCAGTTGCTCGACGTGCTGGCCGATGAAAAAGAACTGGGGCCGGAAACCGAGCTGCAGGACGCCGATATCCGCCAACATCTGGTGGTCTGGCTGGAAGAGCTGAACCCAAAACAACGCGAAGTGCTGGCCCGCCGTTTTGGCCTGCTGGGTTATGAGCCTTCCACGCTGGAAGATGTCGGCCGCGAAATTGGCCTGACCCGCGAGCGGGTGCGGCAAATTCAGGTCGAAGCCTTGCGCCGGCTGCGTGAAATTGTCACGCATCAGGGGCTCAATATCGAGACTTTGTTCCAGGAATAACCTCCCTTTTCAGCAGCAACTAAAGCGGGCTCAGGCCCGCTTTTTTTATGTCCTCACAGCACCGCGTCAAGTCATCACAGGCACTTCCACTTACGGGCAGCAGCCGGCAATATTGCCGCTGGCACAGCCTTTGCTCTTTCCTTGGCAGCCGGTGATTTTTGCACCAAACCGGCCCGCCGGACCAGGGAGAGCGCTATGAAGACCACGCCATATTTTACCGATTACCCGCTACAGGCAGGATGTTTTGACGAACTGGTGCGACCGGACCGCAGCGCCCGCGAGACCGCACAGGCGATTGCCCGCTTTATCAACCGACAGGGCAATGCTGAGTTACTGGCCCGCCAGCAATTGCTGGAACAAACCATCCGTTCGATGGGCGTCTGCTTCACACTGTACTCAGAAGGGCAAAACATCGACCGCGCCTGGCCGCTGGACTTGATCCCGCGCACTATTGCGCTGTCGGAATGGAAAAAAACCAGCGCTGGCCTGACCCAGCGGTTGCAGGCACTGAACCTCTTTATCGACGATTTGTATCACGAGCAGCGTATTCTCAAAGCCGGCGTGGTGCCGGCAGAGCTGGTGCTCGAATCGAAAAATTTTCTTGCACCATGTCGGGGCGTGACGCCCCCTTTTGGCGTCTGGGCGCATATTTGCGGCACGGATCTGGTCCGGGATGGCAGCGGCCAGTTTCTGGTGCTGGAGGATAATTTACGGGTGCCGAGCGGCGTCTCTTACATGTTGGAAAACCGCACAGTGATGAAACGGGTGTTTCCGGAGATTTTCGCCGACTCCACCATAGTGCCGGTCGATGATTATCCGCAGCAGTTGTGGAAAATGCTGGCCTCGCTGTCGCCACGCCCCGGTGAGGTGCCAACCATAGTACTGCTGACCCCCGGCGTTTATAACTCTGCTTATTTTGAACACAGCTATCTGGCCCAGCAAATGGGCATCGAGCTGGTGGAAAACAGCGATCTTTGTGTACAGGACGACGGCGTTTACATGAAAACGCTGCATGGTTTACGGCGGGTGGATGTGATTTACCGCCGGGTCGACGATATCTTCCTCGACCCGACGGTGTTCCGGCCTGACTCGGTGCTGGGGGTGCCCGGTTTGTTTGGTGCCTGGGCACGGAATCAGGTTGCTATTGCCAACGCGCCGGGTTCCGGTGTGGCCGACGATAAAGTGATTTATGCCTATGTGCCTAAAATTATTGAATATTATCTTGGCGAAAAGCCACTGATTGACAATGTTGAGACTTATCTCTGTTCAGATGAACAGCAACGCGCTTTTGTGCTGGCCAATTTAGACAAGCTGGTCGTGAAGCCAGCCAATGAATCCGGCGGCTACGGCATTTTAATAGGCCCGCGCGCCAGCGAAGCCGAACGGGCGCAGATGGCGGCTTCAATCGTGGCCAATCCCCGCAATTTTATCGCCCAGCCGACGCTGGCGTTGTCGGTGGCGCCGACCTTATGTGATGGCGTGCTGGAGCCGCGTCACCTGGATTTACGGCCTTTTATCCTGCAAGGCCGCGAGCTGTATTGCAGTACCGGCGGGCTCAGCCGGGTGGCGCTGCGTAAAGGCTCGCTGGTGGTCAATTCGTCGCAGGGCGGCGGCAGCAAAGATACCTGGATAATCAATGATGAGGTGGCAGCATGTTAAACCGTTCAGTAGATGCGATTTTCTGGTTGGGCCGTTATCTGGAGCGGCTGGATGACACCGCGCGGCTGGTCAATGCGACCAGTCACCTGTTGATTGATTCTCATCAGGACACTCAGTTTGGCTGGCCTGTGCTGCTGGAAGTGCTGGGGCAGTCGGCGAGCGCTTTGCTGGCGCCTTTTACCGACAGCAGCGGCCATTTGTCGGTCGGTGAAACCGAGCGCGCGGTGATGGCGCTGTTGATTAACAAAGCGGACAGCCCAGTGTCTATTCTGGCCACTTCAGCGGCGCTCAAACGCAACGCCCGCTCACTGCGGCCGCTGTTACCACGCGAAATGTGGGAAGAGTTGAACGCGCTGGATTTGTTTTTACAGGCGCACTGTTCAGCGGCGGTCAGCCGGCAGCAGCGTTATCAGCTGATGGCCGAAGTGAGCCGTCGTTGTCAGATGGTGGTCGGCGTGCTGGACGGCACTATGTTGCGTGGCGACGCCTTTGATTTGTTTAACATCGGCCGTCATCTGGAGCGGGCCGATATGACGACCCGTATCATGGATGTGATGGTGCTGCAGCAGCTGCAGCCGACCCAAATCAAAAGGCCGAAGTTTCGTTGGGTGTCGGTGCTCAATGCTTTGGGCGGGGTGGAGTCTTATCAGTCGTACCAGGCCCGTTTTGGCGCCGAAGTGGATGCGCTGGATTATCTGCTGACTTATGCTGATTTCCCGCGCTCGCTCAGTTATTGCCTGAACCGGGTCGGGGCTTCTGCCCGTAATTTACCGCATGCCGGGGCTATTCTGGCTGAGCTGTTCAGTGTGCAATCGCTGTTAAAAGGCAGTGCGCTCAGTGATTTGTCCACAGTGCAGTTGCATAGTCTGATTGATGAACTGCAATCAGGCATCATGGCGTTGCACCAGCAAATTCTGTTGCCTTGTGCGGCTGCTCCTTTGCAGCAAAAATCCGCCTGATCCCGCTTGATGGAGCCCTGATGCAGCAAGTTGAGCCGATAAAACCTGACATGGCAGAACTGTTGCCGCTGGCGCGCGAGCTGCAGTTGCAGCTACGTGACTATCCGGGGGCGAGCTGTCGGGGCGGACGCTATCTGGAACCGCAACCCTGGACTGTCAGTGCTGCAGACTGGGCCTTGCTGGAGGCCGGCATCCGCCAGCGCCAGCGCCTGCTCGCCCGCGTGCTGGCTGATTTGTATGGCCCGCAACAATTGCTGCGGGACCAACTGTTGCCAGCCGCGCTGTTGGCGCGTTGCCCGGCTTTTATGCTGCCCTTGGTGGGGCTGCCGCTGTCTGAAGCGGACTGGTTGCCGCTGTTGTCGGCCGAAGTCACGCCGGATGGGCGCGGGCAATGGTTTGTCTGGCAGGACTATGGTGTGCCGCCGGCGGGGCTGGGTTTGTTGCTGGAACACCGGCTGGCATTTAATCAGTGCGCGGCTTTATTGCCACAAGCGCCCGAGCGGCGGCAACTGGCCGGTTTTTTCCGCAGTGTGCGTCAGGCGTTGCAGCCGGGCGCGGATCATGCGCCGGCTTTGTCGGCGTTGTTGGTGCCGGCCGGGCGCGGCGCTGATTATTTTGAGCAGGCTTTTCTGGCCAATTATCTGGATGTTGCCTTAGTGCAGGCGCCGGATTTGCTGTATCGCGACGGTCAGCTGCATCTGAAAACGGTCAATGGCTTGCAGGCGGTGTCAGCGCTGGTTCGTTGTTTGCCTGCCGCGCAGACTGATCCGCTCGAATTGTCCGATGGCCAAAGTGGCTGCGCCGGTTTTGTCCAGGCGCTGCGACAGCAGCAACTGCGCTGCCTCAATCCGCCCGGTACGGAATTGCTCGACAGTGCAGTGTTGATGCCCTATTTGCCGGCCCTGTGCCAGGCGCTGCTCGGCGAAGCTTTGTTGTTACCGCAAGCGCAGGCTTTGTGGCTTGGCGACCCGAATATGGCAGCGTTGTTCTGGCAAGATCCGCAGCACTACCGGTTGCGCCGGCTCAGTGGCGGCCCTTGGCTGAGTGCAGAACCACGGCGGCTGGCCGAGTTACAGCAGGAGCCGGCACAGTGGCTGGCGGTGCAGCTGCTGACTTTACCTGCCACACAGCTGTTGAGCGCAAACGGGGCCTGGTCCGCGCAGTACGGCAGCATCCGGCTGTATGCGCTTGCTGATAAAGTGCTGCCTGGCGGCTATGGCTGGTTTGCCGCCGACAGTCAGCAACTGCAGTGTCAGCCGGGCAGTCGTGGCGCGCTGGTACGCGATGTCTGGGTGGCGGGGGAAAAAGAACCGGATCAGTCGTTGCTGGCCAGTACCTCCGTCTTGTCGCTGTCGCGTTATGCCGGCCTGGTACCGAGCCGGCTGGCCGACCATCTGTTCTGGCTTGGCCGTTATCATGAGCGGCTCAATCAGCTGTGCCGGGCGCTGCGCGCGGCTTTGCAACTGCAGCTGCAGCAGCATGACAGCGGCGCAGAACAGGCGGCACTGCTGCGTTATGCGCTGGCCGCCAATGGCGTTGAAACTGGTATTTCGGGCCTTAGTGCCTCGTTGCAGCATTTGTTTGCGACTGAAACCGCCGGCGGTATTCATCAGTTGCTGCAGGCGTTGTTGTTTAATGCTGAATCGGCGCGGGAGTATTTCGCCAGCGACAGCTGGGCATTGCTCGACCGGTTGCAGCAATTGGTGCGGCAGTGGCCAGCGCCTGCCCATCAGCCGGCGCCGCGGCTGACCTGGCTGCGTTTACTCGATGAACTGGTGATGTTGCAGATGGCCTTTGACGGCCTCATTCATGAAACCATGAGCCGGACGCAAGGGCTGCGGATGCTGGAGCTGGGGCAGCATCTGGAGCGTGGTCTGCAGACTGCTTTGTTATTGCAGCATTGTTTGCTGGATCAGACCGGTGCCGGCAGCGCTTTGCTGCTCGAAACACTGCTGCGCCAGGCCGATACGCTGATGACGTACCGGCGACGTTATCGCAGCCAGTTGCATGCGTTGGCGGTGCTGGACTTGCTCATCTTTGACGACAGCACACCGCGCTCGGTCAGCTACCAATGTGGCCAGATCCAGCAACAATGCCAGTTGTTGCCGCAATTACACAGTGGCCCTGGCTTAAGCCCGCTGCAACGTGCAGCGCTGGAACTGCAGACGCTGTTACAACTGACTGACGTGCAGACGTTGTTTGACGACGACACCTGCGCGACGCCGGCCCTTGGCTTATTGCTCAGCCAATTACAACACAGATTCCGGCAATTGTCGGACCAGATCAGTCAGGCTTATTTTCATCATGTGCCGAAGGAGGCTTCATGGCACAGGCTATAAGCCGGCGTTATCGGCTGCGTCACCTGACCCGTTATCAGTATCAGAGCCCGGTGTTGCACAGCTATCATCTGAGTTGCCTGCAGCCGCGCGAATTGCCACAGCAGCAGGTCGTGCAAAGCCGTCAGCTGTTGTTACCAAAGCCACAGACGACGCACAGCTACACCGATTGCTTTGGCAACCAGCGCCAGTTTTTTCACCTGAACGAGCCGCATCAGCAGTTGGATGTCGAAGTGCGGGCCGAGCTGCTGTTAACCTGCCGCGATACCGCCGCGCTGCCTGGCCAGGGGGGCAGTCTGGCTGCAGCGCTGGCAGAACAGACGGCAGAGCCTGCGCTGGCCTGGTATCGCCAGGCCAGTCCGCTGGTCCCGTTGTTACCAGAAGCCGCAGCGATTTGGCGTCAGCTACAGCGGCCTGAACTGGATTTGCTCAGCAATGTGGCGAGGCTCAATCAGTATATTTTCAGCGAGTTTCGCTACCAGAGTGAGGCAACGACAGTGACCACGCCACTCTCTGCAGTGCTGCAACAGCGCGCCGGTGTCTGTCAGGATTTTGCGCAGCTGGCCATTGCTGTGCTGCGCAGCCAGGGTTTTGCCGCCCGTTATGTCAGTGGTTATCTGGAAACCAGTCCGCCGCCGGGTCAGCCAAAGCTGCAGGGCGCGGACGCTTCACACGCCTGGTTCGCGGTTTATGATGCGGTGCATGGCTGGGTCGAGTTTGACCCGACCAA
>CBINNO010000072.1:0-16319 GCA_966252055.1 uncultured Rheinheimera sp. | reverse complement strand
AAGTTCAAACTGCAGAGCTGGTCGAGCTGACCGCAGCCGAACTGACTCAGGTCAGTGGTGGCTTCTCACTGAAACAAAACGATTTAGTAGTCCGCACTATGCACATTGGTGACAGCGACGGCCCTATCTGGATCAAAGAATAATCTGACTATATGCAGGTGCTGTGAATCAAACATCAGACATTGTCAAAAATGGGATCGCTGGACTGCTCTGCCTGCTCAGCTTGGCGATTCCATTTTATGTAGATCACCAGCCTGACATCGAACGTCTCGTTTCTTTCAGCGCTATTGCTTTTATTGCGCTACTTAGCTTGCAGCGCCGGCACATCCTGCCGATGTTGCTGCTGATTGTCTTGATAAAACTCCTGCAACTGCCGATTTCCTACTTCCTGAAAACGTTGGATACAGCGCTGGTCTATTACCTGTGCTCGGCGCTGATCGATTTGGTGATGGCTTTCTGTATTGTGCATTATCACAATGACGCTAAGCTGATGTCTTTGTGCCGCGCCAATAAAGCCGGCCATGTACCGCAAGTGTTTCTGATGGCGTTGTTGTTGGCAGTTTCATCGCTGCTCGCTTGTCTGCAAGCCGTCGAATATGTCATTTATACGATGGATCCGGGCTTTTATGGTGACAGTAAGCCTTGGATTTATCAGCATCAGCGTACTATCAAACTGACGTTAAAAACCTTGTTTGAGCTCAGTATCTGGTCCTTGTTATTGGATCCGGACCGTTGGAAAGTGCTGCGCAAAATTCAGGATAAATTTCTGGCGCCCTGATAGCGCCTCACAGGCGGTTCTCTGCCGAGGAGCCTGCAATGTCACATCGTACCTACTTGTTTTCACTGCGTTTTTTCCATGCGCTGCGCGAAGCTGCCGCCGAAGGTTATGGGTTTTCTGCGCTGGGTAAAGATCTGCTGGCCGGGGTCAGCGTCGGGATTATTGCGATCCCGCTGGCGATGGCGCTGGCGATTGCCTGTGGCGTGCCGCCGCAATATGGTCTGTATACCGCAATTATCGCCGGTTTTCTGATCCCGTTATTGGGTGGTTCGCGCTATAGCATTTCCGGGCCGACCGCTGCTTTTATCGTCATTTTGTACCCGGTCGTTCAGCAATATGGCCTGGCCGGTTTGCTGCTGGCGACCACTTTATCCGGGCTGATGTTAGTGGCGATGGCCGTGTTGCGGCTGGGCCGTTTTATCCAGTACATCCCGGAGTCGGTGATCCTTGGATTTACCGCCGGCATTGCGGTGGTCATTGCCACTTTGCAGCTGCGGGATTTATTCGGCTTGCAGCTGGCTGCT
Source organism: uncultured Rheinheimera sp. (assembly GCA_966252055.1). GTDB lineage: Bacteria > Pseudomonadota > Gammaproteobacteria > Enterobacterales > Alteromonadaceae > Pararheinheimera. The sequence continues at coordinate 15,017 of CBINNO010000072.1, read as the reverse complement.
GCGATGCCCGAACATTATCTGGAGAAACTGCAGGCACTGCTGCAAGCCGCGGATACAGCGCAGTGGCCGGCGATGGCCGTTGCAGCAGTCACCTTGTGGGTGATGCTGAGCTGGCCCAGGCTTGGCACCCGAGTGCCACCGCATTTGCCTGCCGTGCTGATCGCCACTTTATTGGCGTTAGCGCTTAATCACTTTGGTTATACGGTCGAAACCATTGGCAGCCGTTTTCAGTACACCACGGCCGAAGGGGGATTGGCGGCGGGCATTCCGGATATGTTGCCCAGCCTGCAATGGCCCTGGTTGATGCCGGGGCCAGACGGTCAGCCGCTGCGGTGGAGCTCGGAACTGGTCAAAGACTTGCTGACTGCCGCCTTTGCGATGGCGATGCTCGGTGCTATTGAATCGCTGTTATGTGCCATGGTGCTGGACGGGATGACGGGCCGGCGTCACAGTGCGAACAGCGAATTGCTCGGGCAGGGTATCGGCAACATCGTCGCACCATTTTTTGGCGGCATCACCGCCACCGCAGCGCTGGCACGCTCGGCGGCCAATGTACGGGCCGGCGCTGTGTCGCCGGTATCGGGCATGGTGCATGCCGGTGTGGTATTGCTGGCGCTCTATGCCTTAGCGCCCTGGCTCAGTTACCTGCCGCTGGCCGGCATGGCGGCTTTGTTGTTGGTGGTGGCCTGGAACATGAGCGAAGCCGGTAAAGTACTGCACCTGATTAACACGGCGCCGCGCAGTGACATTCTGGTGTTCGTGCTGTGTTTCTCTTTTACTGTGTTGTTTGACATGGTGATTGCCATCAGCTGCGGCATTATTTTCGCAGCCTTGCTGTTTGTCCGCGAAGTGGCGGAGATGACCAAAGTGTCCGATGTCACCGACAACCCGAAAGTCGTGCCGCTACGCCTCGCCAGCGGCTGTAAAGTGTTCCGGATCAGTGGCCCGTTGTTTTTTGCGGCAGCGGATCGGGTCTTTGCCGAACTGGTGTTGTTGTCGAAACAGCAACAACAGGTGGTGCTGCTGATGGATGGTGTCAGTCTGCTGGATGCCGGGGGCCTGGCTGCTTTTGATAAATTCATCCATGCCAGCGAGCAGGCCGGTTGCCATATCATCCTGGTTGATTTGCAGTTTCAGGTACTAAAAACCATGGCTAAAGCCAAGATCAGACCGATACCGGGTTTACTCAGTTTTCAGCCAACCCTGTACGACGCGTTAATTTTATTGCCCAAACGCGCACAGACCAGCGCAGAAACCGGTTTGGAGCCGACGCTGGATACATCCGGGCTTTAATCGCTGCATAGCGGTAACTCTGCTAATTTTTCATATTCATGCAGCGACAGCTCTGCGACAATAAGACAGATCGCAGCCAAGGGCCGGCGCAATATGACATTGCTGGCCACTGCATCTTTATGCAGCTGGGAAAGATGAATTTGAATAATATAAAAATTCATAAAAACAGCATAAAAATTCTTGAAAGTGCATGAGAGCCCAAGTACACTGGCCGCAGTTTTTGGTGTGGCCATTTTTTATTTTGCTTTTGGAGATTGACCACCGATGTCATCACAACCTGCCAACACGTCCCTGAACATTGCCACGCCGGTCAGAAGCGCCGTGCTGGGTGCTGCTGGTTATAGCGGCGCCGAGCTTTGTGTGTTGCTGGCTCGTAACCCTCACTTTGCGCTCTGCTTCGCTTACGCCTCTGCCGGGCGGCAGGCAGAGCCTTTTTCTTCGTTGTATCCGCGTTTTACTCAGCAGCTGGATATTCTGGTCGAGCCCTGGACAGACGCCGAAATTGACCGCATTGCCGGTCAGGTTGACGTGGCATTCTTAGCGCTGCCGCATGAAGCCAGTGAAGAAGTGGCGCCCAAGCTGATGGCCAAAGGCATTGTGGTGGTGGATTTGTCTGGCGCTTTCCGGCTGAAGAACCCGGATCTGTATCCAAAATATTATGGGTATGCCCATCAGCATACCGAGTTGCTCGATCAGGCGGTGTATTCGCTGATGGAATGGCTGGACCAGCCGCTGCCCCAGCTTATTTCAGTGCCGGGCTGTTATGTAACGGCCGCCTCGCTGGCGCTGTTGCCACTGGTGAAAGCCGGTTTACTGGCCGACGACAATATTCCGGTGATCAGTGCGACCAGTGGTGTGTCAGGTGCCGGCCGTAAAGCGGCGCTCAATACCTCGTTTTGTGAAGTAGGTTTGAATGCTTACGGTTTCTTTAAGCACAGACACAGACCGGAAATCGAACAGAATCTGGGCCGCAAAGTGGTGTTTACGCCACATCTGGGCAATTTCAAACGTGGTATTCTGTCGACCAGCGTGGTCACGGTCAAAGCCGGTGTCACCGCAGAGCAAATCAGCGCCGCATTCACGCAGGCCTATGCTGGCAAGCCGCTGGTACGTTTACTCAGTAAATCACCGAACGTGGCCGATGTGGCGGGCACGCCTTATTGCGATATCCACTGGCAGGTCGACGGCGAGCAGGTGGTGATCGTGTCGGCGCTGGATAACTTATTAAAAGGCGCGGCGGCGCAGGCGATGCAGGCCGCCAACGTCAAATTTGGTGTGCCGGAAACTGCCGGTCTGCTTGGCGGTGGTGTTTGTCATGAATAAGACACCTTTAGTGCTCAAGATGGGCGGCCGGCTGTTGGAAGACATGCAGGCGCTCGACAATTTACTGAAAGTTATTAAAGGCCTGGCGGCCGAGTATCCACTGGTGCTGGTGCATGGTGGTGGCGCTCAGGTTGACAGCTGGCTGGCCACTTTTGGTTTTGCCACGCAAAAAATCGACGGTCAGCGCGTGTCGCCGCCAGAGCAAATGCCGGTGATTGCCGGCGCCCTTGCTGGTGCGGTGAACGGCCTGATGGTCGCTCGTGCTCAGCTGGCCGGTCTTAATGCTGTCGGCCTGACGCTGGCAGCCGGCCAGAGTCTGAAGTTTGAGATCAACAGCAAGTTAGGCGCTGTCGGCATCGCCAAAGCGAACGACGGCACCTTGGTCAATACTCTGATTCAGAATGGTTTTGTACCGGTATTCAGCTCTATTGGTCAAAGTGACGATGGTCAGGCACTGAACGTCAATGCCGATATTGCCGCTGCGGCGATTTGCCAGCTGGTTGGTGGCACTTTGGTGCTGTTGACCGACGTGCCAGGGATTCTGGATGGCGAAGGGCAGCTGATCAAAACGCTGAACAGCCAGCAGGCGCAGCAACTGGTCGACAGCGGTGTGATCAAAGGCGGGATGAAAGTCAAACTGGACGCGGCACTGGAAACGGCCGCGGCATTGCGACGACCTATCATCGTCGCGGGCTGGCAACAGCCGGAAGATTTATTGAAGCTGATGCAACAGCAGGAAGTAGGCACTTGTATCAGCTGGTAACCCCACCGAGATCTGTACACTGAAATTCGGGCCGCTTTTTCACTGAAACCGGCCCCGGACAGGCAGATTTCCAGCAAAAAGGTGGCCCAGGCGGCCAGACAGTGTGAACAAATGAGTCAATTAACGCAGTTACTTTGTTTAGCGGAATTAAACAAAAGCCAGCTTGAAGCCTTGCTGGCGCTGGCCAGTGACATCAAAACCCGTCCTGAACAGTACAGTCAGGCGCTGAAAGGCAAAAGCATCGCGCTGCTGTTTGAAAAACCATCTTTGCGTACCCGCGTCAGCTTTGACGTCGGTATCTACAAGCTGGGCGGTCACAGCGTCTATCTGGACCAGCAAAACGGTGCGCTCGGTGTGCGTGAATCGGTGGAAGATTTTGGTTCCAATCTGGCCTGCTGGTGTGATGCCATTGTGGCGCGGGTGTATTCGCAGCAGACGCTGGTCAAGCTGGCGTCCAGCAGCAAAAAGCCGGTCATTAACGCGTTAAGTGATATTTATCATCCTTGTCAGGCGCTGGCGGATTTATTGTCGCTGCAGGAAGTTTGCGGTGATTTAAGCAAGGTGCATCTGGCTTTTGTCGGTGATGGCAATAACGTCTGTCACTCGTTAATGTTAGGGGCGGCTATTCTTGGCATGACGCTGACAGTGGTCACGCCGCAGGGCTTTGGTCCGGATGCCCATGTGCTGCTCAAAGCGCAGCAACTGGCTGAACAAAGCGGCGCTAAAATTACGCTCAGTCAGCATGTGTCGTCCGCCGCCGGCGCGGATGCCATTTACACCGATACCTGGGTGTCGATGGGCAATAAAGCGGATCCGGCTGCGATTGAGAAAATCTTTACGCCTTACCAAATCAACACTGCGGTGATGCAGCGGTTGGGCGTACAACACTTTATGCACTGCCTGCCGGCACACCGGGGTCAGGAAGTGACCAGCGAAGTGCTGGACAGCGATTGTTCGCTGGTATTACGGCAGGCGGAAAACCGCATGCATGTGCAAAATGCGGTATTAGTCAGTTTATTCAGTTGAGGTTTGCAAGATGAGCGAGTTGAAGAAAGGGGTTAAAAAAGTTGTGCTGGCCTATTCAGGCGGGCTGGACACTTCGGCCATTGTGCCTTGGCTGAAAGATAACTATGACTGTGAAGTCATCGCCTTTGTCGCCGATGTCGGCCAGGGTGCCGAAGATCTGGAAGGCGTGGAGCAAAAAGCGCTGAATTCCGGTGCCAGCAGCTGCTACGTGGTGGACTTAAAAGAACAGTTCGTCAACGAAGTGATTTACCCGACTATCAAAGCCGGCGCTGTCTATGAAGGCCAGTATCTGCTGGGGACTTCGATGGCACGCCCTATCATCGCCCGCGCTCAGGTCGAACTGGCGCTGAAACTGGGTGCTGATGCGCTCTGTCACGGTTGTACCGGTAAGGGTAACGACCAGGTGCGTTTCGAAGGGGCTTTTGCCGCCTTAGCACCGCAACTGAAAGTGATTGCGCCATGGCGTGAGTGGGAATTTAATTCCCGTCAGTCGCTGCTGAACTACCTGGCAGAGAAAAAAGTACCCACCACGGCCAGCGCCACCAAAATTTACAGCCGCGACGCCAACCTGTTCCATATTTCGCACGAAGGCGGCGAGCTGGAAGATCCGTGGAACGAGCCGTCTGAGCAGGTCTGGATGTGGACCAACTCGCCAGAGCAGGCCCCGGATAAAGCCGAATATATTCAGCTGAGCTTTGCCAAAGGCGAGCTGACGGCTATTGACGGTAAAACCGTCGGTGGCGTGGAGGCTATCGAGCAGTTGAACAAAGCCGGCTCAGTGCATGGTATCGGCCGGATCGACATCGTCGAAAACCGTTTGGTTGGTATGAAGTCACGTGGTTGCTACGAAACTCCGGGCGGCACTATCATCGTGGCAGCGCTGCGCGCACTGGAATCGCTGGTGTATGACCGCACTTCACTGAAATACCGTGAAGAAGTCGGCCTGGAGTTTGCCCAGCTGGTGTATGACGGCCGTTGGTTCACGCCGTTAAAAGAAGCGCTGCTTGGCGCCGTCAACGCGCTGGCTGATCAGCTGACTGGCGACATTGTGGTCAAACTGTACAAAGGTCAGGTCAGCGTCGTGAAACGCCGCTCGCCAAACAGCCTTTACTCAGAAGCGTTCGCCACTTTTGAAGGTGACGAAGTGTACAACCAGAAAGATGCGGCCGGCTTTATCCGTCTGTACAGTCTGGCCAGCCGTATTCGCGCGATGCACAACGGCAACTAAGCACAGGCTTTCGCTTTATCAAAAATGCCGGGCTTGCCCGGCTTTTGTTCAAACGGCATGGCCAGCACCAACAGGGCAGGGCCGCCGACCAATGAGGATACAGTTATGGCGATGTGGGGCGGCCGCTTCCAGCAAGCCAGTCTGGAAGAATTCCGGGCTTTTAACGACTCTCTGAGTTTTGACTATCTGCTGGCACAGCAGGATATTGCCTGTTCGCGCGCCTGGACACAGGGCCTGCTGGAAGGCGGTATTATCACTGAAACTGAAGCGCAGCAACTGGATGTGGCGCTGGCGGAGCTCGCCGAACAAGTGGCACAGCAGCCGACGCTGCCGTTGCAGACGGCCGAGGAAGATATCCACAGCTGGGTTGAGCTGAAACTGGGCGAAAAAATTGGTGTGGTGGCGAAAAAGCTGCATACCGGCCGCTCGCGCAATGACCTGGTGGCGACTGATTTAAGATTATGGGCACGACTGAATGCCACACTGGTCCGTCAGGCACTGTTGTCGGCGATCGGCACTTTGCTGAATTTTGCCCGCGTCAATCATGGCCCGGTGATGCCGGGTTTCACGCACTTGCAGCGGGCGCAGCCGGTGCTGGTCAGCCACTGGGCGCTGGCCTATGTCGAAATGTTCCGCCGTGATTTAAGCCGGCTGGACGATGCGCTGAAGCGGCTCGACAGCTGTCCGCTGGGTTGTGGCGCCTTAGCCGGCACTGGGGTGTCGATGGACAGAACTGCACTGGCTGCCCGGCTGGGCTTCTCGCAGGCGGCGCGCAACAGCCTGGATGCGGTGTCAGACCGCGACTATGTGGTGGAACTGTCGGCCTGTGCCAGCATCTGTATGACGCATTTGTCGCGTTTGTCGGAAGATGTGATTTTCTTCTGCTCGGGCGAAGCGGGTTTCTTTAAACTCGGCGATGCGATTTCCAGTGGCTCATCGCTGATGCCGCAAAAGAAAAACCCGGATGTGTTTGAGCTGCTGCGCGGTAAAACCGGCCGTGTGCTTGGCCATTTAGTGGCGATTTTGCATATTCTTAAAGGCCTGCCGCTGGCCTACAACAAAGACATGCAGGAAGACAAACAGGGCTTTTTTGACCTGATGTCGACCTGGCAGCAATGTTTGCTGGTGTTGTCGACCTGTTTGCCGCATTTGTCGGTCAATGTGGAACGCTGTCGTAAAGCGGCCGAGCTTGGCTACAGCAACGCCACCGATCTGGCCGACTATCTGGTCAGCAAAGGCATCGCTTTTCGCGACGCCCATGAGCTGTCAGGCGAGCTGGTGTTAAAAGCCGCGGCCAAACAAGTGGCACTGGAGCAACTCAGTCTGGCTGAGTTGCAAGAGGTGTCGCCTTTGATTGGCGAGGATGTCTACCCGGCGCTGACCATTGGGGCCGGCATGGCCAAACGTGGCGCATTAGGCGGCACTTGCCCGACGCAGGTAGCGCAAGCGCTGACGGCGGCAGAAGCCTGGTATGCCAGCCTGAGCTGAGTGATGCGGCGCTCCGAACATGTCGGAGCATAGTCTGCTGATGTAAAAAAAAGCCGCTGTTGCGGCTTTTTTTGTGACTTTTGCTTCTGCACCTGCACCTGCACTGCAGCAGTGCAGAACCATGAGCTCCCAAGCAGAAATCCTCAGCGGAAAATATCAATCTCCGCCGGTTTTTGCTGATCCGGCTGTAATGGGTCGGCCGGGTTGGCATATTGCGTCGGTTCAGTGCCTTGCATGAAATACTCAAATTCGCTGCTGTCGTCGGTCGCCTGCGTCAACAGACCGGTTTTACGGTCAATCCGCACGGACAGCACGCCAACCGGTGCCGGCGGGAATTTTTCCGGCACATTTTCCAGCGCCAGCTCCGCAAAGCTCTGCCAGCTTGGCAGGGCCGTGGTGGCACCGGATTCACCGCCGGCGGTCTGATCATTGCCCAGATTGGTGTTCCAGGCGCTGCGGCCCAGTACACTTTCGGCATCGTCAAAACCAACCCAACTGGTGATCACCAGATCCGGCGTAAAGCCGCTGAACCAGGCGTCTTTCACGTCGTTGGTGGTCCCGGTTTTACCAGACACATCACGCCGTTTCAGCGCTTTGAGTTTGTGTGCGGTACCATTCCAGCCCGGACCTCCCCAAATCGCGCTTTTCATCGCTTCGGCAATCAGGAACGCATTTTGTGCGGAGATCACGCGTGGCGCGTACTGTTCAGTTGGCTTGGGTGGCTCCTGGGAGCTGTTGTCCGGGGTTGCCGTCACGGCGGTTTCAGCAGGTGCTGCTGTATCGCTGGTCGCGGCTTCGCCAGTACCGGCAAGCAGTTCAGGCTCACATTGGTCACAAACCCGCACCGGCTGATGCTCGTAAATCAGGTTATTCTGGTCATCCAGAATTTTGGTGATCACATAAGGTTTCACCAGATAACCGCCATTGGCAAACACGGCATAACCGGTGACCAGCTCCAGCGGCGTCAGTGAAGCCGAGCCGAGTGCCAGCGTCTGGTTGCGTGGTAAGTCTTTGGTATGGAAGCCAAATTTGGCTAAATGCCGGATAGTGTTGTCAATGCCGACACCACTGATCAGCCGCACCGACACCACGTTTTTCGATTTGGCCAGCGCCTGCCGCAACCGGATAGGGCCATCATATTCTTCCGGCGAGTTTTTCGGCCGCCAGGCCTGTCCTGAACCTTCATCCCACTCGTGAATAGGCGCATCGTTGATCACCGATGCCAGTGTATAACCACGGTCCAGCGCGGCAGAGTAGATAAAAGGTTTGATGTTCGAGCCGACCTGCCGGTTGGCCTGCGTGACGCGGTTGAACTGGGTCAGGCCAAAACTGTAGCCGCCAACCAAAGCGCGGATCGCACCATCTTTCGGGTCCATCGCCACCAGCGCACTGCTGGCCTGTGGCAGTTGGCTTAAACGCCACTGGCCTTCCTGTTCACGCACATAAATCAGCATGCCCGGTGCCAGAATCTGCCCGGCCTGCTGCGGTGGATTGGCCTGGCGTTCGTGGCTGATAAAAGCACGGGCCCATTTCAGGCCATCCCAGTTCAGTTCCACCTTACGGCCACCCTGCAGCATCACTTCGGCGCTTTTGGCGGCGACCGCAGTGACCACCGCTGGTTGCAGTTTCTCGATACTGTCCTGATCGTCCAGGTAGGCCAGAATGGCTTCGTCCGACAGGCGTTGTTCTTCACTGAAACTGATGCTGCCATCAGCGGCGCTGACTTTCTCAGCTGGCCACACCGTTTTCAGCGGCCCACGGAAACCATGACGCTCGTCATAAGCGTGCAGATTGGCTTGCAGGGCAGCAACGGCCTTGGTCTGCTGACGGGCATCCACAGTGGTAAATACCTGAAAACCTTTGGAATAGGCTTCTTCTTCACCAAAGCGCGCTACCACTTCCTGCCGTACCATTTCGGCCAGATAAGGCGCGGAAGCCGTCACCTGCGCGCCATGCAGTTTGGACATGATAGGTTCCTGCAGCGCGGCTTCGTATTCTTGTTTGGTGATGTAATTTTCAGCCAGCATCCTGCCTAATACGATATTGCGCCGGGCTCGTGCACGGCTTGGCGAACGCACCGGGTTCAGCACCGAAGGCGCCTGCGGCAGGCCGGCGATGATGGCGATTTCTGATAACGTCAGATCCTGAATATTCTTGCCAAAATACACCTGGGCAGCGGCACCAACGCCAAAAGCGCGTTGGCCCAGTTCAATGCGGTTCAGATAAAGTTCGAGGATCTCGTCTTTGCTCAGCAGTTCTTCAATGTGAAAAGCCAGAAAGGCTTCTTTCACTTTGCGGATGATTTTTTTCTCCCGGCTTAAGAAAAACAACCGTGCCAGCTGCTGCGTGATAGTCGAAGCACCCTGGCTGTAATCGCCGGTGGTGGCGACAACTGTGGCGGCGCGCATCACGCCAATCACATCGATGCCGGGGTGTTCGTAAAAACGGGAATCTTCGGTCGCCAGCACTGCTTTAATCAGCAATGGCGGCATTTCATTTAGTTTAAGTGGGATGCGACGCTTTTCACCAAATTGTGAAATCAGTTCGCCATCCTGGCTAAATACCCGCATCGGCGTTTGCAGGCGCACATCTTTTAATGTCTCGACACTGGGCAGATCATTTTTCAGATATAAATAAGTCGCTCCCACTGCAATGACAGCCAGAATGACGCCGCTTACCAGGAAAATGACAAGTTTTTTAAGCCAAGACACTGAATAGCCCCAATTTTTGCTGCCCTTTACCAAAAGGGGCTGCTAGTATAAATTCATTAGTAGTTGTTTAAGCACATAAGTTGTTCGTGTAAAACAACGAACGCCACAGCGCAAACATAATAATCATAAGTTTAAGACGGCTGCAGGAAGCTATGATAAATCGGTTGTTTCGTGCGAAAAATCCACTGATTCTGGGCGTTGATATTGGCGCCCACACCGTTAAGGCTGTTCTGCTGAGCCAACACAGCGGCCATTATAAAGTAGAAGCGCTGGCAATTGAACCTATGATTAAAGGCTCAATGGTAGACCGCGAAATTCAGGACATTGAAGCCGTCGGTACTGTCATCGCCAAAATCCGCAAAAAAATCCCCAAACATATTCAGCACGCAGCGACCGCGGTTTCGGGTTCTACCGTCATTACCAAAGTCATTTTTATGGACGCCAACTTGTCCGATGACGATCTGGCCAGTCAGATAGAAGTAGAAGCGGACAGTTTGATCCCATACCCGCTCAGTGAAGTGAGTATGGATTTTGAGAAGCAGGAGCTGAACGCCAACGACCCTTCCAAAGTAAATGTGCTGCTCAGTGCCGCCCGTACTGAGAGTGTGCAGAGCCGTGTGTCGGCACTGGATGCCGGTAATTTTTCGACCAAGGTTGTTGATGTTGAATCCTACTGTTTGAGCCGGGCCGCTGAGCTGTGTTTTCACCAGTTGCCGCCTGATGCTTCAGAAAAACTGGTGGCGGTGGTCGACATCGGCGCCACCATGACGCTGATGAGTATTCTCGAAGGCGGTAAAACCCAGTACACCCGTGACCAGATGTTTGGTGGAGAACAATACACCCGCAGTATTATTTCGTATTACGGCAAATCGTACGAAGAAGCAGAAATGGCCAAGGTCAGTAACGATTTGCCGCCAACTTACACTTTTGAAGTGCTGGCACCGTTTCAGACCATGGTGCTGCAGCAGGTCCGCCGTGGCATTCAGATGTATCTGACCACGTCAGGGCGCGACAATGTGGATTATCTGATCCTGTCTGGTGGCACGTCCTTGATCGAGGGGCTCGACAAGCTGCTGACTGAAGAGCTCGGGATTTTCACTGTGGTGGCGAATCCGTTTCAGCATATGGAAGCAGGGCCGGCGGTTGACCGGCAACAGCTGACTCAGGTGGCGCCACAGTTAATGGTGGCGGTGGGGCTGGCCATGCGGAGTTTTTCATCATGGCATATCTGAACCTGCTACCCTGGCGCGAAGCGCAAAAGAAACAACAACAAGCCCGCTTTATGACGCTGCTGACCGCAGCCTGTGTCGGCAGCTTTCTGTTCGTTTTTATCATCAGCACCGCCTACAGCGCGATGATCGACGGCCAGAATGGACGCAACAATTACCTGCAGGGTGAAATTACCATTCTGGATCAGCGGATCTCAGAAATCAGACAGTTGGATGACAAAAAGAAAAATCTGCAAAAACGTATCGATTTGATAGCCCAGCTACAAAGCAGCCGTAACCTGGGGACTCAGGTGATGGCCGAAATTGCCAAAGTCACGCCTGCCGGGGTCTATCTGGTGAATCTGGAGAAAAAAGGGCCGTCGTTGTTGCTGGTCGGTAAAACCGAATCCAACAACCGGTTGTCCGGCATGATCCGTTCTGTGGAAGCTTCTGAATTGCTGGCAGAACCTCTGCTGGAGTTCATTGAAGCAGGTAAAGAAGAGGACCAGTTGCTGAGTAATTTCAAGATGCACCTCAGCGTGCGGGGTTATGAAGCCGTGCAGGGCGCCTCCAAGCCTGCCGCTAAACCAGGCGCCGGCTCAGATGCGTCATCAGGTGGAAAGCCTGCCGCCAAACCGGCTGCCAAGTCGGGAGGTAAGAAATGAGCCTGAATTTTAATCTCGAAGAACTGAACGACCTCGATTTAGCCAATATCGGTTCCTGGCCGGCCGTTGCCAAAATTATTCTGGTGTTGTTCCTCAGTCTCGCGGTTGCGGCGCTCAGCTATTTCATGCTGGTTGACGAAAAAATTACCACGCTGCAAGTGGCTGAAAATAAAGAGCAGGAGCTGCGTCAGCAATACCGCGCCAAGTATGCCGCTGCGGTGAACCTGGAACTGTATAAAGAGCAGATGATTGAGATGGAGGAGACTTTCTCCTATTTGCTCAAACAGTTACCTGCTACGCATGAAACGCCGGGTCTGCTGGATGACATCACTTTTGCCGGCACGTCCAGTGGGCTGACTTTTGTCCGGATTAACTGGATGCCGGAAATCGAAAAAGATTTTTACACTGAGCTGCCGATCAAAATTGATGTGATAGGCGATTACCATCAGTTTGGTAACTTTGTCAGTGAAGTGGCGAAACTGCCGCGGATTGTGTCATTGCACGACTTTTCTGTGACCACGGATGCGGAAAACCGGCTGGTATTTAATGTCGTGGCGAAGACCTATCGTTACAAGGAGGCGCCATGAGCCGTGCTGTGCGCCTGAACTTGCAGCGGACTGTGCTGATTTGCGCCCTTGGGGTGCTGCTGCAAGGCTGTAACGATGACCTGACGGATATCCGCGCTTTTATGGAGTCGGTGAAAACCAACACGCCGGCCGGTATTCCGCCGCTGCCAAAAGCCAAGCCTTTTGTGCACATCCCTTATGTGTCGGTCAATGTGCGCAATCCGTTCAGTGCACCCAAAGCTGAAACTGTGCTGGAACAGTTCAGTCAGGCGCAGGATTGTCTGAGCCCCGACCCGTCACGACGCAAAGAGCCGCTGGAAAAATACGCGCTGGACAATCTGACGATGCGCGGCACCCTTGGCGACAGCAATGATTTCTGGGGCCTGATTGAAGCGTTCGACAAAACTTTGCACAGAGTCAGTAAAAATAATTACATTGGTTTATTTAATGGCCGGATCACTGAGGTCAACCCAGACAAAATTGAGTTGATTGAATTAATTCCGGATGGCGCCGGCTGCTGGAAAGAAAGGACGACCACGCTGCAGATGGCCGACCCTAACGCCGCGACGCGCAAATAAGGTGTGAGCATCATATGGATCTACAAAAACGCTTAAAAACACAAAGATCAGCCTGGTGCCGGCTCGCGGTGGGCTGCTTGTTGCTGACCACCGGCACAGCGACTGCAGCACCTTTGCTGTTTGATGTCCGTTACAGCCCTCTGAACACCGGTGAAACGGAAATTCAGTTTGTGTTTGATGAGGCACTCAGTGCGCCGCCGCAGGTGGATATTCAAACCAACCCTGCCCGTATTGAACTGACCTTTGCTGAAGCTGAATTTGAAGAAAAGCTGACCGACGTCAGCATTGACAAGGGCGGCGTCAAAAACGCCCGCACTGAATTCTGGCAGCAAGGCATTAAAACCTCCTTGTTCCTGGACCGGCTGAAACTTTATAAGAGCCGGCTGGAAGGCAACACTTTTTATTTGCAGGTCAGTGACAGCAACCAAGCTGCAGCCGACCAGACAGAAAACAGTTATATCAACAAAATCAAATCGATAGATTTCCGCCGCGGTGACAAAGGGGAAGGCCGGGTGCTGGTATTCCTGCAAGACAGTTCTGCTGCAGTCGATGTGCAGGAAGAGCTCGGCAAAATTGTGGTGGATTTCCACAACACCGACATCCCGGAAGATTTGTTGTACCAGCTGGATGTCCTCGATTTTGGCACTGTGGTCAAAGGCATCGAAACTTTTAAAGAAGGCGCCATCAGCCGGCTGGTGATTGAACCGATCCAGGCTTTTGTCTTTACCTATCAGCAAGTGGACAACATTTTCAGCCTGAATGTGGAAAAAGACCCGAATGCCGGCAGCTTTATGCAAGGCGGTAAAGATTATAAAGGCAAAGCCATCTCACTGAATTTCCAGGATATTCCGGTGCGGACTGTGCTGCAGATCATTGCCGATTATAACGGCTTTAACCTGGTGACCAGTGATTCGGTTACTGGCAACGTCACGTTGCGCCTCGACGGCACGCCTTGGGATCAGGCACTTGATATCGTGCTGCGGGTCCGTGGCCTGGATAAGCGGATGGATGGCAATATCCTGATGGTAGCGCCAACTGACGAACTGGCCGAGCGGGAAGCCAAAGAGCTGCAGGCACGGCAGAAAGTCGAAGAGCTTGAAGCGCTGTATTCCGAATTTATTACCGTCAATTACGCCAAAGCGGCTGATTTGGCCAAGTTGCTGGATGGTAAAGATCAGTCATTATTATCGCCGCGTGGCAATGTCTCCGTCGACGAACGCACCAATACCATTTTGCTGAAAGATACCGCCAAAGCCATTGAAAACGTGCGTCGTTTAGTGGAACGACTGGACGTACCGGTCAAGCAGGTGCTGATCGAATCGCGGATGGTGACAGTCAAAGACAGCGTCGCCGAAGAGATGGGTCTGCGCTGGGGTTTTACCGATCAGCAGTTTAATAAAGGTGTATCGGGTTCAGCAGATGGCGCTAATGCGATTGCCAATGGCTTGGTGCCTGAGCTCAAAGACCGCTGGAACGTCAATTTACCTGTCACGACCGAAGGTGCCGGTAAAATCGGTTTCCATATTGCCAAGCTCGGCGACGGTACGCTGATCGACCTCGAATTATCGGCGCTGGAAGTCGAAGACAAAGCGGAGATTGTCGCCTCACCGCGCATTTCGACCGCCAACCAGAAAAAAGCCCGCATTGAGCAGGGTGTCGAAATCCCTTATGTGCAGGCCGCTTCGAGCGGTGCCACCACTGTTGAGTTCAAAAAAGCGGTGCTGAGCCTGGAAGTGACACCGCAGGTGACGCCGGATAACAAGATTATTCTGGATTTAACCGTGACGCAGGATACCGAAGGGAAAGTAGTGCAGACGCCGACCGGCAACGCAGTGGCGATTGATACCCAGCGGATCACCACGCAGGTGCTGGTCGACAATGGCGAAACCATAGTGCTGGGCGGTATCTACCAGCAACAAACCATCAATACGGTCTCCAAAGTGCCGGTGCTTGGCGATATTCCTTACGCCGGCGTGTTATTCCGCCGTTCGCTGGATAAAACCGAGAAAAAAGAGCTGCTGATTTTCGTTACACCGAAGATCATCAACGAAGGCCGCTGAACAAAGACGGGGCGGCTCAAGGCTTTGCCCCGTCAATTTTCGCTTGCAGAGCCCGCGCCAATACTGCCATAATTCAGCGCTTAAAATTTTCACGGGAGCTTTTTGGTC
>CBINNO010000071.1:0-16358 GCA_966252055.1 uncultured Rheinheimera sp. | reverse complement strand
CGCCTTTTCTTTGGTTCTTTCTTTTGGCGAAGCAAAAGAAAGATACTCGCCGCAAGGCGAAAGCTTTGCTAGGCAGTCTCGCCAACAAGGCAATAACAAACAAAAAACCAAGGGTAACAGGGGCAAAGCCCCTGCTAAACAAAAGCTTAAGCCAGCCCCAGCTCTCTGGTCATATTCTCATTGCGCTCGCGGTGCACGATGACGTTGTCTTCAATCCGGATGCCGCCGAATTGACGGAAAGCATCGACTTTATGCCAGTTGATGTATTTGCTTTGCTCAGTCCCTTTTAACTCCGCCAGCAACGAATCGATAAAGTACAGGCCTGGCTCAATGGTGAAAACCATTCGTGGCTCGACTAAGCGGGTGCTACGCAGGAACGGATGCCCGGCGGGCGCCGCCACATGAGTGCCGCGCTCGTCCGCCATAAAGCCGCCGACGTCGTGCACCTGCAGGCCCAGGTGATGGCCGATGCCATGCGGGTAAAAAGTGCGGCTGATGCCTGATTCCACTATGGCTTCCGGTGGTAACTGCACCAGGTCAAAATCGGCCAGCACCTGGGCAATCAACTCATGCGACCGCAGATGCACTTCGGTGTATTTGATACCAGGCTTCAGCGCATCGACCAACGCCAGCTGCACCGCGTTCATGCTGGCGATGAGCGCAGCAAATTCGTCTTCCCTGGCGCTGTAAGTGCGGGTGATATCAGCGGCATAACCGTGGAAAGAGGCGCCCGCGTCTATCAGGAAAGAATGATGCTGCTGCGGCTTTTTCCGCTCCAGCACTGTGTAGTGCAAAATGGCGGCGTTTTGGTTAAGCGCGATGATATTGCCGTATGGCACTTCGTTTTCGCCCTGCTGCACCGCGGCCAGGTAAGCAAGCTGAATATCAAATTCGCTGCCGCCGCTGCGAAAACAAGCCTCTGCCGCCCGATGGCCGGCCACCGCAATGCGGTTGGCTTCACGCATACAGGCCAGCTCATAATCGGTTTTGTAAGCGCGCTGATAATGCAGGTAACTCAATACGCCTTCCGGATTGAGCTGGCTGAAGCCGAGTGCGCGCGCCAGCTCCAGTTGTTCGCCCAGATAAGCCACTTTGGCTTTGTCGTAGGGCAATAAGGTTTCCACTTTGGTTGGTTTATCAATCAGTTGGATATCAAAAAAGCCAGACCAGAAGTCATTGGGCGCATCCGGCACTTTGTGCCAGAAATCAACCGGCAGATAAAACACCAGTTTGGGTTTGTTGACGCCATCAACAATCAGCCAGCAATGCGGGTTGTCAATGACCGGCAACCAGGCTTTAAACAGCGGATTGACCTTAAATGGGTAATCCATGTCGTCGAGAAATTGCCGCTTGGCCTGACCGGAATGGATCACCAACGCGTCCAGATCTTCGCGGGCCAGCACCGCTTTGGTGCGTTGCTGCAGTTCAAACAAATGGGCGGCATACAGAGCCTGATAAGCTGGGCGCATCGTAAAATCCTGTGTTAAAAGTCTTGTCACTCGTTTGCTGGGTACATCATCCTGAACGGCAGCTGTTAACCGGTCTGGCCGACTTTCATCGTCGCCAGCGGGGCAAACACATCGTGTTCCTGCTGCATCCGGACATTATAAATCTGGTAATACGCCAGCACCGCTTTGACATACTCGCGCGTTTCTTTAAACGGAATGGTTTCAATCCAGACATCCAGCTCCATCGCGCGGTCTTTCGGGATCCAGCGCTTCACATTGCTAAAGCCGGCATTGTAGCTGGCAGTGGCAAACACCAGATTGTTGTCGTTCGCTTTCAGTAAATAACGCAGATATTCAGTCCCCATGTCGATATTGGTATTGGGGTTATGCAGCGCTTCAATACTGACATTGCGGCCGGTGATATGCTTGGCGGTACGCGGCATGATCTGCATCAGCCCCATAGCTCCGACCGGTGATTTGGCGGTCGGAATAAAAGTGCTTTCCCGGCGGGTGATCGCCATGGCCCAGGCCGGATCGACATTGGCGGCTTTGGCATGTTTCTGAATTTCTTTGTTATAAACCATCGGGAAACGCATTTCGACGTCGTCCCAATAGCCGGCATCGGCCAGCGCAAAAATGGCTCTGTCATACCAGCCGTTGTCGTAGGCCAGCTTGGCGGCGCTCAGTTTTTGCTCTGGCGTGCCATTTTTCTGCAGGAAGGTCAGCTCCCGTCTGGCCGCGTTGGGCCGGCCCAGTTTTTCCCATTCCTGCATCCGGCGGATGCTGTCGCTTTGACGAAAAGCCCGGTACTGCGCGTCGGTCACCGGCACCGGTTTATGTGCCAGACTGGGCGGCAATCCCAGCCGGGCCGCCGCCATAAAACCATAATAACTGCGGTTACCCGCCAGAGTGACCAGCAAGGCTTTACTCTGCTCATGCTGACCGCTTTGTTCATAAGCTCTGGCCAGCCAGTACTGCCAGCGTTCGTCTTTACGGTCATGCTCCGGCAATTCGCCGATCACCTCCAGCACCCGTGGCCATTTCTGCTGACGCAGATACCAGGTCACCTGCCATTGCAGGAACAAATCATCTTTCAGCTCAACCGGCACCATGGCCAGAAACTTGGCGGCCCGCTCGTCGTCTTTGCTGGCGAGGGCAATGGCAAAATTGCGTGCTACATCAATGCGCTGGTTTTTATTAAAGTGCGGATCGGTTTCATAACGGGCCCAGACCGCGAGCGCCAGGTCCGGTTTTTTCCAGACCAGCTTTTTCAGACCAAAGGTCAGGATCTCACGCTCCCACGGATGCTTGAGCGGCAGAAACTTCTTGCCGGCCACCACACCAGGGTTTTCCAGCACCTGTTTCCACTTATCACCCAAATATTGCTGATTGGCCGGCAACAAGGTGCGCAGATAAGGAATAATGCGGGCGTCGCCGCCGTCAGCCGCTTTGACCAGCCGTGCCCACACCACTTCGGGCTTACGCTGACCAGCTTTTTGCCAGCGTTTAAACAACGCATCACATTCTTTGGGCAAAGATTCGCCGTCAATCCATAAATGGGTGACATCCGGCCAGACGCTGGCTGGCGGTTCATTGAGCAGCCGCAGCTGCAAAGCGGCACAGTCGAGCACAGTGTCGGTGCCCATCTGGTAGTTTTTCAAAAATGGCTGGGTCAACTGCACCCCGGCTAAATACAGCAACCAGCGTTTTTTCAGCGGCCATTCCAGCGGCGTGCCCTGATGCTGCTGCAAAAATTGTTGCACTGCTTTATTGTCACCGAGCCGCCGGCTGACGTATTCCAGTTCGATATAAGGTTTCAGCGGATAAGCATGCAGGTCGCGCAGCATTTTCTCTGCCTGCGGCAAGGTCACCTTATGAATGTTTTTCTCGGCCTGTAAGAAACGCTCGCGCAACACCTGATCGGAAGGCGCTGCCATGGCAGATAAACTCAGACTGCCAGCGCAGAATAACCAGAATGCAAAGCCGGCCTTCAATTGCCCCATGTTTTGAAAATCCACCTATAGTTAGTTGGTTGTCGCCGCCACATTCAAACACCTGTTTAAATAACGGTTGAATTTTTCACTAAACCGCGACACACTGCTTGCGCACATGACTCATCTGACCTGTTGCGAAGATCCCATCAGAATCTGTCACCCACGCGACGAAGGAGAACATCCATGATCTACCAGAGTTCCAGCATTACCGTGCAATATATCGCTGACGGTATTGCCGAGTTTACCTTTAACGCGGCTGGTTCGGTCAACAAATTTGACCAGCAAACCCTCGCCGACTGCCGCGCCGCGCTCGAATTGCTGCACAAAGACAGCGCACTGAAGGGTGTGTTGTACAGCAGTGGCAAAGATGCCTTTATTGTCGGCGCCGATATCACTGAATTTCTGGGCACCTTCCAACAAGCCGAAGAACAACTGGTGCCGTGGATTAAACAAGCGTCAGACGTGTTTGACCTCGCCGAAGATTTACCGGTTCCCACTGTCTGTGCCATTAAAGGCTTTGCCCTGGGCGGCGGCTGCGAGTGGACCTTGACCGCCGATTACCGCGTCGCTGATACCAGCGCCAAAATTGGCTTGCCGGAAGTTAAACTGGGCCTGATGCCAGGTTTTGGCGGCACCGCCCGCCTGCCACGTATTGCCGGTGCCGACACCGCGATGGAGTGGATCACCACAGGGAAAGAGCGTGGTGCTGAGCAGGCACAAAAAGAAGGCGTGGTTGACGCCGTCGTCAAACCGGAAAAATTAAAAGAAGCCGCCCTGTCGATGTTGCAGGACGCCATTGCCGGCAAACTGAACTGGCGGAAAAAACGTCAGGCCAAGTTAGAGCCGCTGAAACTGAATAAAACTGAAGCGACCATGAGCTTCAGCACCGCCAAAGGCATGGTGTTTGCGCAGGCCGGTAAACATTACCCGGCGCCGATGCTGGCGGTCTATACCATTGAAAAAGCCGCCCGGCTGGACCGCGCCGGCGCTGTGGCGCTGGAAAACGCTGGTTTTGCCAAGCTGGCGAAAACCGATGCGGCCACCGCGCAAATCGGCCTGTTCTTAAACGACCAGGTGATCAAAGGCAAAGCCAAACAAGCCGCCAAAACAGCGAAAAAGGCCATCAACAAAGCGGCTGTGCTGGGTGCCGGCATTATGGGTGGTGGTATTTGTTACCAAAGCGCGTCCAAAGGCGTGCCGGTGGTGATGAAAGACATCAACGAAAAAGCGTTAGAGCTTGGCATGGGCGAAGCGATCAAGCTTTTGAACAAACAAGTCGAGCGTAAAAAGCTTGATGCTGCCGGTATGGCCAAAGTGGTCGCTTCCATTCAGCCAACGCTGTCGACTGAGCCAATCAAGACCGTTGATATCGTGGTTGAAGCTGTAGTGGAAAACCCGAAAATCAAAGGTGCAGTGCTTAAAGAAATGGAAAGTCTGGTGGCGGCGGACGCCATTATCGCGTCGAACACCTCGACCATTTCTATCAACCAGCTGGCCGCCAACCTGGAAAATCCGGGCCGCTTCTGCGGTATGCACTTCTTTAACCCGGTACATCAGATGCCACTGGTCGAAGTCATTCGTGGCAAAGACACCACCGACGAAACCGTCGCCGCAGTGGTGGCTTATGCGGCCAAAATGGGCAAATCGCCGATTGTGGTCAACGACTGCCCGGGCTTCTACGTCAACCGCGTCTTGTTCCCGTATTTCGCCGGTTTCTCCAAGCTGTTGCTCGATGGCGCTAACTTTGCGCAAATCGACAAAGTGATGGAAAAACAATTCGGCTGGCCGATGGGCCCGGCTTATCTGCTGGACGTAGTCGGTTTAGACACCGCCCACCACTGCACCGACGTGATGGCGGATGGCTTCCCGACCCGGATGGCCAAACTTGCCAATGACCCGGTCAGCGTGATGTACAACGCCAATCGCTTTGGTCAGAAAAACGGCCTGGGTTTTTATGCCTACAGCAAAGACGCCAAAGGCAAACCGAAAAAAGACCTGGACCCGGCGAGCGCCGAACTGCTGAACAGTGTCGCCGCCAGCGCGCGTGAATTCAGCGCCGATGAAATCATCGCCCGCACGATGATCCCGATGATCAACGAAGCCATTCGTTGTCTGGAAGAAGGCATAGTCGCGAGCGCCGCCGAAGCCGATATGGGGCTGATTTACGGCCTGGGTTTCCCGCCGTTCCGCGGTGGCCCATTGCGTTACGCCGATACCATGGGCCTCGACAAATTTGTCGAGCTGGCCGACCAGTTCGCCCATTTAGGCGAGATTTATCAGGTGACCGAACAAACCCGTGCTATGGCCGCTGCCGGCCAGAAGTTCTACCCGGTTTAACGCATAGCGGAGACAGAGAAAATGAAACAAGCCGTTATTGTTGATTGCATTCGTACCCCAATGGGCCGCTCTAAAGGCGGTATGTTCCGCAACGTGCGGGCTGAAGCTTTATCCGCCGCCGTGATGCGCGGCATTTTAGAACGCAACCCGGCGCTGAACCCAAGCGACATCGACGACGTGATTTGGGGCTGTGTGCAACAAACGCTGGAACAGGGTTTTAACGTCGCCCGTAACGCCGCCTTGCTGGCTGGCATTCCGCATTCGGTGCCGGCCGTGACCGTCAACCGCTTGTGTGGTTCGTCGATGCAGGCGTTGCATGACGCGGTACGCGCCATTCAGACCGGCATGGGCGAAGTCTACTTAATCGGCGGTGTCGAGCACATGGGCCATGTGCCGATGACCCACGGCGTCGACTTCCACCCGGGCCTTGGCGTGTCTGTCGCCAAAGCTGCCGGCATGATGGGTTTAACCGCTGAACTGCTGGGTAAGCTGCACGGCATCAGCCGCCAGCAACAGGACGAATTCGGTGCCCGCTCGCACCGGCTGGCACACGAAGCCACCCTGCAGGGCCGTTTTAAAAACGAAATTCTGCCTGTTGAAGGCCACGACGCCGATGGCGTGTTGAAGCTGTTCGACGCGGACGAAGTCATTCGGCCAGAAACCACAGTGGAAGCCTTAGCCGCACTGCGCCCGGTGTTCGACCCGGCCAACGGCACTGTCACAGCCGGTACTTCGTCAGCCTTGTCCGACGGCGCTTCGGCCATGCTGGTGATGTCCGAAGAAAAAGCCAAAGCGCTGGGCCTGACCATTCGCGCCAAAGTGATTGGCATGGGCGTGGCAGGCTGCGACCCGTCCATCATGGGTTACGGCCCGGTCCCGGCGTCGCAAAAAGCGCTGAAAGCCGCCGGCCTGACCATTGCGGACATCGACTACGCCGAACTGAACGAAGCCTTCGCCGCTCAGGCATTGCCGGTGATGAAAGATTTGGGCCTGCTCGAAGTGATGGAACAAAAAGTGAATCTGAATGGCGGTGCCATTGCACTGGGTCACCCGCTCGGCTGCTCCGGCTCGCGTATTTCCACCACGCTGCTCAACGTGATGGAAGACAAAGGCGGCAAATATGGTCTGGCGACTATGTGTATCGGCCTGGGTCAGGGCATTGCCACTGTGTTTGAGCGGCCATAACCACGGTTATTTGGCAGTCGCACTTGGCAGTCAAACGGAACCAGGTAGCAGACAGCAAAAACCGGAGAAATGTCGCGAAAAGCCGCGGATTGATCCGGTTGCCACCGATGGTGAACGATTCGGCACAGTTCCGTGATTGCGCAACCATCAAGGCCGTGGAATAATGCGCCGCCCCCCTAACCAAGGGGCAAGAGGGTAAACCAAAAGGCAGCTTCGGCTGCCTTTTCTCACTGCGCGGGTTGTTTCAGCGCCCGTTGCTCAGTACCATTCCCGCCAGCCCTTTTAACACTGTTGTTGTCCGGAGCCTGCATGAGCCAAGCCATCGATCTGTTCACCAGTTTTGACCAGCAACTGGATGCACTGGGGTTGCGCTGTCCTGAACCTGTGATGATGACGCGCCTGACCATCCGTAAAATGCAGCCAGGCGAAACGTTGCTGATTATTGCTGACGATCCGGCAACCACCCGCGACATTCCGGCGTTTTGCCGTTTTATGGATCATGAATTGCTGGCCAGTGACACCAGTCAGTTGCCTTACCGCTATTTGCTGAAAAAAACCGCAAGCTGACATTGTTTTTTCCGGCGTAATTCTTCAATACTGGCTGCACTTTATCCAATCAGGAAGCGGGCCAGTGCCGATTTCCCGTAACAGTTTTGTCGAAGCGATGTCGGTTGAGCAAAATCGTCGCCGTTATATTTTGCTGTTTGTCAGCTACATCACCTCGGCCATTATGCTGGTGCTGGGTTTACGTCATTTATTCAGCGACGACCACCTGCTGCAAGGCATCCTGTTTGGTTGCGCCTGTTGTTTTTTGCTCAATGTGGCCTGGTTTCATGCCAGCCAGCAACTGGAAACCGCCTGCCTGATTGAAGGCGTGCTGGTCAGCCTCTTTGTGTTCGGTCTGGTGATCCATGGCGGCCATCAGCAGACGGCGCTGTTCTGGGTATTTCCCTTTCCGCCGATTTTGTATGGGTTGCTCGGCAGCCGGCGCGGTACTCTGCTGAATCTGGGGCTGTTTGCCGCGCTGGCGCTGGTGTTGTATGGACCTGCGTTTGGTCAGGCACAATATGACCCGGCGCACAGCAGCCGTTTTCTGGCGTCCTTGCTGACGCTGATCCTGGCGTCGGCTATCAACGAACATTTCCGTGCCCGCAGCCACCACAGTATGGATTTGCTGCAACGCAGCAAAGATCAGCAAGCCAACACCGATGCATTGACCGGCCTCGCCAACCGGCGTTTTCTTGATCAGAGCCTGCCGCAGCATCTGCAACAGCAGCCAGACAGCTTATTGCCGATGGCGTTGGTGCTGGCGGATTTAGACCACTTTAAGCATATCAATGACAGTTTTGGCCACGCCGAGGGCGACAAAGTATTGCAGCAAATGGCCCGCTTATTTCGGCAGAAACTGCGCCAGCCCGACATTTGCGGCCGTTATGGCGGCGAAGAGTTTTTGCTGCTGTTGCCGCACACCCAGCTCAGCGACGCTGTGAGGGTCGCCGAGAAAATCCGCCAGGCGGTCGCGCAGCAACGGTTTTTACCGCAACATCCGGAGCTGGTGATCACCTGCAGTTTTGGCGTGTCCGTCATGAACGCCGCCGACGATTTTGAGCTGGCGCTGGCCCAGGCCGATCAATTGCTGTATCAGGCCAAAGCTGAAGGCCGCAACCTCGTCAGATCTTAAGCCAGTCAGATCTTAAGCCAGTCGGATCTGATAAGGCCTGCCAGGCACTGACGGCCGCGACAACAGCGGCTGGATAGCCTGGATCACCGCCATATTGTCGCTGACAAAAAAGTGTCCACCATCAAACAGCCGGAAATTCAGACTGTAAGGCGTGAACCGCTGCCAGTTCAGCATCGCGGCGACTGGCGCACGCGGGTCCTCTTTGCCGGCAAACAGCGTGATCGGGCAGCAGATGGGGTCAACCGACGCCGCCATGTAACATTCCGCAATCTGGAAATCAGCCCGCAGCGCCGGCAATAGCAATCTGAGCATTTCCTCGTTTTGCAGGATCTCCGGGGGCGTGCCGCCCAGCGCGGCCAGGGTCGCGACAAAAGCTGGTTCCGGCAGGTCGAAGGTCGGCTCATTAAAACACGGCATGTCGGGCGAGCGGCTGCCCGCCACGATGAACTGCTCCGGCAACGTCAGCCCGGCCGACTCAGCACGCCGGCACAGTTCATAGCCAATTCTGGCCCCCAGACTGTGACCAAACATCACATAAGGCAGGTCACTGACCTGCTGAAATTCCCGTAACAAGTCATCCACCAGCGGCGCCATCGCCTGATATGGCGCTTCCGCAAAGCGCGCGCCCCGGCCCGGCGCATGTAAAGCCAACACTTCGACATCGGCCGGTAACTGGCCTGGCCATTGGCGGAACATAGCGGCGCTGCCACCGGCACATGGCAGGCAAATCAGCCGGCAGCGTGGCGCAGCCACCGCACGCAGCGGTTGCAGCAGACGCCTGCCAGATATCAGCGGTTTGTCAAAATCAAACATCACTTGGCTCCTCACTCTGGAGATACGGGATTGGCGCCGACTGGCGGGAACTGTGGCCCGCTGGCTTGCGCCGGCGTTAATTTCGCCTTTAAATCTTCGACGATCAGGTACAAAGCGGGTACCAGCAACAGGCTGGCGACTGTGGCGTACATCACCGCAAACCCCAGGCCCACCGCCATCGGCACCATTAATTTTGCCTGCAGGCTGGTTTCAAACATCAGCGGCAACACACCGACAAAAGTGGTTAATGAGGTCAGCAATACGGCTCTGAAGCGTGCCTTGCCGGCGCTTGCGGCCGCTTCGGACAACGACATGCCCTGGGCTCTGGCACCATTGATGTAGTCGGTCATCACCAGCGCGTCGTTGATCACCACGCCAGCTGCGGCGATCAGGCCAAACACCGACATCGTGCTGAAATCCAGACCAAACCAATAATGCCCCCACACGGCGCCGGTAAAACTGAGCGGTATCATCAGCATCACGATGAGCGGCTGACTGTAGCTGCGCAGCGGCACCGCCAACAAAATGTAGATACAGAGCAAACCGGCGACAAAGAACAACATTTGTTCACTGAACTGAGCGGACTGTTCTTCGATAGCGCCACCGAGTTCAGTGCGGATGCCCGGAAATTGCGCTTTCAGCTCGGGCAACACCGAAGTGTCGACCCAGGACACTATTTTGCCCGGCGAAACTATTTCTTTATCCAGCGCGCCCCAGACATAGACATTACGCAGCCCCTGTTCCCGCCTTACCGACCCGACGCCGGGCACTTGCTGCAAGGTGGCGATATCGCCCAGCAACACATCGGCGCCTTGGGGTGTTTTCACCGGCGCATAGTTCAGCGCCGACAGCTGTTCACGGGTCGCCTGCGGATATCTGACCATCACTTTGGTCTCTTCCGAACCCCGCAGCACCCGCTGCGCTTCTTTGCCATAAAACCCAAAGCCGACCTGCGCAGCCACATCCTGTAATGTCAGGCCCATGTCTAAGGCGGCAGGTTTCAGCACCAGCTGAATTTCACTGCTGGCGGTATCCACTGAGGTATTGACGCTAGTCACGCCAGGTTGCCCTTTCAGGCGGGCCACCAGCTGCTGCGCGGCCTGTTGCAGCTCGTTCATGTCCTGTCCGTACAGGCGGTAACCAAAGTCGCCGTCATCCGCCTGATCGTTCAAATCATCCTGAATTGCCATCGACTTGATGCCCGGCAACGGCGGCAACGCTTGCTGCCAGCGGCGTGACAGCTCAAAGGTGTTGTAGGGTCTTAAACTCTCATCGACCAGCGGGACTATCAGCCGGGCTTCGGTTCTGCTGTCGTTAAAGGCCAGGATGTCGCGCACCATGCCCTGGCCGTGCTGACCAATAGTCTGGGCGTCGACTGCCAGAATGGCCTGTTCCACTAACTTTAAGGTCTCAATGGTCTGCTGTACCGACACACTGTCATTCATCTGGATCGACACCGACGGAAAATCATGCGGTACGCTGGGGTTCGGCACCACGCGCACGCGCTGCGAGCTGATAAGCGCCAGGCTGACCACCAGAATAACGACAAACATCAGCAAGCTACGCCAGCGATGGCGAATGCACAGGTCCAGCAGCCGCTGATAAGGGCCGGCCACAAAGTTATCCAGTCGCTGATTGATTTTGTCGCGCGCACTGCCTGGCGCCACCGGGGTATAACGGATATGAGCCAAATGAGCCGGCAGCATCAGTTTGGATTCGATCAGACTGATGAACAAACACAGCATGGCGACCAGCGAAATACCGGTAAACATGGCGCTGTCAGGCCCGGATGAAAACACAAAGGGCATAAAAATCGCCATCGTGGTCAGCACACCGAAGGTCACGGGCGTCGAAATCTTTTTCACGCCGGCAATCACAGTGTCGACGCCCGGGCCGTGCTGTTGCACATCGGTGTAGACACTTTCTGCTGTGACGATGGCGTCGTCCACGATGATGCCGAGCACCATAATAAAGGCAAACAAGGTGACAATATTGATACTCAGACCAAACAGCGGCATACACATCACAGTGCCGAGAAAACACACAGGTAAACCCACCATCACCCAGAACGCCAGCCGGCTGCGCAGGAAAACCCCGAGCACAATCGCTACCAGAATAGCGCCCTGGACCAGGTTACTGAGCATCATGCTGAGTCTGGCGTCCAGGTAGTAGGTGTAATCCACCAGCACTTTCAGCGTCAGCCCGTCCGGCAAACTCTGGTTCTTTTTCTCAATAAACCTTTTGACCGAATCGGCCACCGCCATAATGTCCTGCTCTTTGGTGGCGTTGATGATCAGCGACACTGCATTGGTGCCGGAAAAGGTCAGATAACGTTCGCCGTCAATAAACACATCTTTGACCTGGGCGACATCGCGCAGCCGCACCATGCCGCTATTGGGCAATGCTTTCACTGGAATACCGGCAAAGTCGGCCGCCTTCAGTGCCTGATTCTGGATCCTGATCGACACATTGCCGCCTTGTGTCTGGATTTGCCCGGCCGAAAAATTGGCCGAATACTGGCTGATAGCGTTGGAGATATCCCGCAGCGTCAGATTAAATTCACGCAACCTGGTCGGTTCCACTTCAACCGAAATTTCCTCGGCGGGCAGCGGTACATCGACCAACGACACATGCTGCAGCTGCAGCAGTTCGGCCTGTAATTTTTTGGCGGCCACTTTCAGGTGTGCCAGCGAATAATCGCCGACCAGGCTGATTTCCATCACATTTTGCGGCGGCTCAATGGCCGCAATCATCAGCGGCTCCATACCGGCGGGCAAATTCGCAATACTGTCGACCCGCAGTTTGACTTTATCCAGCACTTCGCCGAGCTCCGCTTTGGGCGACAGCTTCAGCCGCAACCTGCCTTTGCCCCGCTCCGCCAGCGCAACCACTTTGTCGATTTCGGCGATGTCTTTTAACACTTCTTCGATGCGGACCAGCACGTGCTCTTCCAGCTCCTGCACAGAAGCGCCGGGGTAGCTGAACTGAATCGAAATAAAATTGGGGGTGGCCGTGGGAAACAGCTGCTTT
The DNA here is from genome assembly GCA_966252055.1 of uncultured Rheinheimera sp. GTDB lineage: Bacteria > Pseudomonadota > Gammaproteobacteria > Enterobacterales > Alteromonadaceae > Pararheinheimera. The sequence goes on along the minus strand of CBINNO010000071.1, from coordinate 3,870 downwards.
TTAATGGTCAGGTAGCTGAGTAATCCCATCACGACCACAAACACCATTAATAAATTGGCGGCAACCGGGTTTTTGGCAAAATAGGCAATAGGTCCGTCTGCCGGCGTCGGTTGGCCGGTCTGAAAATCGTTCATGGCGACACCTGTGCGGTTTGTTGCGCTGCGATTTGCAGCTGCGGTTTCACTAAAGTGCCGGCTTGCGGGTAATCAGGCACTGTCATCACCACAGGTGCCGGGTTGCCCAGATTGCCCTGTACGATGTAATCCGCACCTTTTGCCGTCAGCACGGCGACAGGTTGACTGGTCAGCCGTTCGGCCTCATCCATCAGCCAGATGGTGTTGTCATGCACCAGGTGCTGCGGCACCAGATAGACGTCCTGCAGCGATTTGCCGGGGAAACTGACTTCAACAAACTCGCCAAACCGAAAAACCGGCTGGGCAGATTTCAAGCCATAAGGGTCGTCAATCCGTACCGCGACCCGCAGCATGCGGGTGGCCTGATCAACCATGCCCAGATCACGTACCAAAGTTCCCTGCCGCATGCTGCCTTTGTTGTCGCGGATCTCAACTGTCGGCCGGCTGCTGCTGTCCGGCAGGAATGGTTTATCAAAACTGGCGATCGGCAGATGAACTTCGGCAAACTCGATATTGTGTAAATTGGCGATCACGTTGCCGGCGCTGACAAACTGACCATGGCCGACCGCGCGCGATTCCACTAACGCATCAAAAGGCGCATAGACGTCACAATTGGCCAGATATTTTTTGGCCAGCTTTAAATCGGCGCTTGCGGCATCCAGCGCAGATTTGGCCTGCAATAATTGCGGCCGGCGCAGATAAAGGTCACTGACCTGCGTCGCATTAAGACCTTCAATTTCGCGGGTGGCGACGCGCGCCCTTGCCTGCTCTTCTATCAGCCGGGCCTTGGCATTGGCCACGCGCTCCTCGGCCTGCAGCACGGCGGCCTCATAGGCATCTTTTTCGATACTGAACAACAAAGTGTCACGCCGCACCCGCCCACCCGGCACCAGCTCCGGATTCCAGTACAGCACTCTGCCGGTCACTTCTGACGCGATACGGGTACTTTCCAGCGGTACCACTTCGCCATGTGCCGTCAGCCTGACCTGATGCTCGGCGGACCAAATCTGCCGCACCTGCACCGCGGGTACAACCCGTTCCGGCGTCTGTGCAACTTGTTCCACGGCGGTGGCGTTGATTAAAAAGAACAACCCTGCGCCGCCCAGACATACCACTGTGCTGAATACCGGCACCGCTTTTTTAAAACGCATTTTGCTTTCCCCCAGACCGTCTTCTGTCAGCCGTTGAGGCTGCGCTGACGCATCGACATCGGCGGACCGCTGTGAACTTGCCTACCACGCAATCTGGCAGGTTCACGCGGAATCCCGAACCTGATTAGCGCTGGATGTCACACATAGGGAACATCGGGCAGCCTTCCAGAATGACTGGTGGCACTTCGCCATCACGCGGTTCGCCATTTTCCTGCGAAGGTTGTGGGTCTGTCTCAGCGACGGCATGCAGCGAACACAGGCTGGTGACGGCGCACAGTACGAAAACTGACAGATGTTTAGCGATGATTTTGCTTGAAGTCATTTTTGTTAGTCCCTAAATGATTGGAACAAGTACTGGCTTTTCCACTGTGCCGACCTTGTTCGCTCTTGTTGTTGACATGTTGTGTGCTGGTTTCAAACGCAGCACCATCATCTAAGCAGACCCCGGTTGCTTCCTCACCGAACTTCTTATGACTTAGTGTTAGGCATACAAGGCAGGCGCTGTGACCAAGCGGTTTAAAGCGCTTGTGACCTTGATAAAAGCATGACAAAACGATGATTTAAGCTGTTTTGAGCGCAAAACGAACTTCAGCATCAGCTCATCTGACTGGATGCAGTGACAATAGATGTTTTGCGTTGTGGTGAGTTGGTGTTGTTCGGCAGGCCAGGCAGCGCGGAGCTGTAAAGCTGACAGGCACGCAGAACAGGCAAATCAAAGCGGGGTCATCACAGGCCGCGTCCCCTGTCGTGCGGGTCAATGGCTATCAAGGGCTGTCAAAGGCGGGAAAACAGCAGGACCTGCCGGTCAGAAACGCAGAAATACCAGATTAGAGCTGGGTTCATTGTCTTTCAGCCGTAAAAAGCGTTGCCGGCTTGGATGCACACTGAAATTGGCGTAATAGGCATTCTTCTGCCAGTTGTGTTGTTGCGTGGCACCGGTCGGCAAATGCAGTTGTGTCAGCACAAAATCTTTGCCTTTTTGCGCCGTGTAATAAAGGTAGTCATCCACCAGTTGCCAGGAGATGTTGGAGTCAGTCGGAATATTGGTGATAAATTCAGGCTGCGCCGTCTGCAGATCCCGGCTGCGGTACAACTGACCATTCTCGTTCAGATAATACAAAAACTGGCCGCTCTTATCCTGGCGGGCTTCCACCACATGCTCTGCCAGACGCTGACTTTTGCCCGTGCTGACATCCACATGCATCAGAGTTTTGACACCACCTTCCTGGCGCGAGTAATAAATGCCGTTGCCATCGGCCGTCCAGTGCGGCCGCTGTGCATTTTCGATTTGTTTGCTGACCAGCGCCAGCGCGCCGCTGGCGACATCCAGCGTAAATACTTGTTGGTCCAGCAATCCCAGCACGACGTCGCGGCCCGGATGCTGTGACAGGTTGGTGATCCGGTGACTGTCGGTAAAGGCGCTCAGGACCTGCAGGTTGTGCGTCGGCGAGTATTTGACAATTTGTGGCACCCCATCAATGACCTTGCGAAACACAATCTCATCCGGCTGTAAACCATAAAAAGGTGGGCCTTCTTCGCCGGCTAATGGCAGTTCAAGCAAATGTTGCGGCTTTTGATCCGCCGCCAGGAATGGATTGGCCAGTTCACTGATATCGGTCTGATTGTCATCGAATGTGCTGGCAATCAGGCAATCCCGGCCACAACTGTCGACGATGGCACTGAGGCTCTGCCCTGTAACCGGGGTTTCAGATAACACGCCGGTTGCCAGCGCAAAATGATACAGCACATTGCTGGCGGTGAAATACACGCCGTCACCGGCCTCGCTCCAGCTGATCACCGCCGGCGGATTCAGCAGTGTCTGGTTAAATTTGACTTTGCCGGATGACATTTCCAGCAACATCAGCTGAACCCGCGAATTTTGCTGATGGCGCAACACGGCCAGATAAGTGCCGTCCGGCGAGAACCGCACCGCATAGTCGCCCTGGCTTTGTGCATCAGGAAAGGTAATTTGCTTCAGCTCGCGGCTCTGAATATCCAGCGAAAACACGGAATAAGGATGCGCTTCGCTTTGCCGGTGAATGAAAAACAAGGCGGAATCATCTGGTGACCAGGCCAGGCTGGGTTGCAATGTGTTGTAAGTAAACAGCGTTTGCGGGCTTTCCAGCTGCATCTGCGCATTAAGACCGGCCATCACCAGCTCAATTTGCTCGCCGGTTTGGCGCTGATAAGCAATCCGTTTACCGTCATGTGACCAACGCGGTTCGTTGTGATTGGCCTCATCCCAGGTCAGTCGGGTCAGCGTCTGCGTTTCAGGTTTTTTCAGGTACAGATCATAGAAGCCGTTGGCCGTTTTGCGGTGCGAAAACACCAGCGCACCGCTTTGCTGCTGATAATCAGCCCAAAACTCTTCACCGGGTAAATCAATCAGCGCTTCAGTGCGAAACGCCGCATCGGTTTTTTGTTGCAACAGCAACCAGCCAGCCAGCACCCCACACACCAATATTGCCGGCACTGCGAGCGGGCGAAACAAGGTTTTTTTACGATGCACCACGGCAGCGGCGGGTACTGACGGTTCTGCCGGCATCTGCGCCATTGCAGGCAACGCCGTCGCCGCCGGCAAAGTG
>CBINNO010000070.1:0-16498 GCA_966252055.1 uncultured Rheinheimera sp. | reverse complement strand
ATAAAAATGGCCGACAACTGCCAGCTGTTATAGAACATCAGCGCCAGCAGACCGATGACAAAAGCGCCTTCATGAATAAGTACCACCAGCGCTTTACTCGACGCCTGCTTGATTTGTTCAGCATCGTAGGTGATGCGGGAAATCATCTCGCCGGTTGAATGATTGTCGTGATAGCTGACCGGCAGTTTTACCATGTGCTGAAACAGCTGCTGACGCAGATCTTTGACGATATGAGTACCCGCCCAGTTCAGACAATAGCTGGCGATAAAGTTAAAGATCCCGCGCAGCGCAAACAGCAGCACGACGACCACAGGTGCCCAGGCCAGATAGCTGTAATCTTTTTCACTGATGCCGCGGTCGATGAACTCGCCGAAGTTGGAAATGAAGTAGACATCAATAGTGGCGTAGCCAATCATGCCGAGGATCGCGAGGCCAAATCCTGCCCGGTAGGGTTTCAGATAGCTCATCAGCCGGCGAAAGGTCGATACCGAACCCGTCTCTTGTGTGGTCAAAATTGCTTTCCTGTCAAAGACAAAACCTGTGCATTCTACTCTTTTAAGTCGGTGGTTTCACTTGCCGGCACCGAATTTTCCAGCCAGCCGGTCAACCTTTGTGCCCGATAACCCTGTACTAACAGCTGCGGACCGGTCAAATCCACTGTCACCGCGCCGTGCCAGCCAGTATTGTAAAGCGGGATGCCAAGCAGTTGCAGCCTTGCCTGAGTGGCTGTGGCCGGGTGACCAAACTGATTGGCGAAACCACTGCTGGCAATCGCCAGTTTTGGCGACAGCGCCTGTAAAAATGGCAGTCGACTGGCGGACTGGCTGCCGTGATGGCCCAGCACCAGCACATCAACCTGCTGCACGCCTCGGCGTTGCAGTTGGCTTTGCAAAGCAGTTTCCGCCTTCCCGATATCACCGGGGATTAACAGCCGCACACTGCCGGTATCAATCAACACGGCGCAGGAATCTTCATTGTCCGGCTCGCTTTGATAGGGTCCAAGCCGAAACCACTCAATGCGGACCCCTTGCCAGTCAATCACCGCGGGTTCACAGTGAAAGCGTGGCGCCAGCCGGCGAATATCGCTGACAAGCGTTGCCTGCGGATAATGCTGACGCAGCGCCGGCCAGTCGCCGGTATGATCTTTGTCGTCATGACTGATCACCACGTAGCTGAGTTGCCGCACACTTTGATACTTCAACACCGGCAACACCACCTGGCGGGTCGCACTGACCGCGCCAAAGGCAGGCCCCAAATCCACTAACAGCGCTGCACTGCCCCGTTGTAACAGCGCCGCACTGCCCTGACCTACATCCAGCACGCTGAACTGCAGCCTCGGTGGCTGCGCCAGCTGCCATAACAGCGGCGCAAACAGCGGCAATGCCGACCATTGCCAGCGCCCACGGCAAAACCACAGCAAAAATACCGCGGGGAACGTCAGCAGGATGGCCGCCACGCCGGGTGTCGGCAGGCTCCACCATAAAGCGCTGTCGGCGCACTGCAGCAACAACCACAGCAGCGGCTGATACAGCGCGTCGAGTCCCTGCCAGCACCAGGCCGGGACAGGCCAGACGGGCAACCAAAGTTGCAGCGAAAACATGGCAAACAACAGCAATAACAAAGGGATAGCCAGTAATGTCATCAGCGGCAGCACCGCCAGGTTCACCAGCAAGGCTAAAGGAGGCAATCCCTGGAACAGCAACAAACCGATGGGCCATAACAGCAGTGTAAAACCACACTGAAACCAGACAAAACGTCGCACGACCGACCGCCAGGCCGGCGCTGCGGGCACTTGCCATTCCAGCAGCGCCAGCACCGCCAAAGCAATGGCCGACAGCCAGAAGCTGTAACTGAGCAGCAAAGCCGGCCAAGCCAACAGCATCAGGCCGCTGAGCAACCAACTGGTCTGCCAGAAGCTGCTGCGCCGGCGGGCGACCAACAACAACACCAGCAAAGACAAGGTCAGGATAGCCCGTAAGGTCGGTACGGCAAAGCCCGCCAGCGCGGCATAACCCCAGGCCAGTGTTAGTGCCAATAACCACACCAATACCGAGTGCGCCGGTTCCCGGCTGACCAGAGCGCGCAGGCCGCGCCGGGCGGCCAGACACAGGCTGAACAGCAGCGCGATATGCATGCCGGAAATGGATAACAAATGCGCCAGACCGCTGTGCTGGATAGCCTGCCACATCTGCGCACTGAACGGCCGCTCGCCGATGGTCAGCGCCAGCCAGAGCGGATAAGCCTGATAATGCCGGCAGCAGGCGGTAAAGGCATCATAGATTTGCTGGCGCAAGGACGGCGTGTCAGCCAGCAGCTGACCATGCCGGACATCCGCGACCGCCATCACCCCGTCAACCGCCGCATTGGCTTCACGCCAGGGTGTACCGGGATTGGCCAATCCCCGCACCGGCTTCAGTCTGAGTTGCAGTTGCCAGCGCTGCCCGGCCCGGACCACAGGAACCGGCTTGCCGGGCGCAGCGTACCAGCGCACATCCAGTAAAAAATCGCCCGCCCCTTGCAAGGGCGTACCGCAACCCTCAACTCCTTCAACGGTTTGCAATCTGAAGCTGGTACTGTCCGGATAATGTCGCGGCAGGCTGACCACTGTGCCGCAGATTTCTGTGGTATGCTGCGCCAGCACAGCCTGCTGCGCCTGCTGATAGCTGTCAAACCAGAGGGTGAGGCAAAGCAGGTAAGCCAGAGCGCCGCAAAGCGCTGCGCTGTAACGCCACCACGGCAGCAACAGCAAAAAACACAGCGCCGGCAGCCAGACAGGCGGCAACCGGGGCAGCAATAAAGCCAGCAACGCTGCGGCTAAAACACCAAAGCAAAAACGTTCCATGTTTCATTTTGGTTAATGAGATGTAATGGCTAAAGACTTTATAAAAAAATACCTGCCAGATCCAGAGCTGATCAGAAATCATAAATCGATGCAGATCTTCGGCCGGTTTCTGCATGACGCCAATTTGTGGCATTTAAACCGACGTTCGGCCCGCGGCGCTTTTGCCGCCGGCTTGTTCGCCGCCCTGATGCCAATGCCGGGCCAGACATTACTGGCCGCTGCATTTGCCATTATTTTCCGCTGCAATATTCCCATCGCGGTCGCGCTGTGCTGGCTGACCAACCCCTTGACCATGGCGCCTATTTTTTACATTTGCTACAACATTGGCAGTTGGGTGTTGGGCACGCCACCGTTACCCGTTGAGTTTCACGCCACTTTTGAATGGCTGATCGCCAGTATCGACTCTGTCGGTAAACCCTTTCTGGTTGGCAGCCTGATCTTTGCCGCTGTGGTCTCTGCCAGTGCCTGGCTGCTGATTGACCGCCTGTGGATATTGGCTGTCCGGCGCAACCGCCGTAAAAAACGGGTGCGCAAATCCACTGAGCACAGCCGCCCGCCCGAATGAAATCATGGCTGAATTTTTGCCGGTTACCGGACAGCGCGACTTTGCGCCAGCAAGCCTAGACCACCGATCAGTTTAAGAAGCGAGCAGCAGAGCTGGCTGCAAAAGTTCGGCCCGGCACTGGCACATCCCTGGCTGTGGCGGCTTTGTAGTCGCAGTGCTGAGCGCGCCTGTGCCATTGGCTTATTTTGCGCCTGGCTGCCGCTGCCAATCCAGATGGCGCTCGCCGCAGCCATGGCCGTACGCGCCCGTGCGCATTTACCGCTGACGCTGGTCTGGCTGAACAATCGACTGATGTTGCCGCTGCTGATTTATGCCGGTTATCAGGCGGGGATCCTGTTGACACCGCTGCATTTGAATTTGAAGCCAGCCTGCGCTGGTTCCGCCAGTCGATTGTCGACATCGGATTGCCGCTGCTGCTGGGTTCTGTGCTGTTGGGGCTCCTCAGTGCGCTGGCCAGCGCTTTATTGCTGCGCCGCGGCTGGCTCTTTGCCTTGCGGCTAAAACGCCGGCGCCGCCGACGCTGAGGTTCACCTTTAAGCCATCAGAGCAAAGGCCCCTGCCAGCCAGATGCGCACAAGCGCCGTGCTGGCTTGAACTGGGTTTGTGGTGGGCTTGTGGCTTGTGGTGGGCTTATTGCTGTCCCAACACCAGCGCCGGCTGCACTTTGGCCGCCCGTCTGGCCGGCCAGATAGTCGCCAATAAGCTCAGCAACAACGCCACGCTGACCGTCAGCAGCACGTCCGGCCACTGGATATCAGAAGGTAAAGTGTCAATAAAATAGATGGTCGGGTCGAGCAGACTGTGGCCCAGCAGGCTCGACAGGCCGGCAAACAATGGCTCGATTTGCCACGCCAGCAGCAAACCCCAGGCACAACCCCAGGCAGTGCCTTTGACGCCATTGAGCCAGCCCAGCCAGACAAAAGCGCGTACCAACACACCAGGCGCTGTACCCATCGTCAGCAAAATGGCGATATCGGCTTCTTTTTCGCGCACAGCCATGACCAGCGTCGCCACAATGTTAAAACAGGCCACACAAATCACTAAAGCCAGTACCAGATACAAAATACTGCGCACCAGCTGAATGTCCTGATACAAGTGGCCCTGCGTGCGGGTCCAGTCCAGCATGTAGACATAGTCCGTCGCCTGGTTGCCGAGCTCACGTGCGATATTACCGGCCTGAAAGATGTCAGTAATTTTAAAAGCAAAACCCTGCACCTGCTGCGCCGGCAGGCCAAGCCATGCGCCCAGCGCATCCAGCTGCACCCAAATTTGCTGATAATCGAGCTGCCCGCCGATACCAACCACAGCGCTGACCGTCAGGCTGACATTCTTCTGGCCCGCCAGCTCGCCCTGTTCGGTCAGCTGGGGCAACATCAGCTGCACGCTGTCGCCGGCTTTGACACCCAGTTCCTGCGCGATGCCCTGACCGATAATCAGCTGATCAGGGCCAAGCGTTTGCAGACTGCCACTTTGGACAAAACTGGCCAGATCGCTGATACCCATTTCATAAGCAGGGTCAATCCCCCGCACCGCGACGGCTTTGACCTTGCCACCCTCGCGTAACAAGCCGTCACTGCGAATATAAGGCGCGCCGGCGACCACACCGCTCTGGCGGCTTAGCTGTTGTAATTTCGCCGGCCATTGCTGAATGGGTTTGTCGACCGCCTGCAATTCGACATGCGGGATCACATTCAGCAGTTTATCGGCCAGCGCTTTTTCAAAGCCGTTCATCACCGATAACGCCAGGATCAGAATCGCCACGCCCAGACCAATGCCCCAGGTCGACGATGCGGCGATAAAACGAATAAAAGCACTGTTGGAGCGGGTATGGCGATAACGCTGCGCCAGCTGCCAGGCCAGACTAGCCATGCTGTTCTCCCAGCCGGCCATCGCGCATATACAGCTGACGGTCCAGCCGCGCCGCCAGTTGCGGGTCGTGCGTTACCACGATGAAACTGGTCCCCAGTTCGCGGTTGAGCTGGCGCATCAGCTGATAGATGCTCTCAGCCGTCTGATGGTCCAGATTGCCGGTGGGTTCGTCCGCCAGTACCAGTGCCGGTTTGCCGACCACAGCACGGGCAATCGCCACCCGCTGACGCTCGCCGCCGCTGAGCTCAGCCGGTCTGTGCGTCAACCGGTGACCAAGACCAACCCGCTCCAGCATAGCGCGGGCGCTGGCGAGGGCTTCAGACTGACGGATGCCGCGGATCAAGAGCGGCATCGCTACATTTTCCTCTGCGCTGAAATCCATCAGCAGATGGTGAAACTGATAAATAAAACCCAGTTGCTCGTTGCGCAGTTTTGCTTTGGCGGCGTTATCCAGCGCCGCAATCCGCTGACCGGCCAGCAGCAATTCGCCACTGTCGGGGTTATCCAGCGTGCCCAGAATATGCAGTAAGGTACTTTTGCCTGAGCCGGAGCTGCCGACAATCGCCACCATCTGCGCCGCCGGCACCTGCAGGTTGATTTGATGCAGCACTGGCGTCACATGTGCTCCATCGCGATAACTTTTACTGATATTGTTGCAAACTAACATGTTACTCCCGCCCCGCAGGGACGCGGTCTGATTAAACGCCGGCTCGTCGCTGCCGGCCTGTCATGTGACTGTTGTTCGTGAATGAGCACTTGTTTGTCTCTGAGCGCTTATTCGTCTCGAAGCACGGCGGCCGGCTCAACCTGCACTGCCCGCCAGGCCGGATACACCACCGCCAGCGCCGTCAGCAGCAGTGCTGCCAGCACTATCGCCACAACATCCGACAAACGCAGCTCGACTGGCAAGGCCATCCCCGGCACCAGTTGCAAGCCTAATAACTGCGTCAGCGGGTTGAGATAAAGCGTCAGCAGCACCCCGGCAACAGCGCCCAATAAAGCACCGCTCAGGCCATGGCTCATACCTTGGGCGGCAAACACATAAAACAGTTGCCGGTTATTCATGCCCTGCGTTTTTAAAATGGCGACTTCGCGTTGTTTTTCCGTGACCATCATCACCAGTGCGGAGACGATGTTAAAAGCAGCAACCGCTACAATCAGCAGTAACATCAGCCACATCATGGCTTTTTCCATTGCGACTGCGGAGAACAACTTGCCATGACTTTGCCGCCAGTCGGTGGCACTGACCACGCCGGGCACCTGCTGGACGGTTTTAAGCAGTGCCGGCGCGCTGAACGCATCTGCCAGACTCAGCCGGTAATATTGACTGGTACTGGCGCTCAGTTTTTGTAAATCAGCCAGACGCAGCACGACCACGGCGCGGTCAACTTCAGAGCCGGTGTCAAAAATGCCGGCGACAACAAAATTGCGCTGGCGCGGCATCCAGCCAAGCGGAGTGTAACTGCCACCTGATGGCAACATCAGCCGGATCTTCTGACCGGGTCTGACCCTGAGTTTGTCGGCTAGCCCACTGCCCAGCATCACCTGATACCGCTCTTCGCCAAATTGCTGCCAGTCACCTTGTTGCAGGGATTGCTGCAAAAACGCGGGCATCGCATTGACATCAACGCCTTGCAACAGCGCACCGGTTAAATCTTTGCTTGATTGGATCAGCGCTTCGCTTTGCAAAAACGGGCTGACCTGCAATACGCCAGGCAGCTTCGAAAGCTCAGCCGGCAACGCGGCATGGCTGCCGTCACTTTGCACCACAATGTGCGGGATCACGCCCAGAATGCGTTTTTTCAGCTCACCTTCAAAACCATTCATCACCGAACTGACCACCGTCAGCGCCAGCACGCCGAGGAAAATCCCGGCGACAGAAAACACAGTGATAAACGACAGGAAGGCATTGCCTTTGCGACTCTGGCTGTAACGTAAGCCGATGAATAACGAAACGGGAACTTGCATCCTTTTCTCAGGACTTCAGCCATGCAAAGTGATAAAGTAGCGGAATCATAGAGATAAACGGGGGCGCTTACAAGCGCAGGTGGCATGGACACATCTCAGCTTCAGCTGCTCAGCGAGCAGTACCACGATTATTTTATTGTTGAACATCCTATCCGCATCAATGTAAAAACACTGGACGGCACTGAACCTGATCAGGAGCAATTTGAGCGTCAAATCCCCGAGCCATTCCGGATGGCCGGCGAGCTGGCCAGCCTCGATCAGTCGGCGCTCAAATCGCTCAATCAGTTAGGCGAACTGGCCGAAGAGCTGTCACGTTATCTGCGTCTGCAGGCGAAAAAAATCGATGCGATGATGCGCTACATTCTGCTGCAACAAGACGAAGCCCAGCACCGGCTGACCAGCCACAGCTACGGCGGTTCTGCGCTTTGTTTTGACAGCCCGGCACCGATTGAACCCGGCAGCCTTTTGGAAGTTAAAATGTTTCTGCAAGACAGCGACGGCGCCGTATACGCGCTGCTGCGCACCATCGACTGCACGCCAATCGACTGTACGCCTGTGGTCAGCGAAGATAGCGACACGACAGCAACCACGGAGCCGACCCCCGTCTGGCGTATCAAGGCCACTTACACACGCATTCGGGAGCAAGACCGGGAGCTGATTGTGCGCGCCAGCCTGCATCAGCAGTCGCGGCAACTCAAACGCAAAGCCGAATTAAGAGCACAACAAGGGTCTGTCTAGTGGCTGCCAGTTATCTCCCCGCCGAGTGGTCCGCGCAGGACGCTGTGCTGCTGACCTGGCCCCACGCCAATGCCGATTGGGCTGACCAGCTGGCCGCCGCCGAAACGGTATTTTTTGCCATTGCCGCCGCCATACTGCCTTATCAGGCGCTGGTGCTGATTTGTCATGACGAAGCGCTGAAAAACCGGCTTGAACGCTGTTTTGCCGAGCGGTCACTGGCGCTGCACCGCTGCTTTTTTATCGTCATTGCCAACAACGACTGCTGGGCGCGTGACCATGGCCCGATAACAGTGTTCGACCCGGCCGGCCGGCCGGTCTGGCTGAATTTCAGCTTCAGCGGCTGGGGTGGCAAATATGACGCCCGGCTTGACAATCAAATCAATGACCAGCTGTTTGGCGCTGATTTTATCGGCGTGCCGGCCATCGAGCGGCAGGATTTAGTGCTCGAAGGCGGCGCCATTGAAACCGACGGCAAAGGTACTTTGCTGGTACGTAGCAGCTGTGTGGCAGACCCGGCGCGAAACGGCGACATCAGCCGCGACGAACTGACCGCACGCTTTGCTGCGCTCTTTGGCTGTCGTCAGGTGCTTTGGCTGGAGCATGGTCAGCTCAGCGGTGATGACACCGACGGTCATATCGACACGCTGGCCCGTTTTACGCCGCATGGCGGCATCGTGCATGTCAGCTGTGACGACCCGGCAGACCCCGATGCAGCTGCACTTGCGCACATGGCGCTGCAGTTGAAAAGCTTTCTCAGTGCCGACGGCAAGCCTTTCACGCTGTACCCATTGCCCTGGCCCAAAGCACGCTATAACGCAGGCGGTCACCGTTTACCGCTCAGTTATGCCAACTATCTGATTATCAATGGCGCTGTGCTGGTGCCGACTTATCAGGACCCGGCCGATGCACAGGCGCTGTCCGTTATCCGCCGCGCATACCCTGACCTTGCCGTCCACGGTATTGACTGTCTCGCGCTGGTGCAGCAATACGGCAGTCTGCACTGTGTCACTATGCAATTACCGCGCGGCTGCCTGAGCCCACAAGCCGCCCGCCGCACCGCTTTACCCTTCGACGGAGCCGCTCACTGATGTCTGTGTTGTTACCTTCGCTGGCGCTGCCGCAATTAAAAGCCGGCGCCGATCTGCAGCAATGGGGTCAATTACAGGGCGCCGCCCTGCCACTGGCCATTACGGCCCTGCTTGAGCAGCAACCCGGCCTGTATTTGCTGGTGGTGCCGGACACGCCGACGGCACTGCGGCTGGAGCAGGAGCTGGCGCTGTTTCTGACCGACCAGCAGCCCCTGTACAGTCTGCCGGACTGGGAAACCCTGCCCTACGACCAGTTCTCCCCGCATCAGGATATTATTTCGCAGCGTCTGCGCACGCTCTATCAGTTACCAAACCTGACACAAGGCCTGGTGCTGGTGCCGGTCAGCACGCTGATGCTGCGGCTGTCTGAACCTGCCCATTTGCGCCAGCAAAGCCTGTTGCTGAGAAAACAGCAGCGGCTGGATTTGTCGACCCTGCGCCAGCAGTTGGTGCAGGCCGGTTACCGCGCGGTTGATCAGGTGATGCAACACGGCGAATTCTCGGTGCGTGGCTCCTTGCTGGATTTATATCCGATGGGCAGCCCATTGCCGTATCGCATCGACTTTTTCGACGATGAAATCGACGGCCTGCGCACCTTTGACCCGGACAATCAGCGCACAGTGGCACAGGTTGACCAGGTGGAACTGCTGCCGGCCCATGAATTCCCGCTCGACAAAGCGGCAATTGAACGTTTTCGCAGCCGTTACCGCGAAAGATTTACCGCCCGCAACGAAAAAGAATCGTTGTATCAGCAAGTCAGTAATGGCGCACTGCCGGCCGGTATCGAGTATTACCTGCCGTTATTTGCCCAAAGCTGCGCCAGTTTATTTGATTACCTGCCATCCGACAGCCGGCTGTTATTGCTCGGTGAGCTGGAAGCCGGTGCGCAGCGCTTCTGGCAGGACGTACAAAAACGCTATGAAGACCGCGCCATCGACCTGCTGCGGCCGGTGCTCAAACCGCAGGAGCTTTACCTGTCGGTCGACGAACTGTTTGGTCAGTTTAAAGACTACAGCCGGCTGCGGCTGTCGCGTGCGCCGTTGCCAGCCAAAGCCGGTGTGCACAATGCGTTCAGCGCTGTGCTGCCTGATTTGACCGTCAATCATCAGCAGCAAGACCCGCTTGCGTTATTAAAAAGCTATCTGCTTGAACTGAAACAAAAAAGCGGCCGTGCGCTTTTTATGGTCGAATCAGAAGGCCGGCGTGAAAGCCTGCTGCAATTGCTGCAGAAAAACGATATTCGCCTGAAGCAGACCGCTTCTGTACGCGAATTTCTGACACAAGCTGAAGATGTCGCCATTTGTGTCGGTGCGCTGGAACAAGGTGTGCAGCTGGGCGACACGGCCAAAGCCAGCAAAACGCCGCCGCTCGCTGTCATCAGTGAAAACGAATTATTCGGTCAGAAAGTCACGCAAAGGCGGCGGCGCAAACACAGTCAGCAAATCTCCAGCGACACTATTATCCGCAATCTGGCGGAACTGGCGCCCGGCCAGCCGGTGGTGCATCTGCAACACGGCGTTGGCCGTTATCAGGGGCTGCAGGTGCTGGAAGCGGCCGGCATCATCGCCGAATTTGTCACCATTGAATACGCCGGTGGCAGCAAACTGTATGTGCCGGTGTCGGCGCTGCATTTGCTGAGCCGCTACAGCGGCACTGAACCTGAGCATGCGCCGCTGCACAAACTCGGCCACGACGCCTGGGAAAAAGCCCGCAAAAAAGCCGCCGAAAAAATCCGCGATGTGGCGGCCGAACTTTTGGACATGTACGCGCTGCGTGCCAGTCAGAAAGGTTATGGTTTTAAGCTCAGTGCCGAATCCTACCAGCGTTTTGCTGATGGTTTTCCGTTTGAGGAAACCGCTGATCAGCAAGATGCTATCGCTGCCGTACTGGCCGATATGCAGGCGCCACAGGCGATGGACCGGCTGGTCTGTGGTGATGTCGGTTTTGGTAAAACCGAAGTGGCAATGCGTGCCGCCTTTGTTGCGGTCGACGACGGCCATCAGGTCGCGATTCTGGTGCCGACCACGCTGCTTGCGCAGCAACATTTTGAAAATTTCCGCGACCGTTTTGCCAACTGGCCGGTGCGGGTGGAAGTGTTGTCGCGCTTTGTAAGTAGCAAAGAGCAAAAAGCCATTCTGGCTGACACCGAAGCGGGCAAAGTCGACATTCTGATTGGCACCCACAAGCTGCTGCAGGACGATATCAAATTCCGCGAACTGGGCTTGCTCATCGTTGACGAAGAACACCGGTTTGGTGTGCGTCAAAAAGAAAAAATCAAAGCGCTCAGAGCCAACATCGACATTCTGACGCTGACCGCCACGCCCATTCCGCGCACCTTAAATATGTCGCTGTCAGGCATGCGTGACTTGTCGATCATCGCCACGCCGCCGGCGCGTCGCCTGGCGGTGAAAACCTTTGTACGGGAATACGAAAACGGCCTGGTGCGCGAAGCGGTATTGCGCGAAATCATGCGTGGGGGTCAGGTCTATTTCCTGCACAATGACGTCGCCAGTATCGAAAAAACTGCCGCTGAACTGCAAACGCTGGTGCCGGAAGCCATCATAGGTATCGCGCATGGCCAGATGCCGGAGCGCGAGCTGGAAAAAGTCATGGCCGATTTTTACCATCAGCGCTTTAATCTGTTGCTGTGTTCCACCATTATCGAAACCGGCATCGACGTCCCCACCGCCAACACCATCATCATCAATCAGGCCAATAATTTTGGCCTGGCGCAGCTGCATCAGCTACGTGGCCGGGTCGGCCGCTCGCACCACCAGGCTTATGCATACCTGCTGACACCGCACCCGAAACGGCTGACCGTCGATGCGCAAAAGCGGCTGGAAGCCATTTCCAGCCTGGAAGATTTAGGTGCCGGCTTTGCGCTCGCGAGCCACGACCTCGAGATCCGCGGCGCCGGCGAACTGCTGGGCGACGATCAGAGCGGTCAGATGGAATCCGTTGGTTTTAGCCTGTACATGGAAATGCTGGAAGAAGCGGTGCAGGCGCTCAAAGAAGGCCGCGAACCGAGCCTCGATACGATGCTCAGTCAGCAAACCGAGCTGGAACTGAAGATCCCAGCCCTGTTGCCGGACAACTATATTCCGGATGTCAGCCTGCGTCTGTCGTTTTACAAACGGCTGGCCAGCGCGCGGGACAGCGGCGAGCTGGATGAAATTCAGGTCGAGCTGATCGACCGCTTTGGCCTGTTGCCCGACGCTGCCAAACATCTGGTCGCGTTGACGCAGGCACGCCAGGTTGCACAGCAGCTTGGTATTCGCCGGATTGAAATGCACGCCAAAGGCGGCACTGTGGAGTTTGCCGAGCGCACCCGCGTCAATCCGGCTTATATTATTAAACTCATTCAGACGCAGTCGCGCATTTACAAGCTCGAAGGCGGACAGAAACTGCGGTTCAATATCGAAACAGCTGGCAGCACCGAGCGGCTGGCGTTATTAAAAACTATGCTGGCCGACTTTGCGGCCAATAGCCAGTCGCGTTAAGCGTCAGGCTGAAATGCTTAATCAGGAACAGAAGACAACGTGAGTAAAGTCTCAGCCCCTAACATACGTCAGGCACTGTTGCTTAGCCTTGGCAGCCTCTTGCTGACGCCGGCAGCGCTGGCGCAAAGCAATGATTATCCCTGGTTTGAAATCGAGGTGATTGCGTTCGAGCGCGGCAGCCTCAATACCCAGCTGGAAAAATTCAACCCGCATGTCAGCCCGATTGCCGTCGCCGGCAGCCTGGATCTGCTAAAGCCGTTATATCAGCCGGATGTGCGCAGCCTCAACACCGCTATTCCCGATTGCCGGCCTGCAGTGGACAGCACGCTGGCGCCGGAACTACAGGTGCAGGCGGAGCCCGGCGATGCAGCGGATGTTGTCATCGATGAAGTCACCCTTGCCCAGCGCCTGCTGCGTACTTTTGCCGGCGTGTTTCCGGCCGAACCTCTGTTGTACTGGCCGTCGCTTTGCAAACCGCCGCTGCCGGCGCCAGCGCCGCTCAGTCTGCAGTTGCCAACGCTGCTGCCGGAAGCCGAGCCGCTGCCGGGCCCAGCTATGTTGCCCGTGATCCCGCAAGTCAGCGGTCAACACCAGCAAGCGCCTTATCTGCTGGATGAAACTGCACTGCAACTGAAGGATTTAGCCTGGCAACTGAGCCGCCGTGCCGGTCATACTTTGCTGCTGCATACCGGCTGGCGCCAGATGCTCGGCCCCAAACGCACCACCAGGGCGCTGCGTTTATTTGCCGGCCAGCGCTTCAGTCCATCGTTTGATTATCTGGGCCAGCCCGTCCAGCCACAAACCACGCTCAGCGTGGATGACAACGCACTGCAACAGGCGATTGCCGACACTTATCAGCGCCTGCAAAACAATCAGCCACTTGGCGAGCAAACGGCCAACCAGTTGCCCGCAGGTTTGCCGGATCAGGTCTGGCAACTGGACGGCCTGATCCAGCCTTACAACGAGCGGATGTTGTTTGCCGATACTGAGTTTAACCTGCGACAGCGCAGTGCCGACGGCCAGCAATTGCTGACTTTTTATGCCAAAGATAATGTGCGGTTGCTGCTTGGCGAATTACATTATCTTGACCATCCCCGCTTTGGCCTGATATTACAGATCCGCCGGTTCACCCCGCCGGCGTCAGAATCCACGCCGGCAACGGCGGCTGCTCAAGGAACCAACCCATGAAAAAAACACTGATGTTCGCCGCGGTCCTGCTGCTGGCAGGTTGTTCAAAGTTATCAATGGAAAACTATAACCAGCTGAAAGTCGGCATGAGTTATCAGGAAGTCACTGCCATTATCGGCGACGCGAAGAGCTGTGAAGAAGTGATCGGTACCCGCAGCTGTGTCTGGGGCGATGACAACAAGGGTATCAAAGCCGGTTTTGTTGCCGACAAAGCCATTGCGTTCAGCCATAAGGGCCTGAACTAAAAGAAATGTCGACCGCCTTTGTCCTTAGGGATTATCAGCAGCAGGCGGTCAGCGCCGTCGTTCATTATTTCAGACGGCTCAGCGAGCCGGCCGTGCTGGTGCTGCCAACCGGCGCCGGCAAGAGCCTGGTGATCGCCGAACTGGCCCGGCTGGCGCGCGGTAAAGTGCTGGTGCTGACTCATGTCAAAGAGCTGGTCGCGCAAAATCTGGCGAAATATCAAAGTTATGGCCTGACCGGCGGCGTCTATGCCGCCGGCCTTGGCCTGAAGCAGAATACGCAGCAAGTGATCTTTGCCTCTATTCAGTCGGTGGCCCGCAATCTGGGTGACTTTGATTCCGCCTTCAGTTTGCTAATCATTGACGAATGTCACCGGGTACCGCTGACTGCGGACAGCAGCTACCGAAAAGTAATCAGCCACCTGCAGCAGCACAATGCCGGCGTGAAGATCCTCGGGTTAACAGCCACCCCCTACCGACTCGGCCAGGGCTTTATTTATCAGTTTCATTATCAGGGCGCAGTGCGCGGCGACCAAGACTGTTTTTTCCGCTGGTGCATCTTTGAACTGCCGATCCGCACTTTATTACAACGCGGTTATCTGACCGAACCCAAGCGGCTCGATTGTGCTTTGCTCAGCTACGACTTCTCCGGCCTGAAGCCCGCCAGCAACGGCCAGTTCCGCGAGCCAGAGCTCAATCAGGTGATTAATCACCACAAAAGAGTGACGCCGCAAATTATCGCGCAGGTGCAACAATATGCGGCGACGCGCAAAGGCGTGATGATTTTTGCGGCCACCAGTCGCCATGCCACCGAGATCCTGTCTTATCTGCCTCCCGGTGACAGTGCGCTGATCTTATCGGCGACGCCCGCATCAGAACGTGCTGCGCTGCTCGAACAATTTCAGGCACAACAGCTGAAATATCTGGTCAATGTCGCCGTACTGACTACAGGGTTTGATGCGCCTCATGTCGATTTAATTGCCATTTTGCGACCGACCGAGTCACTGAGCCTGTACCAGCAAATTGTCGGACGTGGGCTGCGCCTGTCGCCCGGCAAAACCGACTGTCTGGTGCTCGACTATGCCGGTAATCTGTATGACATTTTCAGTGCGGATCCCGGCCCGCCGCCGCCAGTCCAGGGTTCAGTGCAGGTGACGGTCCCTTGCCCGCTGTGTCAGTACCCCAACCAGTTCTGGGGCAAACAAAACCCGGACGGCCTGGTGCTGGAACATTATGGCCGTCGTTGTCAGGGCATGCGGCCTGACGCACAGAATCAGCCACAACCTTGTGGCTTTCGCTTTAAGGCACGCTTCTGCCCGCAGTGTGGCACTGAACACGACATTGCTGCCCGGCTTTGCCACAGCTGCGGCGAAGTGTTGGTCGACCCGGACAAAAAGCTGCAGGAAGCGCTGAAGCTCAAAGACGCCTTGATCCTATACCCGGACCAGCTGGAGGCCAACGTGGAAACCGACAGCGACGGCAAATGGCGGCTGCGGCTACGTTATCTCGACACAGCCGGCCAGCAGTTGCAGGAATTTTTCAGCATCAACAGCAAAGCGCAAATTCAGCGACTGATTAAAGTGCAGCTGATGCCACTGCTCAGCGACCGCCACCGTCCACTGCTCGCCAATACCGCTCGTCAGCTCGATGCACAGTTACACCGGCTGCAACCGCCGTCGGTGGTGATAGCACAAAAACATGGCCGATTCTGGAAAATCAGAGATAAATTATTTGAATTGAATGAATTCAAATAAAATCATTTAATATTTCTTTATTATCATGAGCTTATGATTTATGAACGAATGTTATACATCAGGCTTTACAATAAATTGCCCGTAAGTAAGAATAGATACTCAGCCAGCAAAGGAAGCAAAGTCCGTGTACAGACTATTTTACTCACCCGGCAGTGCCAGTATGGTTATCCATCAGTTGCTGATTGAGCTTGCTCAACCCTTTGAATTGCATCGGCTGGATCTCAGTCAACAACAACAGCGTACTGCTGCTTTTCTGGCGTTAAATCCGCAAGGCCGGGTACCTTTGCTGCAGGATGGCGAGCAAAGGGTGGCAGAGTCTGCCGCTATTTTGTTATATCTGACGGAAAAACATCAGCAGTTGGCGCCTGCCGTTGGTACACAGGCCCGCGCTCTGTTTCTGCAACAAGTGGCATTTCTGACCAACAATCTGGCGCCACAATTCAGATTATGGTTTTATCCGGCAGATTTGGGCCTGATCGAATATCCGGCGGAACTGCGACTGAGTATTCAACACAATATCGAACAAATTTGGCAGCAGCTGGCAACCCAATTGGCCAACAACGGGCCCTATCTGCTCGGTGAGCAATTCAGTGCGGCCGACTTACTGCTGACTATGTACATGCGCTGGTCGCGCAATATGCCAACCACAGCGCTGGCCTGGCCAGAGCTGGCGAAGCTGGCTGATTTAGTGCGTGCGAGGCCGAGCTGGCGTCGCGTCACTCCACCCGTCTCTACGCGCTGAAG